>CAXTUG010000001.1:0-13066 GCA_964247375.1 uncultured Sphingomonadaceae bacterium
GGTGCTGGGGTGTACGGAGATGCAGACGCAAGAATTGGTGGCTGTAGCGGCAGAGGGAAACCGGCTCTCGCCTGAGCTCGGCTATCATCCGCAGCCAGGGTCGAGGACGGGGTATATCGGTGTCGCCGACGCATTCCGCGTGGTCAGGCGCCGGCGCTGGCTCATACTGCTGGTGATTGCGGCAGGATTGCTGATGACGGGGGTCTTTCTCATCCGCACCCCGCCGGTATTCGCCAGCGCGACGATGGTGATGGTGCAGACGCCGGGACAGCAGACCTCGCCAGATGGCACGCCGACAACGCCCGCAGCCAACGAAGATACGCTGATTCGGACCAAGATCGAATTGCTGCAATCGCGGTCGCTGGCCCGACAGGCGGTCACGTCCCTCAAATTGGCCGACGACGCAGAATTCGCGGCCCGGCGCGGTAAGCCAGGCTGGTTCAGCAGGCTTATTCGGCACCTCCACGCCGATTCGCAGATCAAGCTGACGCCTAAGGAACGCGCGCAGATGATCGCCCATGACCGGTTCGAAGGTGTCGTGGACAATTTGCTGGCGCATCTGAACGTCGACCGCGTCGCCCATTCCAACGTCATCAGCGTGGCGGCATTCTCCATCGATCCCGTAAAAGCGGCGCGCATTTCAAACCGTATGGTCGAATTGTTCATTCATAATCAGGTCGTGGACATTCGCGAAGGGCGCGAGGCCGACCTTGCTGCGCTATCGCAACAGGTCGCCGACGCCCGCGACGCCCTGCAGGTGGCGGACATGCAGGCGGCCGCATACCGGCGCACGCATGGTCTGACGAGCTCGCGGCCTGAGGAGAGCGGCACGCTGCAAACCAACGAGCTGCTTGGCCTGTTGGCCGATGCGCGGGCGAAGAGCGCTTCCGATCACAGCAGCATGAGAATTGGCGGATTGCCGCCAGGGGTCGATGGAGGATCCTCCGCGCTGCTTTCAAACCTGCGCCAGCAGGAAGCGACGTTGTCCGGTAGGGTGAACCAACTCTCCAGCTTCTACGGCGATGGCTATCCTGAGTTGGCCCAGACCAAGGCCGACCTCGCGGCCATTCGCGAGCAGATCCGGCAGGAGACCGCGCGCGTCGCCGCCGATCGCCGGGCGCAGGCTTCGGCGAGCAGCGCGCGCAGCGCCATCCTGGGCGCAAGCATCGCCAGCATGCGGGCGCATGCGCTGAGCGACAGCTTGGCAGCGGTGCCGCTGAAGGCGCTCGACCGAAAGATCGAGGCAACGGCGGCGCTTTACGCGAGCTTGCTCCATCAGCTCAATGACAAGAAGGGCGCGCTGCTCGAGATCCAACCCGACATCTCGCGTGTGTCTCGCGGGCCAATACCCGACGCGCCGAGCTACCCGTTGCCGAAGCGCGTCCTCGTGATCGCTTTCGGTGCTTCGGCAATGCTGGGTGTCATGCTGGCCTTCATCATTGAGGCGATGGACACGAAGCTGCGCACCGCCGAGCAGGTCCAGCGATTACTGGGATTGCCCGTGCTGGCAATGGTACCCGAAGTGTTCTCGCCACGTGATCCGGTCTCCTCGGTCGTGTCCAAGCGGCCGCAATCGCGCTTCGCCGAGGCGATGCGCAACCTGCTCATCGAGGTGGAGGACCGGACCGCAGGTCAGGACGGCTCCCGCGTCATAGTCGTCACCTCTCCGCTAGAGGGCGAAGGCAAGAGCACGATTGCGACGAGCCTGGCGGCTGCGGCCGAGGCGATCGGACGCGAAGCGATCGTGGTCGATCTTGATCTGCGCCGCGAGCAGGTCGACGGTGCCCACGCTCGCAAGGGCGGCGTCGTTGCCTATCTCTCCAACCGTGCGGGCGTGGAGGAACTTCTCGCACCCGTGCCGAAGGGCCGGTTCGCCATGATCGAGGTCGGGGAGGCGGCATCGGATCCCGCCGCGCTGATCGCCTCGGAACGGCTCCCGGAACTAATCGAGCAGCTTAGGGCGCGGTACGCGATGGTCGTGTTGAACGCTCCGCCGATCCTGCCGGTGCGCGACGCAAAGACGCTCGCGCGGTATGTGGACGCGACGCTGCTTGTGCTGCGCTGGGGTCGGACGACCCCAGAGGCGGCGATGGCAGCCATGGAGGTGTTTGGCCAGCCGGTGATCGGCGCGGTGTTGAACCAAGTCGATTATGAGCGCCATGCCGCGCGGCGTTACGGTGACACGATCCACTATGCGTCACTGTCACTCAATTACTATCATCCCGAACCCGGCTCTCCCGCATTTTCGGCAGTCGGTCGGTTCAAGCGTTCGATTCGTCGGATGGGCGGGTCGGTGGCGGAAGCGCTGCACTTGGGCTGATCGCCCGCAATCTCGGGCGACCCGAACGATTGCCATCGAACGGCATATCGGCGCTCGCGCTCCGCCGCAGCGGACCCAACCGAGGTCAAATCCGGATATGTTTGATCACAAGCAGAGACGATTGCCGACCGAAGTCCGTTCGGAGCTCGTCAGGATCTGGTTGCCACCGCGGTAAGCGGCGACACTATCACCGGATCGGAACGACCGCCTTTCAGGCCTCGGCGCAGGGATAAGGTCAATCCCGTGAGCCACGTTGCGCCGAACAAGACATGCGCCACGTTCGCGCCCATCGCACCAAGCCAGAGAATCAGCGGCGCGACGGACAGGTAGAAAGCAAGAGAGGCCGCGAGAACGGTGCGGAGTACCGCCGGCTGGCGGCCTATGGCGAGCAGGCCGGCGCGACTGGCGGCGCCGCTGATCGACAGTGCGACTGCCAGGATCTGCACGGTCAGTAGCGGTCCGGCGCCGATGAAGCGCGGTCCGGCCGTCAGGCTGATCGCCGAGCGTCCGAACAGTATCGCACCGATCCAGCAGGTTGCGCCGAACGCCGCGAGCGCGGCCTCCGTGTGGATCAGCAAACGCAGAAAGGCCGAACGTTGCCCTGCCGCCCACATACGGCTCAGGTCGGGATAGATAACGGCCTCTGCCTGGCTGCCGACCTGCTGCACGACCCGGCTGACCCGTTTTGCGATGTGGTACAGGCCCGCCGATGCGGGATCGGCCAACCAGCCGACGATGAGCGTGTCGAGTTGCTGCGCGCTTGCCCAGACGGTGAGCGAGACGTTGGCGCCCCAAGTGAAGCGCCACAATCCGGGAAAGCGCTCGGTGATACCCGCCAGATCCGCGCGGACCACGCCGCCGATCGCGTGGCGGCTGAGGATGCGGAGCGCCGCAACCAGCGTGAGCAACGGGCCGACTGCCTGAGTTACGGCCCAGACAAGCACGAAACCCAGCACGCCGGCATCGGTCAGATAGGCGACGGCGCTTGCTGCGAGCCGCAGGAACGCCGTCACCACCTGCATGTGCGCGGACAGCCGGAATGCGCCGAACAGCCGGAACACGGCTGTCGAGAAGCCGTTGCAATTGAATAGGAGCGAGACGAGGTAGGTTGCGGCGAGCGCAACCATCGCCCAGCTGACTTCAAGCACGAAATGCGCGCCGATTGCGAGCAGCATTGCGATTGCCCATGCCGCACCGCCGCCGGCAAGATCGAGCAGCAGACCGAACTTCAGCAGCGAGCGCAATGGCTGGCGGTCGTTCTCGGGATCGAGTGTCGCACCGTAGCGGATCAGCGGCTGCCACGATTGAAAGCTGACCAGCCGCTCACAGGCCTGTCCGAGCGAGAGAATCAGTGCCAGAATGCCGTAGCCGTGCGGTCCAAGCGCGCGTGCGGCTAGCCCCACCGAGATCAAGCTCAGCACCACCGTCGCGGCCGTCCCCGTCAGCAGATGGCCGACGGCGCGGATGTGGCGGTTACCAAGAAGATCCGAACCGCGCCCCACGAACGTTCGCATGACTCCCGCATCGCACCGGGTCCAGCAAAGATCATCGATCCTGCGGGCTTACCTCTAAATTGCCGCCGCCAAGCGCTACCCGAAAGAGTAGATAGGAGTTGGGGGGTGGCATGACGATCACCGCAAGCAAATTCTTCGCGCTTGATCCAGGCAATCTGACGCCAGAGATCGAGGACCGCTTCTTCACTGACCTAAAGACGCGGAACGCGACGTTCAAGCGCACCGCCAGCGCGCGTCTGAGAGACGTCGACGGGTGCTGCGTACGTCATTTCGCCGCCGCGGGCGCACGGATCAATCATGTGCTGGATATCGGCATCTCGTCGGGTACTTCGACGCTGGATCTCCACGATCGACTGCGCGAGAGCGGCCATGCACCCAGCATTGTGGGTACAGATCTGTCCGTCGACGGATACATTGTTCCAGCGCTCCCCGGCCTTCGCGTACTGTCCGATCGCGGGGGACACCCGATGCAATATGATCTCCTCGGGCGCGCCATACGCGCATGGGAGCGGCGTGCGGATTACGTAACCGGCATGATTGCCGTTCGCCGCCTGTTGGCTCGTCTCAGCCGGAATGCAGTGCAGTCGCGGCTTGATCAAAAAAAAGCAGTTCAGGCGGTGCGGCTGCTCAGTCCCCGGCTCAAGGATCATCCGGCGATCTCGGTCGAGATCAACGATATTTTCTCGCGCACCGACCGGTTCGTCGGACGCTTCGATTTCATCCGCGCCGCCAACATCCTCAATCACGGCTATTTCAGCGATGCCGATTTGCGGCAGGCGTTGCGTAACGTCACTGCCTATATGGCGGGCGGCGGTTCGTGGCTGATGGTCGCACGTTCAAAGGGGACGGAGAACGCCGCTACGCTCTTCCAGCGCTCGCCCGAAGGTCATCGCCTGATGATCGTGGATCGGATCGGGGGCGGCTCGGAGATTGAGCGGCTGGTGCTTGGCCTGTCATTGCCCCCCGCCAAGACCTAACATGGCACCTGCAATCGTCTGCTTCCCATTCGTGGGCGATCTCGTCGGCGGCAGCCACGTCTCGGCGGCAGGGCTGATCCGCCATCTCGACCACGGCCGTTTCGCCCCGCTCACGCTGGTGCAGCGTCCCGGCGGACCGGTCGCCGCGCTGCTGCAGGAGCATGGGATCGCCAGCCATGTCGCGCCGGTGACGCCGGAACTGGCGCACGGGCGGCGCATCGGCATCGGCGCCGCCGTGGCACTGGCAGCGGTCGTGCCGCGGCTCGCAGGCTTCCTGCGCCGACAGCGCGTGGACATCGTGCACTGCAATGACGGGCGCACGCTCGCAACCTGGGGCGCCGCAGCACGCCTGGCCGGCGCGCGGCTGCTCTGGCATCATCGCGGTGCACCGGACGCGATGGGGCTGCGCTTCCTGGCGCCGATCTTGGCGAACCGGGTAGTAGCGGTCTCGCATTATGCCGCGCCTCGCCCCGGCAGGTATTCCGCCGCCGGACGGACCCGGGTAATCCACAGCCCGTTCGACGTCGAGGCGCGCCACGACCGCGCCGCGGCGCGGCGCGCGGTTGCGGCTCTGCTCGACACGATCCGCCCGAAGACCTGCATCATCGGCTACTCCGGCACGCTGATCGACCGCAAGCGGCCGCTCCTGTTCACAGACGCGATTGCGGAGCTGCGGCGGCGCGCACCCGACCTGGATGTGCAGGCTATCCTGCTTGGCGAGTCGTTTGACGGCATGGCCGATCGAGTCCGTAGCCGCGCGGCCGAGATCGGCGTGGCGGGCCGCGTACACCTGCTGGGCCACCGCACGCCGGGTCCTTTCTGGCTCGCGGGTTGCGATCTGCTCATGGTTCCAGCGGTAGGCGAGCCGTTCGGCCGGACGCTGATCGAGGCGATGATCGTCGGCACGGCGGTCGTGGCGACGGCTTCCGGAGGAAATGTCGAGGCGATCGAGCATGGTCGCACCGGCCTGCTCGTCACGCCCGAGAACGCGGCGGCGCTGGCTGATGCCTGCGGAGAGCTGCTGCGGGACGACCGGCAGCGCGATGCGATCGCGGGTGCCGCGCGGGAGGCGGCGGTGGAGCGCTTCGGCGAAGCGGCTCATGCCGAGGCGGTGATGCGGCTCTACGCGGAAATGCTGCCCGGGAAGCGGCAAGACGGGCGAGGGGCGGACACTTTGAAAACGTGCCCGGTGGAGCGGAACCTGCCGGTGCCGGGCGGAGATCTCGGGCTGCCATGATCGAAGGCGATCCCCGGCAAGCGGATCCGGCGGAGAGCGGCCTCGTGGCGCTGACGACACTGCTCGGCATGCACCAGGTCGCCATCAATCCCGTGCACCTCCGGCACGAGCTCGGGCATCAGCGGCCGCTGACCGCGGCGGACGTGCTGCGCATTGCCAAGCAGCAGGACGGCGTTCGCGCGCGCGCGGTGTCGGCGACGTTCGAGCGACTGTCGCGCCTGCCGCTGCCGGCGCTCGCCGAAGGACCCCAGGGCTGGTTCCTGATCGGCCGCATCGCTGGAGACGAGACTTTGGTGCAGCGGCCCGGCCGGGCAGTCGAAAAGTGCACGCGCGAGGAGCTGGCGCGCATCTGGTCCGGCCGGATTGTGCTCGTTGCGACGCGCGAGGGCATCAAGGAAGCGCCCCAGAAGTTCGGCATCGGCTGGTTCCTGCCGCTCGTCGTCCGCTACCGTCACCTGATCGGCGAGGTGCTGCTGCTGACACTGGCGATCAACCTGCTCGGCCTGGCCGCGCCCCTGTTCTTTCAGAACATCATCGACAAGGTGCTGGTCCACAATACGCAGTCGACACTCTCCGCGCTCGTCATCGGCTTCGTCGCAGTGTCGGTGATGGAGGTCGTGTTCGGATGGCTGCGCACCCGCCTCTATTCCGAAATGAGCCAGAAGCTCGACGTGGAGCTCGGCGCGAAACTGTTCCGGCACCTGCTCCGCCTGCCGGTCGCCTATTTCGAGCAGCGCCGCGTCGGCGACACTGTGACCAGGGTGCGCCAACTCGAGACGATCCGTGAGTTCCTGGTCAACGCGTCGCTGTTCGTGCTCGTCGATCCTGCCTTCATCGTCATCTTCCTTGCGGTGATGTGGCTCTACTCGCACGTGCTGTTCGCGATCGTCATGCTGATGCTGCCTGCCTATGTCGCCGTGTCGCTGCTGGTGACGGGCACGATGCGGCGCGGGCTGGAAGAGAAATTCGAGCGCGGCGCGGCGAACAACGCGCTCCTGGTCGAGAGCGTCTCCGGCATCCAGACGATCAAGGCGTCCGCTGTGGAGCCGCAATGGCGCGACCGGTGGGAGCGGCAGCTGGCCGGCTACAGCGCCGCCAACCAGCGGGTCGTCAATCTCGGCAACAGCAGCAACCAGCTCGTCCAGCTGATCACCAAACTGGGCTTCGCCGCCACGCTCTTCTTCGGCGCGCGCGAGGTCATGGCCGGCGCGCTGACGGTGGGCGGCCTCGTAGCGTTCAACATGCTGGCGCAACGCGTCTCCGGCCCGGTCGTCCGCATGGCGCAGCTCTGGCAGGATTTCCAGCAGGTGCGGCTGTCAATCGACCGTCTCGGCGACGTCATGAACGTTCCGACCGAGCCGGTGCGGCGGTCGGGGATGGCGCTCCCAGCGCTGAAGGGCGGCATCCGCTTCGATCGGGTACGCTTCCGCTATGCGGCCGAGAGCGAATGGTCGCTGGAGGATATCGAGTTCGACCTGGCGCCCGGCGCCACGCTCGGCATCGCCGGGCCGTCCGGCTCGGGCAAGTCGACGCTCGCGAAGCTCATCCAGCGGCTCTACGTTCCGACGAGCGGGCGCATCTTGGTCGACGACGTGGACATCGCGCAGATCGATCCGTCGTGGCTGCGTCGCCAGATCGGGATCGTGCTGCAGGAGAATCTGCTGTTCACCCGATCGATCCGCGAGAATATCGCGCTCGGCAATCCCGCCACGCCACTGGAAGCGGTGATGGCCGCCGCGACACTTGCCGGCGCGCACGAGTTCATCCTCCGCCTGCCGCATGGATACGACACGCTCATCGAGGAGCGCGGCGTGAACCTCTCCGGGGGGCAGCGGCAGCGGATCGCCATTGCCAGGGCGCTCATCACCCAGCCGCGCATCCTGATCTTCGACGAGGCGACGTCGGCGCTGGACGCCGAGACCGAGGAGATCGTCAACAATAACTTGAAGGCGATGGCGCGCGGGCGCACGGTGATCATCGTCGCGCATCGGCTCTCGGCGCTCCGCCCCTGCGAGCGCATCATGATGATGGAACGCGGGCGCATCGTCGAGTTCGGCGGCCATTCGGACCTGCTGGCACGCAACGGCCGCTATGCAAGCCTCTATCGGCGGCAGTCGAGTCCCGCCGGAGCCCAGGCATGACCGCTGCGAGACGCCTGTGGGACGCACTGCTCCTGGCCCATGCGGCCGACCGCGAGCGGGCCGTGAAGCTTGTCCGAGCAAGCGAAACGGATTTTCTGCCGGCCGCATTGGAGATCATCGAGCGGCCGATCTCGCCAACCGCGCGTTTCTCGGCCCGTGCGCTCCTGGCGGTGCTGCTCTTCGCCGGCATCTGGTTGGTGATGAGCCGGGTGGACATCGTCGCGTCCGCCACGGGCGAGCTCATCCCGGTCGACAACGTGAAGGTAATCCAGCCGCCCGACGGGGGCATCGTGCGTGCCATTCTCGTTCACGACGGCGAGTCGGTCCGCGCGGGCGAAGTTCTGGTCCGCCTCGATCCCACCATGTCCGGTGCCGAGGCGGCCCAGGCACGCCGGGCGCTGCAGGCAGCGGAGCTCGGCGTTGCACGCGGTCGCGCCATACTCTCGGCGCTCCACGGTCGCGGTCTCGCCTTCGATCCTCCGTTGGGGACCTCACCCGAACTTGCCGTCGAACAGCGCGCGCTCGCGCAGGCCCAACTCGACGACATCCGCGCCAACGCCGCTTCGCGCTTGGCGATGCTTGAGGCGGCGCGGGCCGCCAGGGGCGAGGCCGCTGGCCAGGCGCGCAAGCTGGACGAGACGCTGCCGCTGATGGACGTTCAACTCAATGCGCTGCAGAAGCTTCTGGCCAACGGCTACACCTCGCGGCTTCGTGTCGTGGAGCTGCAGCGACAGCGGCTCGCCACCGCGCGAGACCGCGACATCGCGCAGGAAACGATGCGCAGGGCGACGGCCGAGATCCAGACCGCCGGCGGTAATCTGGCGCAAGCCAATGCAGACGCGCGCAAGGAGGTCCTGCAAAATCTGGTGAATGTCGAGCTCGAAGCGGACGTCCGTCGCGACGAACTGCGCAAGGCGATCCAGAAGTCGACCTTCCAGGAGCTTCGCAGCCCGGTCGACGGTACCGTGAGCCAGCTCAGCATCCATACGGTTGGCGGAGTCGTCGAGAGCGCGAAACCGATCATGGCTGTCGTGCCCAAGGACGGCGCGTTGGTCGCGCAGGTTAAGGTGCTGAACCGCGACATCGGCTTCGTTCGTGTCGGTCAGCCGGTCGGGCTGAAATTGGCCGCCTTTCCGTTCACGCGTTATGGAACGGTGACCGGCACGGTCGAGAGCCTAGGCGCGGATGCCGTGCGGGATGAGAAGCTCGGGCTGGTCTACGTCGCGCGCGTGAGGCTCTCCGCACGGCAGCTGCAACGCGCTGGCGAGACCATCACGCTGGCTCCGGGCATGGAAGTAACGGCCGACATCCGCACCGGGCGCCGGAGCATCGCCAGCTATCTCATCAGCCCGATCGATCAAGTCCGGCAAGAAGCGGTTCGGGAGCACTGACGACGCGGAATCGAACCGGTCGGGGCGACCGATCCGCTGGCGGACTGCCCTACGCCACGATCGAGAAGCTACTGCTCGTGACGGTCGGCTTGCCGCTCAGGAAGGCAACCTGGACCATGGCAGCCGATCCCGAGCCATCCGAGTCGTAGTAGAGATTGCCGGTAGAAGAATTGTAGATGATGTGCTGGTCCGTCGTCGTCGCAGCGGTGCCGACCTTGAACATTGAGGAGGAGAGAGGGCCGAGCGGTGTTGTGGCGAAGGCGGTGAACACCGCACGCGAGAACGTAAAGATGTCCTCGCCCTGGGTGAAATCCCGAACCGTGTCGAAATCGGTCGAGTTGGTGGGAAGAGAGTCGATCGCAAAGGTGTCGATGCCCGTCCCGCCGGTCAGTTGGTCGGCTCCGACGCCGCCGACTAGCGTGTCGTTCCCGTTGCCGCCGGTGAGCGAGTCGTTCCCGATCTCTCCGTTGACGAGATCGTTGCCGTCCTGCCCCTGCAGATAGTCGCCGCCCTGGCCGCCATACATGACATTGTTCCCGGAGTTTCCGAGCACGGTGTTGGCGAAATCGTTGCCGATCATCGAGAGATCGGCGGTGCCGGTAAGCGTCAGGTTCTCGACGTTGACCGGCATGGTGTAGTTGACCGAAGCGTAGACGAGATCGATTCCCTCGCCGTAATTTTCAACGACCTGATCGCCGCTATTGTCCACCGTGAAGACATCGTTGCCGATCCCGCCGTAGAGCGTATCGGCACCGCCGGCACCGTCCAGCGTGTCGTTCCCGCTACCGCCGTAGATCGCATCCCCGCTGGCACTGCCGGTGAGCGTGTCGTTGCCGCCAAGCCCGTTGATCGTCCAAAAATCATTGGTCGGCGCGGTGAAGAGGTTGGCGCCGTTGTCCCCGGTATAGCTCTTCGGTTCGGGCAGATCGTTGATCGCAATGACGAAGCCCGTCTCGGCATAAAGCCCGCCAGTGTCGGTCGCGCGGCCGACGATCTGCTGGATCGACGATTGCTCGTAATCCAGCAGCGAGCCGTTGGCGACCGTGACCACGCCGGTATTCTGATCGACCGTGAACCGCCCGCCGGCATTGTTGGTCAGGCTGTAGGTCAGCACGCTGCCGTGATCGACGTCGGATGCGGCCAGCGTGCCGACGACCGTGCCGTTGGCCGCATTCTCGTCCACGCGGTTGGCGCTGAGCGTGAGGTTGGTCGGCTTGTCGTTCGCGCCGATCACGGTCAGGTAGACGGTGGCGCTGGAGGTCAACCCGCCAAGATCGGCGACGGCGTAGGTGAAGCTGTCATTCGCCGTCTCGCCGGCGGCGAGACTTTGGAACAGCGCTCCTGGCGCATAGGTCAAAACATTGTTCTGTAGGGTGAGCGACGCGCCGGCGGCGGTGGTGGACTGCGCCGACTGGATCGAGAGCCGGTCGCCCAGATCCACGTCGGTGTCGTTCGCGGTCAGCGCCGCGCCCTGGATCGCGCTGCCGTCCTCCGAAACGGAGACGGTGTCGTTGTTCGCCGTCGGCGGATCGTTGACGGGCGCGATGTTCGCCGTCACCCGTCCCGTCGCGGTGAGGCCGGCATCGTCCGATATGACGTAGCTGTAGAGCGCGGCGCCGCTGAAGTTCGCGTTCGGCGTGAAAACGACGTTGCCGTTGCCGTCGAGCGCAACCGTACCGCCGGAGATCGGCGCCACGCTGACCAGCAGAAGGGGCAGCCCGTTCGAGTCGACGTCGTTGGCAAGGAGCTGCGACACCGGCGTGACGAGCTGCTGATCCTCCGTTCCCGACACGGTATCGGGGTTGGCGATGAGCGGGGGCGGCCCGCCCTGGCTGCCGAGCTGGGTGAAGGTCCTGAGCTTGACCGACGTGGGCGAGACGTCGCCTCCCTGTGCGCTGTAGTCCGTCCAGGAGATGGCGAAATGCCCATTGGAATCGGCCGCGATCGTTGGATCGACCTGCGCGCTCAGCACCTCGTTGTTCACGATGAACTCGTCGCCGATCTTGGTGCCGTTGGCGGCGAAGATCTGCGCCTTGATGCCGGCGGTCCCGTTCTCCGCGTCGGCGCCGCTATAGTCGGCCCAGCTGACGATGAAGCCGCCGTCGGAGAGCGCCGAAATGGTCGGCGCGATCTGGCCGCCGGCCGTCGTGGTGTTCGCAAGCGTCTCGTAGCCGACCGCCACGCCCGCAGAATCGTATATCTGGACCTTGATCCCGAAATAGTCCGGATCGCCCCCGACCTGGCTATTGTCGGCCCAAGCGATTGCGAAACCGCCGGAGGCGAGCCCGGCGATCGCCTCCTGCTGCTGCTTCTGGTCGGTCGTGGTATTGACGAGAAATTCGCCGCCGATCCTGGCGCCGCTCGCATCGTACAGCTGCGCCTTGACCGAATCCCTGCTGCCGTCGCCGCCGAGCAGGCTGGTATCGTGCCAGCTCACCACGAAGCCGCCGCTCGCTAGTCCCGCGATCACCGGCGTGTCCTGCGCATTCGGGGTGTTGGTGTTGATCAGGAACTCGCCGCCCAGGCGGTTGCCGGCGGCGTCGTACAGCTGCGCCTTGATGCTCGTGCTGCTGCTGTCGCCACCCTGGCCGCTCGCGTCGGTCCAGGTGACCACGAAGCCGCCGGACGTGAGCGCCGCGACCGCAGGGGAGGTCTGGGCGTTGGCGGTCGACTGGTTGACGAGGAACTCGGAGCCGATGGCTGCGCCGTTCGCGTCGACGATCTGAGCCTTGATGCCGTAGCCCGACGTGTCGCTCCCGACGCCGCTGTTATCGGCCCAGGTGACGACGAAGCCGCCGGAGGGGAGCGCTGCGATGGCAGGATTGTCCTGGCTGTTCAGCGTCTGCGTATTGACCAGGAGCTCGTTCCCGACCTTGGCGCCATTGGCGTCGACGAGCTGGAACCTGATGCCGTAGTTGCTGGCGTCGCCGCCCTGGCCGCTGGCGTCCGCCCAGACGACCGCGAACCGGCCATTGCCGCCGGCCGCGATCGCCGACCAGAGCTGGTTGTTCGCGGTGTTGGTGTTGACCAGCACCTCGTCGCCGGCGCCGTAGCGGTCCTCGAGCAGCGAATCGGTCAGCGTCAGGTTCACGACCTTGTCGAGCGTGTTGCCGAACGTGTCGGTGGCGCGGATGGTGAGCGTGGCGCTGCTTGCAGTCTCGTAGTCGAGCCCGAGGCTGTTGCTGACGACGAGCCGCGATCCTTTGATCGCGAAGGCGCCGCCGGTCGAATCGTTGATGATCTGGTAGCTGGTGAGGGCGTTCAGTGCGCCGTTGGCGCTCAGGTTCGCGATGGTGGTATTCTGGACCGCTGCCTCCGACAGCACGGTCCTGGAAACGCCGATGTCGCTGATCGTGCCGGCGGTCGGCTGCAATATGCGGGCGCGGATGGCGCCGTCGATATCGCCGCCCGTGCGGCTCGCATCCGTGTAGCCCACCACCAGCGCGCCGGAAGCGAGCGCGGTGCTGGCGGGCATCGGCCTGGCCC
>CAXTUG010000001.1:13076-58796 GCA_964247375.1 uncultured Sphingomonadaceae bacterium
GGGGCATCTCCTGATTGCCGGTCATGGTCGTATTGACCTGGAATTCGCCGCCCAGTTTGTTGCCCTGCGCGTTGAAGATCTGGGTCTTGATCCCGAAGCCGCTGACGTCGGCGACGAGGTTGCTGTTGTCCCGCCAACTGACCGCAAAGCCTCCGCCCGGCAGGCCGGTTACCACCGGCTGGTCCTGTGCGTTCAGCAACGTCGTGTTGACGAGGAATTCGCTGCCGACCGCGGCACCATTCGCGTCAAACACCTGGCCTTTGACGCATGAAGGGCTCGGGTCGCCTTGGCCGCTCTGATCGCGCCATACGATCACGAAACCGCCGGAGGACAGGCTGGCGATGCTGGGGCTGTCCTGCGTGGACAGGATCGCCGTGTTGACGAGGAACTCGCCGCCGACTTTGCCACCGCTGGCTGAGAAGAGCTGCGCTTTGATGCTCGTGCCCGAGGCGTCGCCGCCCAGTGCGCTGTTGTCCGTCCAAGTCGCGACGAAACCGCCGGAGGCAAGGCTGGCGATCGCCGGGGAAAGCTGGCTGCTCAGGATCGTCGTGTTGACCAGGAACTCGCCGCCCAGCTTCACGCCGCTCGCGCTGTAGATCTGCGCGCGGACGCCGGTGCCCTTGGCATCAGGCGCGGTTCCGCTGGCATCGACCCAGGTTGCCACGAAGCCGCCGGAGGCGAGCGCCGTGATCGCTGGGCCCGCTTGGCTGAGCTTGGTCGTCGTGTTGACGAGAAATTCGCTGCCCACCTTGGCGCCGCTCGCGTCGAATATCTGCGCCTTGACGCCCGAATTGTCGGGATCGGCACCCATTGCGCTGTTGTCCGTCCAGCTTACGACGAAGCCGCCGGAAGCGAGCGCGGTCACGGCTGCCTCCTGCTGCCCACCGCTCGTTGCGGTGTTGACCAGGAATTCGCTCCCGATCGCCTGTCCGCCAGCGTCAAACAGCTGCGCCTTGACCGATGTGCCGCTCGCATCTCCGCCGAGCCCGCTGTAATCCGTCCAGCACAGGACGAAACCGCCAGACGAGAGCGCAGCGACAGTAGGATCGGTCTGAAGCCCGGCGGTCGTCGTGTTTACGCGAAACTCGCCGCCGCCCGCATACGCGCCGTTTGCCATGAGGCCCCCCAGCCAAAATTTCCAAAGCTCCGGAGGTAAGCAGAAACTTGGATGGGCATAATAAGCCGGTCGTGCGCCGCGCGCACACGCAATTAGTAGCTAGAACATAGGGGCAGGAAAGTCCGAAAGCTAACTCGGACGAGGTATCGACCCTCGGATGCGACGTCTTCCGCTAGAAACGGCAGGTCGGTGAATGCAGCGTCATGTTCGCTGGAAGCAGTTTGGCCGCTGACCAGGGCGATATGCAGGTAAGGGAAAGGGGTGCAGCCTGATGCGACAGCGCCACGACAAGCGTAGCAATCGCCAATGCGAGGAAACTTCTCGCCAATGGTGCAATGGCAGAAGACATGAAATCTCCTTGTCTCGCTCCGGCCGCCGCGGCCTGCGTCACCATCCGCCCGGAAGTGTAAATATCTAGTTACCGTCTTGTTCCGTTAGCCCGGTGCCCTGGAGCGCCGGGCCAACGCTGCCATCAGGCAAAAATGAAATCGGCTGACGAGAAACTGCTCGCGGACAGGCCGTGCGTCGTATCGGCGACACCTATGCTGAAATGCACGCCGGTGCTCGTCACGACATCCAACTGAACATCTCCGCTGGCGAGATCGTGAGCGTAGACCGAACCGGCTTTGCCGCCCGCCTGATAGCTTCTGATCCCCAACTTCTCGAGCACGATCCGGTCGACGCCGTCTTCGTAATCCTCGATGATGTCGCCACCGTCGAGCGCGCCCGCGCCCTTGAACACGAACCAGTCGGCGCCTGAATCACCCCAGAGCTTGTCGCTACCGAGTTCACCAAAAATCGTGTCATTGCCCTCGTTGCCGTGGACGCTGTCATTACCGTTGCCGCCGAGGATGAAATCGTTTCCGCGGCCGCCGAAAACCAGGTCGTCGCCATCCTCGCCATTGACCGAGTCCGCGTCGTTGCCGCCGTCGAGATAATCGTTCCCTGCGCCGGCCTGAAGATTGTCCTGCCCGTCTCCGCCCTTAAGCGTGTCCCTGCCATCCTCGGTGACGAGAATGTCATTGCCGGTGCCGCCTTCGAGATAGTTGTTGCCGTCGCCGCCATCGACCCGATCGTCGCCATTGCCGCCATAGACGTGGTCGTCGCCCGATTGGCCTTTCAGCTTGTCGTTGCCATCCTCCCCGTACAGATAGTCGTTTCCAGGACCGCCTGCGACACCCTCCGTCGTAAGCTTGCCGGTGGCAGGATTGATCTCGTTGAGAAACCCGTCGTCGCCGGAACCGGCATAAATGGTGTCATTGCCATATCCGCCGTCCAGATAGTCGCGACCGTCGCCGGCGTAGATCAGGTCGTCTCCGCCGTCCCCGAGAATTTGATCGTGGCCGTTGCCGCCTTCGATCCGGTCGGCATCGTCTCCGCCGGAGAAGATGTCGTTGCCCTCGCCGCCAATCAGCCAATCTTGGCCGGGCCCACCGTCCAGCTTGTCGTTCGCGTTGCCGCCGTCCAGCGTATCTGCGCCAGGGCCGCCCTTAAGAAAATCGTCGCCGTCGAACCCACGGGCAAGGTCGCCATCGATCGTCCCGTAAAACATATCAGCCAAATTCGTACCGGTATACAACACTTTACCTTCTCCCTCGCGCGCGAGGTGGCATAGGCGGGAGAAGTTTCGGAAGTATTGATGAGCCGGGCCGACGGGAAAATCAGCCCAAAAGTGGTACAGCCATCATCCGCACGGATAGTGTAGGCAGAGCTGCGGCATAGCGGAGTTCAGAACTGCAACAGCAGAAAGCGAGCGAGCTGCTCTTCCTCCAGCTGCTCGATCATCTCGCAGCCCAGCGCGTCGCGCGTGACCCAGACCACGCGTGCCGCCCTGCTCGTCTCCTCGTCGAGCTTCACGCTGATCTCACAGTTCACGCCTAGCAGAGATGCGTGCCTGGCGCTGAAGCCATTGAGCGAGATGTTCGTCAGAACGACGGGTATGATAGCGCCATCGGCGGTGACAAGCTCTACCGTTGCGCTAGGTCTGAACCGCTCGTCACGGCGCTGATCAATGCTCATTCCGTTCGACGATGCGACAGGAGCTTCTGGCGCCCGCTCGCAATCCGCCAACGCGCTTGATCCGAAATCTTGAGGATTTTCCAGAACATATTTAGACATGACGTCGACTCGTCTTTAATCTAGCCCAAGTTGTTTAAGCAACTAAGTTAAAAAATCAAGCCAGAAAACGCGTGGGAAAAATCATCATGCTTAATTAGTTCGTAAGTAAAGAATTGCTTCGCGTTTTGCACGATCAGTTACTGGTTGCGGCATCTTTCTATAGTTTTGCATGGTTGCAAATGCGACGAGTGGAGCCTCCAGCTCGCCTTCCAGCCCTACTAGGACAGACGAGGGCGGTGTTCGGGCGAGAACCGCGCCCACGAGTGTGGGCGACGTTAGCCGACGATAGTGACTTGCATCTGTTCGGTGCAGGATATCACCCACCCGATACACGAAGGGGCCGCTCGCAAGCTCCGGATAGATCGGCAGCCCCGCTTCTAATGGATAGAGCGGCGCGAGCGTTGCGACAGGTCCGTGATCTCGTCCCGTCTCGCTCGCCAGCGCCTCGGCGTTGCGATGTACGGCAATACCGGTCCAGCTGCGCGGATGGACGAGGGCGCCGATACCGGAGCAGAGCTGCGGGCCGCCGGCAACTGCCGCGATCACCGTCAGCGTGAACACGAACGGCGTTGCCTGGTCTCGTTCCGCACGGTCCAGCATGCCGTAGAGCAGAACTACCAGGACGATGCCGAAAACGATCGGCGGCGCGTAATATTGCGGGAAGGAGGGGGTCGGGATGAACGAGACCATGCAGCCGAGGACGACAAGGCCGGTCACGATCAGGACAGGCGCATTCGCCAGCGCGATCAGTGTGGCGCGCGGTCCTCTCCTGATGCCAATCAGGCAGAGCAGATAGCCGATGCCGAGCGGGATGCAGCCGCCGGCGCCCAGCAGCCATAATTGATGAGCCAACATGATTTTCTGGCCGGGGCCGACCGCAACCTCGTCGTTGCCGGCCCAGTATTCGACCTGCGCGACGCGATGGTAGCGGACGACGTGTGCCCAGAGATTAGCGGGATCTGACAGAAAGAAGATCAATGTCGGCAAACCGCCGAGCAGCGCGCCCGCCACGAACGGCAGGATCATCAGGCGGACGCGTTCGTGCACGGAGGCTGCGGTCGGTGCGAACAGCACGGCGCAGCCGAAGCAGGGCAGGAGAAAAACGTAGTTGATCTTGAAGCCGACCGCGGCCGCAACCGCGAAGCCGCTAGCCAGCAGGCAGCCTGCGCGCCGGCGATCCGCACCGGCGCGGGTGCCGAGCAGGAAGAAGTAGAGGCCGATCAGCGATCCCGCGACCGGCACGAAATTGTTCGTCACGGCCATGCCCGTGGGCCCGAGCAGTACTGGGTTGGTCACGTAAAGGGTCACCGCCAGGGCTGCGATCGGCATCGACGCCGTCATCAGCCGCGCGATGAGAATGATGGCCGCGCCACCCGCCAGCCAAACGGCAAAGAGCAGCAGCCTGCCCGCAAGCAGATAGTGATGCGTGCCGGTCAGGGAGAACAACGCGGACAGCAGTATCGGAAGGTTGGGAAGATGATTGTATCCGAAATCATAATATAGGCTCATCCGGCTGAACAGGATTCCCGCCGGGACGTAGAACTGCTCGTCATGGCGGAGCGGGAAGCTCATGATGCGGGTGAAGAGCCCGCAGGTCGCAAGCAGGCCAAGGACTGCAGCGAGGGAGATTGCGCGCGGTGTTGCCGTTTGGGCAGGCAGAGGGAAGGTCGGCAGGCGCTCCGACTGCGCCGTCATTGCGGCAACGGCGCCGACGAGATTCCCCTTAACGCCCGCTACCGGTCGCGAAGCCGTACCGCTATCGTCACCGATCGAGAGCATGGATCGCATACTGGAGCGTTTTGAAATCGGCGACTACTCGCAATGGTTGCCGTCGACAGGCTGCGAACGGCATTTGCCGGAGCTCGTCTCGAGTGATCTCCGACCGTGCCATCAACCTTCCTTCACGCAAAGCGGGCTGTGAATCTGCAGCCGATGGCGGCATCGTTCCGCCACCGGGCCGACCATCCCGGAGAAGCATTCCGGAACGATGTATACGATCTCGCGATCTACCAAGCTCTCGTCACGGATATGCCGGACACAGCCGGATGAGACTGCAAGTTAGCATGGGCAGGGCTGCGTAACGCGCGCTATTTTGAAGGGGGCCGCCTGGTCCAAATACCACGAATGATTGCCATGCGTTAACCACGGTGGAGTAGGGAGGACGCCAGATTCTGGCCTAGTCCCGGACGCGCTACTTGAACGTCCGGGGGTAGAATCATGGCAACCGAATTCAAGATTGCAGAGGCGCCGCATCCGCGCGGCGAAGATCGTGAGATCCTCACGCTGGAGCAGAGCTTCGACCTGAGCAAGGCCGATGCCAACCGGCTCTATGCGCAGCATCTCAACCGCTACATGCTGCAGCTCTACGACGTGCTCGGCCTCGCCGAGATGGACATACTCAGCGCTCAAGGCGCGGAGATTCAGCTCGGCGACGGGCGTCGTCTCCTGGACTTTCACACGGGGTTGGGGGTGGTCGGTCTGGGCCATAACCATCCGCGTATCATCGCCGCCGAACAGGCATGCCACGAGCGCCTCATACTGGATTGTATCAAGCTTGCGCCGCACAAGCTGCAGGGCGCGCTCGCCTACAACCTGGCGCGCTTCCTGCCCGACCCGCTCGCCGTTTCCTTCTTCGCCGTTTCCGGCGCGGAAGCGAACGAGGCGGCGATGAAGCTCAGCGAGCGCGTCCAGACTCCCAAAGGCAAGCGCAAGTTCCTCTGCATGCGCGGCGCCTTCCACGGCAAGACGCACGGCGCATTGTCCCTCACCACCGCCACACCGGACGTCCAGGACGGCTTCCTGCTCGGCGTGCCGCGCGAGAACATCGTCTATGTCGAATATGGCAATATCGACGCGCTGCAGGAGGCGATTCGCAGCGAGAGCGACAGCCGGGGACGTAACCCGATCATCGCTGCGATCGTCGAGTCCATGCGCGGCACATCCTGCCAGGTGCTGCCGGACGGCTACCTGCCGGCTTTTGCGCGTATCTGCCGCGAGAACGACATTCTCTCGATCTTCGATGAGGTGAAGGTCGGCATGGGGCGGACCGGCCGGTTCTGCGCGTTCCAGCACGAGGAAGTCGTTCCCGACATCGTGACGCTCGCCAAGACGCTTGGCGGCGGCAAGCGCGAAGTGGCGGCGATGGTCACGTCCCAGCGGCTGTTCGACAAGGCCTATGGCAACAAGCAGACCTGCAACCTGCACAGCTCCAGCTTCAGTGGTCTCGGTGAGAGCTGCGCGGTTGCGATCGAGACGCTGAACATCCTCAAGGACGAGAAGCTGATCGAGAACGCCGAGCGGATGGGAGGATATCTCTCCCGCCGCCTGCACGACCTCAAGGCCAAGCATCCCAAGCGGATCTTGGACGTGCGCGGGCGCGGCCTGTTTCAGGCCATGCGGCTCAACTTCGGCCAGGAGCTTGCGACACGGCTCGTCGACATCTCGAAGAATCCGCTCTTCACGACTTACCAGACGGTGCTGATCGGCGCACTGGCCCGCGAGCTGTACGAGCGGCACGACATCTTGGTCCACTTCCAGCCGGGTGCGCGGGACATCATCCACTTCATGCCGCCCTTCATCGTGCAGGAAGCGCAGATCGATCGCCTTATCGCTGCGCTCGACGAGACGCTGACCCGGGGCATCGCCGATGCTACCGTCAAGTTCGTCGCGAAGAATATCGCCCGTGTCTTCTAGCGCCTTCCCGGATGCCGCCGGCTTTAGGGCCGCCCGGAGTTGGGATACGACAACCCGGCCGAGTTCGACGCGTCCAGACGGCGCGCCAGCTCGTGGCGTGATGGCGGGCGCCGCCATCGCTGCGGCAATCGCCTTCGTGCTGGTGCTGGCCAGCACCCGCCACGGCATCGGCATCCTGCCGGACAGCACGCGGTACATGGGGATGAACGACGTCCCCTATGACGCGCCGCTCTATGCTTGGCTGCTCATGCTGCTGAGCCACGCCGGCATCGGCATGGCCGCCGGCGCGAAGCTGCTCGGTCTCGTGCTCTCGGCGGCCAATGCCGCGCTGACCTGGTACCTGCTGGCGAGGACGACGGGCCGAACCTTTGCCGCTGCGATCGGTACCGGATTGATCGTGCTCTCACCCCAATTCGTCGATTTGCACTCGAGCGCACTCTCGGAGCCGCTGTTCCTGTTCTTCTTTCTCGCCATCTACATTGCGTTCCTGAATTATCTCGAGAGCGAGCGGGTGGCGTGGCTGGTGATCGCCGCGCTCCTGACGGGACTCTGCTCGCTCGTCCGGTTTACGGCTCCGCCGATCGGGTTTGCACTGGCGGCGACGCTGCTTATCAGCCGTCGTCATCCCTGGCCGCGCCGTCTGCGGGACGCCGCAATACTCAGCCTGATTGCCGGTGGCCTGTTCGCCGGCTGGTGTGTTGCGAGCCAGTTGACCGCCGGCCAGTCGCTCGGCCGCGAGCTGAGCTTCCACGGCAACATGGGCGCGATGCAGTGGATGAAGAGTCTTGAGGCAATGGCCGCATGGCTGCTGCCGGATCAGGTGTCGCTGGCAGCCCGCGTCGGCATTCTGGCCACCGTCGCGATAGCAGGCGCCTACATTGTCGGGCGGACGTCGGGCATGGCCATCGCGCAGAGCCGATGGAGCAAGGTAGCCGAGCCGCTGCTGCCCATGGCGCTGGGTCTGTTCTTCCTCGCCTACGTGGCGTTCATGGTGCTCGCCACTTCGATCGAGGCCAATCTCTCGCTCACCGGCCGCTACGCCTTTCCGCTCTATGTCTCGGCGGTGCTGATGATCTCGATCGCGGCGTCGATGCGCTTCGCGCCGGATGACCGGGTGCGACGCGTGATTACCGGGCTCGCCTGCCTCGCAATCATTGTTCTCTGCGGCCACCTGATCCGCACCGCCCTGCGGACGAAGCAGGACTTCCAGAACGGCAAGGGCTTCGCAGCGCCGAGCTGGACGGGATCGCCGACGCTCCGGCACGTGGCGGCGCTCCCGCCTCAAGCGACGATCTGGAGCAATGCACCCGACGCGGTCGCCTATGTCACCGGCCACAAGGCGCATTGGCTGCCCTGGCGTGTCATGCCCCGCACCGGCCTTCCCGATCCCGCACATCCCTATGCGGCACAGGTGGAGCAGGTGCGGCAGAGCCTGCGAACGCACGAAGGGTATCTGGTATTCATGAGACATGTCGAGTGGCGGCCCTATCTCGCGACCGAAACGCGGCTCGTCAGCGACCTGAACCTGCAGCTGGTTGCGAACGAACCTGACGGACGGGTCTACGCCGCAGCTCTCCGGGATCGCACCAGTCGTCCGATCGGAAAGGAGAACCGGTGATGGTAACCGACATCCTGGCTGGTCGCAGCGAGTCCGATGTCCGCACTGATCCGGACGAGGGTCCGAAGCCCGCGGGCTTCCGGCAATATCTGGCGATCGCTCGCGTCGATCACATGACGAAGCACGTCTTCATCATTCCGGGGATCATTCTCGCCTATGTGCTGAGAGGGCCACCGAGCGGGTTCGTTCCGACGGAGCTGCTGTTCGGGCTGCTGAGCGCCGTCTGCATGGCCAGCGCGAACTACGTCATCAACGAGTGGCTTGATCGCGAGTTCGACGCCTACCATCCCGAGAAATCGCGCCGGACGGCCTTACGCTGGCGATTGTCGCCGGCGATCATCTACCTGGAATATGCGTCGCTGATCGTCGCCGGGCTGCTGCTCGCCAGCCTGGTCAACGGATCGTTCCTCGTCGTAGCGGCGGTCTTCGCCTTGTCGGGCGTCCTCTACAATGTAGAGCCCGTCCGAACCAAGGACCGGGCCTATGTGGACGTCATCTCGGAGTCCGTGAACAATCCGATTCGGCTGACACTCGGCTGGACGATGATCGATGCCGCGACCCTTCCGCCGGCCAGTCTGCTGCTCGCCTATTGGGCTGCCGGCGCCTTTCTCATGGGCGCCAAGCGGCTTTCCGAATATCGCGACATCACCGCCCGTATCGGCATCGAGATGCTCGCGCGCTATCGACGGTCGTTCGCGCATTATTCGGCGGAGAACCTGATCGTCTCCTGCTTTCTCTATGCGATGATCTCGGCATTCTTCCTCGCCGTGTTCCTGATCCGCTACCGGCTAGAATATCTCGTCGCGTTTCCGTTCATCGCCGGCTTGTTCGCGTCCTATCTGTGGCTCTCGCTGCTCTCCAACTCGATCGCCCAGCGTCCTGAGCGACTGTTTCGCTCGCGGCGTCTGATGCTGGCTTCGGGGCTTACGGTCGCCGTGCTGCTGGTGACGTCGTTCGTCGATCTGCCGGTGCTCAGCACGCTGTCTGCACCCAGCTTCGTACCGGTCGGCGCACACCGGTGATGGAACTGGCCTTGCAGCTTCCGGTTGAGCCGTCCGGCGTCGCACCGTCCCGTGCAAAGGAAGCGCATACGGCTGATCGGGGGAGGGGACGGACACCTGATTTCGAAGCTTGCGTCCACTCGCTGGCTGTCGCCCTGCTCGACGAGCTGGGAATGCCTTCTTCTCACGGCCATGAGCCCGACGCGGTTGCGGACTACTTGCTTGCCACCTGTCGCGAGATGCCGGATTACCTCCGAGTCGCGGTGCGGGCGGCCACGCTTGCCATCGACGCGCTGCCTTACGTGACGAGCGGTAAGCCATTTCATTCGCTAGATTTATCGCGACAGGTGCGGCTGCTGCGCCGCCTCGATCGCCTGCCGATCGGGCCGTTGCGGAGCGTGATCGCCTTCTACCGCGCATTGTCCGTCTATGCCCGGTTCGCCGCGGCCGACGCCCGGCGCATCTGAACTCGGGAGTGCTGGCTTTGCGCAGCACGATGACCACAGAAATTCTCGTGATCGGATCCGGACCGGGCGGCGCCGTGACCGCTACCCTCTGCGCCGAAGCGGGACGCTCCGTGATGATGATCGAAGAGGGGCCAGACCTGCCCGTCTCGTCTGCAGCGCCTTTTTCGCGCGAAGAGCGATTGCAGAAATATCGCGGCGCCGGGATAGGCATCGCCATGGGGGCGGCCAAGATTGCCTATGTCGAGGGGCGGTGCGTCGGCGGCGGCAGCGAGGTCAATCGCGGTCTTTATCACCGAACTCCGGCGAGCGTGCTCGAACGATGGCGGGAAGACTACCGCGTTCAGGACAGGTCCGCTGCAGCGCTGGCGCCGCATTTCGAAGCATGTGAAGCGACGGCCCGCGTCGAGCACCTGCCGGGACCCGCTCCGGGCATCTCGACCCGCTTGGGCGCGGGCGCGGCGGCGCTCGGCTGGGCGGCGACGCCGACGGCGCGACTGAACATTTATGACCACAGCGAGCCAAATTCGGGCAAGCAGTCCATGTCGCGCACCTTCGTTCCGCGGTTCCGCGCAGCGGGCGGCCGTCTGCTGGCCGACCTCCGCGCGTGGCGCATCGTCCGGTCGGGTTCGGGCTGGACGGTCGAGGCGGAACACACCCCCGCCGACGATCCGCCGCGCGCTGTGCTCATCCGGGCGGAGCGGGTATACGTCGCGTGCGGGGCGGTGCAGACACCGGCGCTGCTCAGGCGATCGGGTATCCGCCACAATATCGGATCGTCGCTGCGCTTTCATACGATGCTGAAAGCGGTGGCGGAGTTCGACGATGAAGTGAACCTGCCCGGCGATCTCGATCCTGTCCATCAAATCCGCGAATTCGAGCCCGATATCGGGATCGGCTGCTCGATCAGCAGCCCGTCGATGCTCGCGCTAGCGCTCAACGGCAATCCCGAGGGACTCGCTCGGGTGCCGGATCGGTGGCGCCGCATGGGTATCTACTATGTGCAATCGTCGGCTGGAAAGGCCAAGGTACGAAACCTGCCGTTCGTGCGTGATCCGCTGGTGACCGTCGACTATGCGAAGGACGATCTAGCCACGTTGACGGGCGGCTTCCACCGCATGGTCGAAGCGCTGTTCGCTGCCGGCGCGAGGCGGGTCTATCCGGCGGTCGCCCACGTCCCAGCGCTCGAGTCTCCGGCCGATCTGGCGCATTTGCCGGCGCTCGCCGCGCGCGACGGAAGCCTGAGCGCGGTCCATGTCTTCTCTTCCTGCCCGATGGGAGAGAACATGGCGCGGTGCGCCACCGACTCGTTCGGGCGCGTCCACGGCGTCGAAGGCCTCTATATTGCGGACGCATCCCTGCTGTGCGGGCCGACATCCGTAAATCCTCAAGGCACCGTAATGGCGATCGCCCACCGGAATGCCAGACACGCGCTGGAATCCGGATGGCAGTGCCGCCGGGCTGCCCACTCCGCAGCGCCGGCCGAAGCTGTCGTATGAGGCATCTGATCACCGGCGGCTCGGGCCTTATCGGCAACCTCGTCGCTCGGCGCCTGCGCACGCGGGGCGATCAGGTACGCGTCCTCGATCTCTGGTCCGATCCGGAACGGCCGGCCGACATAGAATTCATCCAGGGCAGCATCCTTGATGCTGGTACCGTCGCGTCGGCTATGCGGGACGTTGACGTCGTGCATCACGGTGCGGCGCTGGTCGCGCAGACCGGGGCGGGCGATGCCTTCCGGGCCGTCAATGTTGAGGGTAGCAGGATTGTGGCGGACGCCGCCGTCGCCGCACAGGCGAGGGCCGTCGTCCATATCAGTTCGACGTCGGTCTACGGCCTGCCGCCGGATGGGCCGATCACGTCGGCCACGCCCGAGCAACCTTTCGAATCCTACGGCCGTTCGAAGCTGGAAGGCGAGCGGATCATGCATGCGGTCTGCGCGCGCGCCGCAATTCCCCTGATCACGATTCGGCCCCGCGTTACGCTCTGCGCAGGACGGCTCGGCATCTTCGAGCTGCTATTCCAGTGGATCGCGCGAAACCGGCGGGTGTGGATGCTCGGCGACGGCAGCAATCGCATGCAGTTCATTCATGCTGATGATCTGATCGACTTCTACATGCTCGCGCTCGAGACGCGCCGCACCGGCATCTTCAATGTCGGTACCGATCGCTTCGGCACGTTGCGGTCCGACCTGGAGGCGCTGATAGCCCACGCGCGGAGTCGCTCAAGGCTGAGTTCTGTGCCGTCCGCAGCCGCCGGAACCCTGCTGAGCGCGGCGTATCACCTCGGTCTCTCGCCGATCGTGCCCTGGCACTATCGCACCTATCATCGCCCTTGCCATTTCGACGTGGCGCCGCTGCTCGCGATGGGCTGGCAACCGGTCTACTCGAACGCGGAAATGCTGTGCGAGAGTTACGACTGGTTCTACCAACAGGCCGGACTTCCCGATCCCGCTCAACAATCCCCGCATCGCTCACGCCTGAAGCGGGGCCTGCTCCGGCTCACGGCCTGATGCCAAAGGAGAAATGCCGCCTGTCAGCAGCCAAATGATGGTGAAAAGGGCGATCGGCGCCCAGAGAAGCAGGTGGGTCAGCAGCACTGCCGCAGCCCCGAGCGACCGGTCCACGCCAGCATGGGCGAATGCCTGAACGCCGGCGAATTCAAACGGTCCGAAATGGCCGGGAAGGCTAGGGA
Source organism: uncultured Sphingomonadaceae bacterium (assembly GCA_964247375.1). Taxonomy (GTDB): domain Bacteria; phylum Pseudomonadota; class Alphaproteobacteria; order Sphingomonadales; family Sphingomonadaceae; genus Sphingomonas_I. The sequence goes on from CAXTUG010000001.1 coordinate 25,782, forward strand.
CGAGCGTGCCGAGCATGGCGACCGCGTAGGCAAGCAGCGGCGGTGCCGGCGTCCCCGACGAGCCGCCAAGACTGATCCAGGCGCCGCGCGCCACGCCAGCCTCCAGCCCCCACACCACCAGTGACAGGCCGAACAGCGCAAACAGGCGATCCCATCGGCCGATACGCCCGATCGAGGCCGCTGTGACGACGATAATGTCGGCGAGACTCCTTATCCACCGGTTGGAGAAGCGCCGCAGCAGCGTTCGTCCTGCGATGTCGAGCAGCTTGGGAGCGAGCAACAGCGCAACGACGACGCCTACCCCCAGCAATGCGGAAACCCTGATGCCTGTCGCGAACTCGCCCATATGTTCTCCGCCCACAGCGAAGAGCGCCACGAGGGCGACGAGCAGCAACGACGCCAGATCGAACACCCGCTCGACCACCATCGCGCCGACTACGGTGCCGGCAGGCAGGCCGAAGCGGCGGCCCAACCAGAGGATCCGCAGACCATCGCCAACCCGTAGCGGCAGGAGATCGCTCATGCCGAAACTCGCCACAAACGGCGCGATCATGCCGCTGAACGGAACCCGTTGTGGTGCGGCGATGCGAAGCATAATCCAGAAGCGTGCGCTCCGTAGCACGAAATCCGCCAGTAGCGCGAGCAGTGCGGCGAGCAACGGCAAGGGAGCTGCCCGCGACAGCGATCGTGCGATAGCCTCGAGATCCAGGCCGCGCGCGACTACGAAGAGCAGCAGGATGCCGGCGGCCGCGCTCAGGCCGACGCGCAGCGCTGGACGGCCATGCCGCGAAACCATTCGGTTAATCATCGTTGGTAAGCTCGTGGCGAAGCTGGAGGGCGGCCAGCATCGTGCGGTTGCTAACGCCGAGCTTCAGATAGATATTCTGCAGATGCATTCCTGCCGTGCCCTCTGCGATGCGCAGACGCACCGCGATGGCGCGGTTCGACAGGCCCTCGCAGACGAGGGCGGCCACTTCATGTTCCCTCTGGGTCAGCGCCGCAATGCTCCTCGTCCGCGGCGACGCCGCCGGTCCCGACAGGCGCGCCATCAAGTCCGGCGGCAGCCAGCGGCCTCCGGCAGCGACGTGTCTCATGCATTCCAGCAACGTGTCCGCCGCATAGTCTTTGAGCACCAGCCCGCATACGCCGAGCTGGAGCGCTTCCTCGATCTGCGCTCGTGTCAGCGTTGCGGTCAGAATGACGACCTTGACCGGCAAAGCGCGCTCCGAGACCGATCGCTGAACAGCTAGGCCGCCGAAGTCCGGCATCGAAAGGTCCAGCACCGCGAGATCGGGAGCCAGCGTCTTGATCAGCGCCAGTGCCCGGCGACCAGACCCGGTCGTGCCGACGATTTCGAACTCGCGTGCCGCCGACATGAGGTCCTGCAATCCCCGCATCAGGAGCGGGTGATCGTCGGCGAGAACGACGCGCGGCATCAGCCGCCGACCGCGCAGGGCAGGGTGATCTCGAGCCCAAGGCCGGGAGCAGCCCGACTGATCGTAAACAGGCCGCCGAGATCGGCGACCCGGCGCGACAGGGATTGCGGCAGCGTCCGATCCTGCGGATCGAGTCCCCGGCCGTTGTCGATGATCTTCATGGTTAGGGTCGAAGGATCACGGAGAAGAAGAACGCGTAGAATCGTGGCGCTGCCATGCCGCACGGCATTTGCAGTGGCTTCCGAGACGATCTGGAACACTTCGTGGCCCAGCCAGCTGGGCACCTCCGCCTCCGACGGATGAAGCTCGATGTCGATTCGGCAGTTCCATTGCCGCTGAAGCGTCTCGGCTTGTTCCAGCAAGCCGTAGAGGGCGACCTTCGCGGTTTCGCCGGTATTCTCGCTTTCCTCGACGAACTGTCGAAGCCGGCGTTGCTGGGCGCTGACGATCGCGGCGATGTTGCGGAGCGGCTCCTGCGCGCCGTTCTCGGCCGCGTCGGTTAGCGCCTTCAGCTTCAGGTTGGCCGCCGTCAGCCCCTGGAGCACGCTGTCGTGAAGGTCGCGGGCCAGCCGCAGCCGCTCCTGAGCACGGATCGAATCCGCCGCCTCTTCGAGCAGCCCGGCCTTCTCCAGCTCGGCGCCGATCCGCCCGGCAATGATGTCGATCAGCACCTGCGCCTCGTCACGCCGACAGTCCGGATCGACAACCAGCAACCGCCCGCGATAGTTGAGACCGGAGAAGCCGGCCCCGCAGAAGACCTGCCGCGACGGCCCGCCTGCGGCGTCGGCGGACTGCCGCTGCTTGAACAGGTCGAGCAGCGCGGCGTCCCGCCCCGCACCGGCCGGTGATCCAAGCTGATCGGCTGTTTCGGGATCGTGACTATGCCATATTGTTGGATCGGAGATTTGACGAACCTGGATGCGGTGCTCGGCCCATAGTACCGCGCTGCCGCCCTCTGCGTCCTGGTTCCACCAGATGACCAGCAGCTTCGCCCCGCCGAGAACCGTTGCGGCGTGCTGCAGCGCATCGCCGAGCCACGCATGCTTGGCAAACGACGGCGCAGTTGAGGGCCATATGGCGAGCGTCGCGAGCTGTCGGCGGCTTCGCTCCCGATAGGCGCCAAGATAGCCGAGCATAACTGCTGCGATCAGAAAATAGACCGACCGCATGATCATCAGGTTCAGCTCGGGATTGCCGTCCCGCAGATCCGGCAGGCCGATTACCAGCAGCTCGAGCTGAAGGACGACGGCGGCCATGGCGGCACCGGCCAAGCCCCACCGCAACGTCATGGCCAGCAGCAGGAACGGCAGGAAGGCAAAGAAAGGACTGGTCAGCTCGTCCGTCAGTGCCGCGAGCCAACCGAGCACGCCCGCGTCGATCAGGTGGATGAAGATGTGCGCGCGGGCGTTCAGCGGCCAGTGCGGCGGATACATGACGAGCAGCATCGAGAAGGAGAGATATATGCCGAGCACGACCTGTGCTTCGCGCGCGAACATCGCCGGCTGGGTTGGATCCAGGAAGATCGCAACGACCGCCATGAACGCGGTTAGCAAGCGCGCAACACCGATAAGCCATTCGGGATCGGTGGCCAGCAGCGCATCCTGCGCCGATCGGCCCAACGAGGACGACCGACGCCTCCTCGGCCCGCTGACTTCGCGTGACATCATCGTTGCGCCCCACGCTTTACCGCACGATTGCGGTATATCCTCCCCGCGAGGCATCGAACATAGACCATCTGGATAGGTCAGTGGAGGATGATGGGAGCGAAATCGGGCGCTCTGGCGCTTGCGCGAATTTCACGGCCGCGAACGGCGTTCCCATGTAGAGGTGACCTGCGCCGGATCACGCCGCGGCGATGATCATGTGCCGACGATCGCATACCGCGCGCGCTTCGGCGAAGCGCGCGCGGTATGCCGCAATACGGCCCCGCGTCCGGAAGGCTTAGAGGAATGATCCGCCACCCTAAAGGGGTAACGCTGCTACCCTTCTTAGCAGTGGGCGGACACGGCGGGAACGTTCATCAATTTGGGCCGTGGACGGGGCGACGGGCAATCTCGAAATGCTCTCGCGGAGCGAGGCGGACGGGCGTGCCGAGCACGTGCCGCGTGTCAATCCGCGCCCGCTTGTCGTCGATCTCGATGGCACGCTGCTACGCACGGACTCGCTCCACGAGACGTTCGTTGCCGCGGCCTTCTCGCAGCCTGGCGGCGTCGTGAAACTCCTGCTGGCGCTGCGGCACGGACGGGCCGGTTTCAAGAGCGCGGTTGCGCGTGCCGCAGCATTGGACTGTACGACCTTGCCCTATGACGATGCGATCGTTCAGATGATCGTTGCGCGTCGTGCGGCCGGCGGCGAGGTCCATTTGGTCACCGCAGCGGACCAGAGCATAGCCGACGGCGTCGCCGCCTATCTCGACTGCTTCACCACGGCGACGGGTAGCGACGGCTGCCTGAACCTGAAGGGTGAAGCCAAGCGGGCGCATCTCGCGGCGCGCTTTCCGGCTGGCTTCGACTATGTCGGTGACAGCGCCGCAGATCTTGCGGTCTGGCGGCAGAGCGGTGCTGCGATCATGGTCGGGAAATCGCGCAGGCTTACCGGCGAGATCGCCCGGGCGGGGCTTCCGTGCGAGAACATTCCCCGTCGGAAGGCCAGCCTCAAGGGTTGGATCAAGCAGCTCCGCATTCATCAGTGGAGCAAGAATAGCCTCATTTTCGTGCCGGCTCTGCTGAACCACGATCTCGTTCAGCCCGAAAAGGCAGGGCTCGCCGTGTTGGCGTTTCTGCTGTTCGGGCTCGTCGCGTCGGCAACCTACCTTATTAATGATCTGAGCGATCTGCGCGTCGACCGGTTGCATCCTACCAAATGTCGTCGTGCCCTGGCTTCCGGGCTAGTCTCGATCCGGCTGGCGGCGACGCTCTCGATCGCGATGCTCGGAGTCGGACTGCTCGGCGCGGCCCTGATCAGCCCGGCGCTCTGCGCCGCGCTCGGAAGCTACCTCGTGCTGACGCTCGCTTACTCGTTCCGGTTCAAGCGCGAACCGCTGATTGACACCGTTACGATTGCCGGACTGTTCACATTGCGAATTCTCGCCGGCATGGCGCTGGTCGACCGGCCGATCTCGCTCTGGCTGGCCACTTTCACGATGGTTCTCTTCCTCTCGCTCGCGCTCGCGAAGCGAACGGCGGAGCTCGTCAAGGCTGCAGGTGTCGGGCGGGCCGTGCACGGCCGCGGCTACCAGCCCAACGATCAGGCGCTCACGCAGAGCTTCGGCGTCGCCGCAGGCCTGCTCTCGGCCATCGTGATGGTGATGTATTTCTCCGTGGATGCCGTGCCGGCCGGCCTTTACGCCCGCGAGGCACCGCTCTTTCTGATCCCGCTCGTCCTGTCGCTCTGGATCATGCGGGTCTGGATCCGCGCAAGCCGGGGCGTGCTCAACGACGATCCGGTATTGTTCGCGATACGCGATCGCGTGAGCTGGCTTCACGCACTCGCGATCGCAGGCTGCTGGCTGGCAGCGGTGGTGCCCGGCCGGTGAACGCGCTCTTCCTTGCGCTGATCCTGTTCAGCGTCTCGCTCAATGCATCGGCCCAGATCCTGTTGCGCAAGGCGATGACTGCGGGGCCGCTGCCGCCGGTCAGCCAGGTGGTGCCGCTGGCCGTATCGCTTGGCACCAATCCCTGGCTGATCGCAGGGATGCTCGCTTACGCGGTCAGCATCGGTTCGTGGATGATGGTGCTGAGCCGGGTTCAGGTCAGCGCTGCATACCCGATGTTGTCGATCGGCTACGTGATCGCAGCGTTAATCGGCATGTTCTTCCTGGGAGAGGCGGTAGGACCGATCCGCTGGGCCGGCATCGCGCTGATCTGTTGCGGCGTGTTCGTGATTGCGAGGACCGCGTGACGCGCCGCCACGTCGTAACGGGTGGCGCCGGCTTCGTCGGCTGCGAACTCGTGGCCGCGCTGCTGGCGGGCGGCGAGAAGGTCGTGGTGTTCGATACCGCTTGCGGAGCGTTGCCGGGAGTCGAGCATATCCAGGGCGATGTGCGCCGTGCCGAAGATCTCGCGCGCATCCAATTGACGGCGGACGACATCGTGCATCATCTCGCCGCGCGTCAATTTCACGGGCCGGTTCCGCATCGGGGGCGCGACGCTTGGTTCGCCTCTGTCAACGAGGGCGGCACAATCCGCCTGCTTGAGGCGATGGAGCGGGGTGGCGCCCGGCGCCTCGTCTTCGACCGACATGACCTACGGAGTGCCGCAGCAATCACCGCTGCCGCCGACCCACCCGCAACGCCCGATCGGTGCATATGGCCGGAGCAAGCGTTCCGCGGAGCAGGCGATCGCGCGTGCGACCGCGGCGTTCGGATTACAGGCGACGATATTCCGCCCGCGATTGATCGCCGGAGCCGGGCGGCTCGGGATCCTGGCCAAGCTCTTCCGCCTGATCGAGCGCGGCCTGCCCGTGCCGATGATCGGTTCCGGCGCCAACCGCTATCAGATGGTCGCGGTATCCGACTGCGTTGCCGCGGCGTTGCAGGCCGTGGCGCTGGATTGTCCTGCAGGCCCCTTCAACCTCGGTTCGGATGCTCCGCCGCCCGTTCGCGATCTGCTCCGAAAACTGATTGAGCGCGCCGGCTCCAGCTCGCGGCTGCTGCCGACCCATGCTGCGGCCGTCAAGACTACCCTGGCTATGCTGGATACGCTCGGCCTGACGCTGCTCCATCCCGAGCAGTACCGGATCGCGGATATTGACTACGTTCTCGATACTGCGTCGACGCAAGCCGCGCTGGGATGGAAGCCGAGCCGCAGCGACGCCGATATCATTTTCGAGGCATACGATTATTTTGCTCAGGCGTCGTCGGGCGGAAGCGTGGCGGCCGTTCCATCCGGCACGGTTGCGACCTCTTCCTCCTCAAGCTGAGGCACCGCCTTCTCGCGTAGGTCCGACGCCGTTGCTCCAAAACGGAAGGAGCGAAGCGACGCCCTGCCGGTTCATCAGGCATACTGGCTGCGGGCAGCCTCGCTCGGCCGTAGGGCTGCGGCATATAGCCCGGAAGGATAATGTTCGTATCCCGCACAACGGCTTACACGAAGAAAACTCCGAAACGGAGAGGGGGGGTCGTGCTGCTTGCCGATGCGCCACGCGGAGCCGATCTCCCACGCGAGCGGGCGCGGCCGGAACCCGTGCGGGGCAGAAGCCGGGAGACCGACACGGGACTGAACGTCGCCATCCATGGAATGCGGGGCATTGCCTCCATGATGGTCCTGCTGGCGCATATCATCGGCGGCACAGCCCGGCACATCTACCCGCACGACGCCGATTATGTCCGTCTTATCACCCGCCCCTGGAACTTCGGCACGTTCGGCGTCGAGATCTTCTTCGTGGTTAGTGGCTTCGTGATTCTGCCGAGTGCGATGCGCTACAGCGCTGGACAGTTCGCTCTGCGCCGCTTGCTGCGCCTCTATCCGCTGTTCTTCACATTGTCCTTGCTGTTTGTGGCGCTGAACCATTTCACGAATGCCTATCCGGATTTGACCAGTGCGCGGAGCATCTTGGCCGCATTCCTGTTCATGAACTTGTTCACGGGCACGGAGCAGCTGACCCCGAATGCGTGGAGTCTGAGCTTCGAGGTTGCTTTCTATGTTCTCACGGCGCTCGTTGTGAATGCGGGCGTGAAAAGGCACAGCATCGCCGGCGGAACGGCGGCGTGCCTGATCGTCATGGCCTTCCTGCTGGCATTTCCCATCACCATCTACTTTCTGATAGGGGTCGCCATGCGCATCACAGGCCGCGAGAAGCTGCTGGCCACCGCTACGTCACGAACGATCGAAGCGATGAGCCTGGCACTGCTGGTCGTCGTCGCCAGCCGCGCACATTTCGATTATACGAACTGGGCACAGTTCCGGGATCCGACCGTGCCAATGATTGTCGCCTTGATCACGACCTTCTTCGGCGCGGCGCTGATGCGCAACAGCCTTACTGCCGTGCTGCTCGACCGGCGGCCTTTCATTTATCTCGGCAACGTGAGCTACAGCCTCTATCTCGTGCATCCGTTCATCTATTTCGCCGCGCGCGCAATCTTCGTCCACGAACACTGGTTCACGGACGACGTGGCGCTTTCGCTGATCTGCTTTTCCGTGGTGGTCGTCATCAGTTCGCTGCTCGCGACCAACATCGTGCATCGCTGGCTGGAAGTGTGGCCGTATGAGGCGTTCTTTCACCAGCGGGTTTACCGCACGCAGGCGAGGCAGGGAGGATGATCCATCAGCTTCCGTTGCGCCTGCCCCGGCGCCGTTTACTGGTCGGCACCGGGTGGGGGATCCCGTTCGCGAGCCTGGCCGGAGTGTTCCTGTCTTGCTATCTTACCTGGCGTCCAATCTCGGACGTCATGTTTACGCTCAGCGATGCATTGTTTCTGATCGGACTGGCTCAGCTCGCCTATCGGCGCCGCCTGCCGTTGGAGCCGTTTCGCTTCTTGACGCCCGTCTGGATGGGCGGGCTGATGATGCTGATCCTCGGTCTCCTGATCGGATCGGTGAATGCGCCCGATCCGACCCGTTGGCCGATCGTCGCAAGCCAGTATGTGTTCGCTTGGTTCGTCCTGCCGATGATCCTGCTCGGTCACGGAGAAGCGAACACGATCCGGATGCTGAAGGCATTCGTATGGGGCGTCTTCGCGATGAATCTGTTCGGCGCGATCATCTACTTCACGTACAGCGGCACGTTCCTGGAGGCGCGCGCGCTGCTCGGGCTGGATTTCCTCTCCGGCGGCCGCCGATTGGGTGCGTTCGCGAGCGATGCCAACTGGAATGGTGCCGTGCTGGCGATGGCCGTGCCCGCCGCGCTCTACCTTCGGGCGAAGAATGCGGTGAGCCTGGTCCAGATTCTGGCCTGGCTCGCTGTCCTGCTGCTCGGCGTGATGCTGTCGGCCTCGTTTACGGCCTTCATGTGCTGTGTGTTCGCGCTCGTGGTCTTCGCCGCGACCAGCCCGCTGCGCATCGCGCCCAAGCAATTCGCGATCGGAATGGGTATCGCGATAGTCGCGGCACTCGCGCTGATGTCGGTCAATGACGGCCTTTTTCTTCCCAAGACTTTCATGGCCCGCGTCGGCAATGCCGTCGGCAACGGCGACATTTCGGAAGCAGGGACGTTCGAGGGGCGGATGGAACTGATGGAAGAGGCATGGGCGATGGTCAATCGCCACACCTTCGTCGGCCTTGGCGCAGACCAGTTCCGCGTCGTCAGCGAGCAGAAGGCGCCCGTCCACAACATGTACATGCTGCTGTGGGTCGAGGGTGGTGTGATCTCTCTGTTCGGCTGGATCACGATGCAGCTTGTTCCATTCATCGCTGCGGCACGGGCGTATCGGCGGGACCGGACGGCGGCTGCCCTGACGCTTTCCACGGCAGTGACGTTCGTTATCGCTTCTACAGCGAGCCCGCACATGTATGCCAGGCTCTGGTCGACGCCGATCCTGCTAGCGCTTGCCGCATCGCTCAACGTCGCGGCGAACGTGCGGCTGGACCGGCGAAGGAGCCGGTTCGATCGCCTGGACGGAGCATCGATCGCTGCATGACGGAGCAGACGCGGCCGCTTCACGTCGCGCTGGTGATAGCAGGTCTCGGCGCCGGTGGCGCAGAGCGGGTGATCAGTCTGCTCGCAAAGGCGTGGGCCGACCGCGGCTATCGCATCACGCTCATCGCCTTCGACGCGCCGGATGCCCCTGTCTTCCATGAAATCGACGGGAGAGTCGAGCTGGTAAGGCTTGGTATTGCGCCCGGCAACGGCGGCCTCGGCGGGCTCATCGCCACGCTGCGCCGTCTCCTAGCCCTTCAGCGGAGCTTAAGGGCGTGCGACCCCGACGTCGCAGTCGCTTTCCTCACCAAGGTCAGCGTGCTCACGCTGCTTGCCGGTCTCTCCAGCCGATGCCCGATCATCGTCTCCGAGCGGAACAATCCCCGACTGCAACGTGCCAACAGCCTGTGGCGGTTGGCATTTCGCTGGCTGTGCCGGCGTGCCGACGCGATCGTTCTGCAAACGCGGGCAAGCATCGAAGCCGTCCCGCGATCCTCGCGTGGGCGCGTCAGCATCATCGCCAATCCGATCGCGATCGGAACTTCGGCGCGACGCACCGAAACCAAGCTGACATGCGTCGCTACGGGGCGGCTGACGTGGCAGAAAGGATTCGACCTCCTGATCGAGGCTTTCGCCCGGATCGCCATGCGACACCCTGGTTGGCAGCTCACAATCTGGGGCGAGGGAGAGCGACGGAGCGCACTCCAGGGTCAGATCGATGCGAGCGGCTTCACTGACCGAATCCTGCTGGCCGGAAACAGCGCCTCTCCGGAAGAGTGGGTCGCGCAGGCCGATGCATTCGCGCTGCCCTCGCGCTTCGAAGGTTTTCCGAACGTATTGGGGGAGGCGATGGCGGCCGGGCTTCCCGTCATCGCCTTCGATTGCGCCTACGGACCCGCCGATCTGATCACGGCCGAGCTGGACGGACTGCTCGTGCCCGATGGCGACGTCTCCGCACTGGCGGCGGCGCTCGACCGGCTGCTCGGCGACGAGGTGCTCAGGTCGCGGCTCGGTGCTGCGGCACGCGCCGTTGCACATCGCCTGCAGCCCGACGCGATCGCGGCGCAGTGGGATGCCGTGCTTGCGGCCGCCATCCTGCCAAGAGCATCGGGCCTGAAATCCGAACCAAATTTCTTCGTTTAGCGCATCGAGCCTGAAATCTGGACCAAACCTCCTGCGTTCGTGTCGAGCGAAGTCGAGAACCGGCCTCGGCTGCCTCGGCAATGCCCCTCGACATCGCTCGGAGTGAACGGATCACCTATATCGCACGATGGGTAGGTTCGGCGTAGATGCTGCCTTGCAGCGGCCGCATCACGGTTGGCGGTGCGCGGCGGCAAGGAGCTGCCGATGCCGGAAATCGAGGAATTCGTCGAGATTGCTCCAGCCGTTATGATCCGCATCTCCCCAGGCGTCCGGCACGCGGGGGTTGGTACCGTGGGCCTTCTCCCAATCGTCCGACATGCCGTCCCCGTCGCTGTCGACATAAGGTTGACCCGATCGCATCGGCGGCAGTGACCCGAACGTGCTGACGATATGCCCGGTCCGTGTGGCAACCTCGTGCAGGATCCGGATGTCGACCGCGTCGCGGGGGAGAGCGCCCGAGTGGGCCAGCACCTCGCCATAGGCATCCTGCGCGCTCGTTACCGGTACGGTGAGCGGGCAAGGGGGCGCAGGAACGCGGATGCCGGCCACGCCGGCATTTTCCGGCAATACGCCGTCGAACAAATTGCCCTTGTCGTACAGCCGTGCCCGTCCGGTGCTGCCTACCGACTGCTGCACCAAGGCATGGGCAGAGCCGGCCTTCGTGTCGGGTCCGGCTCGATAGTAATTGCCGAGCACGCTGACCGGCGAACCGCCATAGCTCGCCCAGATTTCGGTAAATTCGAAGACGCCGTTGTAGAGAACGTTGTTGACCACCTCCACGCACGATCCCGGTGGGACGTTCACGTCGGGATTGCGGTCGCCGTTGTGAGCGCACAGATTGTGCAAGAAACTGATGCGTTGTGGGCCCTTCGGATCGCTCGCGAGCAGCGCGCACTTGTCGTGCTTGGGGATGCCTTCCGCGAAGATGGAGTTGGCGATCGTGATCTCGTCATTCTGCGCGTAGCCGCCGACATTCTCGTCGAGCGACCAGGACGTGCTGACGTGATCCAGGATCACGCGGCGGCTCCCCTCGATGATGATGCCGCTGTTTGCCTCGCGCTGCTTGCCGCGACGGTCGGGCCGGACGCGGATATCGCGGATGACCACGTCGTGCGTGTTCTTGATGACCAGCGGCGTAAAGGCATTCGCGCCGCCGGCATGCGTCAGCAGAATACCGTCGCCTGGGGCGGTCTGACCCGCGATCGTTATGTACGGGTGCGCGATGATCGGTCGTTCCGTGGTATAGCGGATCACGCCGCCGACGCGGAAGATGCAGACCCGCGGGCCAAGGGCATCGATGCAGGCGCGAAGCGAGCCTGGTCCCCTATCGGCCAGCGTCGTCACCGCTATGATCCGGCCGCCGCGGCCGCCGCTCGCGAGCCTGCCATAGCCTTGCGCGCCGGGGAACGCCTCCTTCGCCGGCGCGGCTTGCGCTGCGACCAGATGCAGGCCCAGGGCAGCAAACAGGATCATTCGTAGGTGACGAACGCATTCCGATCTGGTCATAACAGGCCCGATCATCCTCAACGCTCCTTCGGCCCTCAATAGGCCAGCCGAATGCCGAGGCTTGTCTGCCAAGTGTTGAAGCGATCCTCGACGAAGTCTGCTCCGCGATGCGTGTAATTTGAATTCAGCGCCAGCCAGACGTGCCGGCGTACGAGGTAGCGGATCTCGGCATCGCCGACCGTATAGCGCTGATTGCGATCGATCGTACCGCGATAGTGGACGTTGCGCAGTCCGATCGAGCCGTGGAGCAGCAGGTTGTGCCGCGCCTCCTGGTCGATCGCGATGCTCGCACGCGTATCCACCCGTCCGGTCGCGCCGACGCGCACCGAAGCGACGTCGCCACGGAACATGTCCAGCACGATGTCGGTCCGCCGCTGGGGATGCCACGAAACATGGCCGCTTGCTGCGACGCCGGTGAAGCCCTGAAGGCGGCGATCATCAGGATTTGCGTGGAAGACGCCGATGGCGATGTCGCCTTCCAGCTTACCGGTGGCGCTGAACTGCAGGCCCGCCAGTCCGCCGACGGTGGTTGCATCGCGATCGAACCCGCTTCGGTCCAGCGACAGGCGATTATCGCGGCGCGATATGAAGCCTTCGAGGAAGGTGGCGACCGCCGGTCCGGCCGCGTAAAGCGCGCGAAGCGAGCCGCGATAGGTCCTCAGATCGCGGTCGGCATCCGCCGATGGGAGATAGTTGATGTCGAGCGCCGTAAACCGCGCAACAACCCCAATACGAGGGCCGCTGACCGCGTAGCGCAGTTCGCCGGACGTTAGATTGATCAGGGCCGGCGGCCGCGTCCGATCGAGATCGGCTTCAGGATCGCTGCGGCGCTGGTATGTGCGATCGAATGCCGCGTCGGCGAACAGGTTCTGTCCTTTGGCCAGCGGCTTCGTCGCGCCGAGTTCCGCGCCGAAGGTGGTAACGTTCTCGCGCGTGTTCGACGCGTAGCGGATAATATCGGCGTGGACGTTGCCGACCAAGTCGAGAAGGGCGTCTTTGTGCTCGAACCCGATGCGCGGCCGTATGTTGAACACCGCATCGTCGATCCGGTCGGTGTGCGTAGCGGCGATGTTGTCGTTGTACGCAGCAACGAGATCCAGCGTCGGCGCGATAACCAAGCCGCCTAGCCTGATCGTGCGCATTTCGAATCCGGGCCGCGGAAGATTGGCCACGCCGACATCCGCCTGCTGAGCCTGGGCGGCGGCCTGACTGGAGCACAGAAGCGCGATTGCGGTTGCGATCGCCGTTATAGGAGGATCGAAATGTGAAATCACGGTGATCGCTGCGACGCCCTTCCCTGACTAGAGCCAGCGTTCCCGAACGAGGATGATATCGCCGGGAAAAATGGGGGTAGCGGACGTCGCCCGGCCCCTCGTAGCGCCGCGTGTCACGACCGCGGAGCGATTGTCGGCGCGGAAGGTAAATCCGCCGGCGATCGACACTGCCGTCATCAGCGACATGCCCGGAACGAACGGATATTGCCCGGGATGCTGCACTTCGCCGGAAATGAAGAATGGCCGGTAGGTCTGCACCTGAACGCTGACGCTGGGAGCCTGAATGATATGCCGTTCGCGCAATCCGTCGGCAACGGCCGCTTCGGCGTCGCGGAGCGTTTTGCCGTCCACCTTGATCGGGCGGAGCATCGGCAACGCGATTGTGCCTGTGTCGTCGACGCGGTAGCTGTTGTCGATTGTGGTCAAACCCGCCACGCTGACCCGGATCTCGTCCCCCGGACCAAGCCGATAGGGGGAGGGCTGCTTCATGGGCAGCTCCGCCAGGTGCACGTCTTGGCTCGCGCAGCCTAGCGTCAGGGCGCACAGGAAAATTGGCCACGCGCGTGACGGCCTTTTAAGCACTCCCCCGCTCCCCCCTCGCAATCAAACCAAATAAAACCTACTATAGTCTCGTATCCGCGGCGAGCGCGAAATTCGCTTCCGTAACCGACACGAGATCAGAATTCTGTGCGTTTCGGGCTTCTCGGTCCTGTAGCCAAGCTGACAAGTCGCGATCGAGCATAACTTCCAGCATTTCTATGTCCTGCCGGTAGTAATCGCGTAGCCTGTTCGCCAGCGGCTTGCCCAGTGGCGGATAGACGACGGGGCGAACCATCGAGCGGTGGATACGTGCGAACAGCCGGTTTGCCCTCAGTGGATCGAGGAGAGGCCGTGCAGGGCGCAGCGCCCGGCGCAAAGGCAGGGGCAGCATAGGGCTGCGGCTGTCGTTGCTCGGTTTGCGAAGCTCGGCACGGGACATGTGGTGCGGGATGGCGAGGTGATCGCAAACTTCGCGCATGACGCCTTCAGGATCGAGCAGGACAGCTTCGTAGAAGAAGATCTTCAGCCGGGCGTGAGGCAGCCGCTCATTGAGCCGACGGATATGATCGGCGTAGAGGCCACCACGGAGGAAACGCTGGTCGGATGCCCGATCAGGGTCGAGATAGCGCCCGGGATCGCCGCCCACCGCACCACGCCGGAACAGCATGCAATAGTCCGAATAGGCGCGCGCCACGGGATCGCGGAGTTGCGCGATCATCGGGATTTCCGGCAATGTAACGGCAATGCGCGCCGCAGCCTCCGGGTGAGCCAGGTAATCGGCGGATTTTTCGCCAACGATGCTGTTTGCGGGCGCTTCGGCGAACAGCCCGCGATACCAGTCCAGGCCGCGATCAAATTCGGTGCTGAAGAAGTGGGGCTCGGCCTTGGGCAGCCACAGCGCGGGATGGTGGCGGAGCTGCTCCGAGATCCAGGTCGTAGCGGCCTTGACCGCACCGATCACCATGAAACTCGGGAGACGCGGATCGCCCATGTCAGTTGCTCGCTTCCTCGACGACGCGGCGGAGCACTTCGCCCATATGCCGGCAATGGGCTTCGCTGAGCGTCGGGTCGACCGGCAACATCAGGCTTGTCTGACCGAGCCGGTGCGCCTCCGGCAACACCCGTTCCGGTCCAATGCCGGCGACAGCAAACGCCCGTTCGCGATAGATTTCCGGGCAGATTCCGCTGAGGCATGGGATGCTACGATGGCAGGCTTCCTCCACGATCCGGTCGCGCGTCCAGCCGGCGCGCAGCCGTTCGGGTCGTACGAACGTGTAGAATTTGTAATAGGCGTGGCCGATTCGCGCGTCGGGAAGGATGTTGCGCAGGGCGGGCGTGTCGGTCAGCTCGCCGAGGATCGCCGCGGCGTTGCGGCGCCGGGCTGCGATCCATCGGTCCAGCTTGCCGAGTTGGATCAGTCCGATCGCGGCCTGCATTTCGGTCAGCCGATAGTTGCTGCCGAAATGGTCGTGGACCCAGCGGAAGACGTGGCCGGACGCCGGCGTCCGCGCTGTCGCCTGCTCCTTGCCATGGTCCTTCAGCGACCAGGCGCGCCGTGCGACATCCCCGTCGCGGATCAGCAGCATGCCGCCCTCGCCACCTGTCGACATGATCTTGTCGGTGCAGAAGGAGTAGGCGGCGGCGTCGCCGAAGCCGCCGAGCGGTCGTCCATCAAGCGTGGCGCCGTGCGCTTGGGCACAATCTTCGATCAGCTTGAGACCGCGTCGCCGCGCCAGCGCTGCGAGCTCGTCCGCAGCCGCCGGATAGCCGCCGATATGGACGAGGATAACGGCTCGGGTCCGTTCGGTCAGTTGCGCCTCGACCGACGCGACGGTCAGCCCCTGCGAGGTTTCGTCGATGTCAGCGAAGACCGGCGTCGCCCCGGCTGCGATCACGCAACTCGCAGATGCAACGAAGCTTCGCGCAGGTACGACAACCTCGTCGCCTGGACCAACCCCTAGAGCACGGAGCCCAACCTCAAGCGCCAAAGTGCCATTCGCCACCGCGATTGCATGCGGCATACCGCAACGCGCGGTGAACGCCGCTTCGAAAGCTGCGCACTGCTCGCCATGATGAAGCGAATTTACACGTCCCGACCGCAACACCTCGACGACGGCGGCTATCTCGTCCTCTCCGTGGACGGGCCAACCCGACCGGACTGTCGGCGGTGGCGGCGATGGCTCGCGATCGACGAGATCGCAATCGGGCAGGGGCCGGACGCCCGCCACGCTCAGATGGCCTGGGCCGTGAGAGCAGGCCATGCCGGCGTCGGCACGACGGTCTCCTGCGGCTGCGGCGGGGCCGATGCCGGCTTCTCGCCGATGTCGAGCATCTCGAAGAGCTGCTGCTTGACGCGCATCTCGTCATGCGCCGTTATCATCTCCGACAGCGCGTCGAAACCCTTACGGAGGATCGAGAGAGGGATCGGCATCGGCTCGGCCTCGAAAACCCCGGGAAGCTCCGAGGGCAGGCGTTCCTCGCGTTCGTCGAAAAGTTCTTCGTAGAGCTTCTCGCCTGGACGCAGGCCGATAATCTTGATGGGAACGTCGCGATGCGGCTCCAGGCCAGCGAGCCGGATCATGCGACGGGCAATGTCGATGACCTTTACCGGCTCGCCCATGTCAAGGACGATGAGGCGGCCCCGCTTGACATCGGATTCAAGCGCGCGTGCCATCGAGTGAAGCACGAGCTGTACCGCCTCGTGCACGGTCATGAAATAGCGCGTGATCTCGGGGTGAGTGACGGTCAGCGGGGCGCGCCGCCTCAGCTGCCGCTCGAACAGCGGGATTAGCGATCCGCTCGATCCCAGCACGTTACCGAAGCGTACCGTCATGAAGCGGGGGGCCTCCGGATCGCCGATACCTTCGAGATCCAGCGCCTGCGCGTAGAGCTCGCCCAACCGCTTGGTGGCACCCATCACGCCGACGGGATTCACGGCCTTGTCGGTCGAGACCTGCACCATCGCCCGGACGCCGTAGCGTCGAGCGGCGTCGGCGACGTTGCGAGTGCCGAGCACGTTGGTCTGCACGCCTGCGCACGCGTTCGTCTCGACCAGCGGTACGTGCTTCAGCGCAGCGGCGTGCAGCACGAATTCCGGCCGGTGCTGCTCGAACACGGCCATCACGTGCTGGCGCTGCCGGATCGAGCAGAGCAGCGGCGTGCAGGGCACATGCGGGAAGTTCTCCCGCAGCTCGAGCTCGACGAGATAGAGGTTGTACTCGCCATTATCGAGCAGCATCAGTTCGGACGGCTCGATTGCGGCGATCTGCGCGGCGAGTTCGCGCCCGATCGTGCCGCCGGCGCCGGTTACCATCACGCGCCGACCTTTCAGCGCCCGCCGCACAACATCCTTGTCGAGAGAGATTTGCGGCCGGCCCAGCAGTTCGGCAAGGTTGATTGGCTCGAACTCGAGCCCCTGGTCCAGCGCGGCTGGCGGGGCGGCCCGGAGCACGGTCAGTCCAAGCGTCTCGGCGGCGGTTACCAGGCGCAGCTTGTCGGATCCTGCCATCCGGTTCACGCCTTCGGCGAGGATCAGGCAGGTCGGACGCGCGTTGCGGGCTGCCAACTGCGCGACGACATGCTTGACCGCGTCGATGTGGCCGAGGATCGGCACGTGGCGGAGCCGCATGGCGACATCCTGGTCGCCGACATCGAGAATGCCGACGGCGCGCAGATCGGGATTCCGCGCGGCCTCGATCTGGCGCAGCACCATCTCGACGTCTTCGGCGAGACCTGCGACGAGCGCGCTCTGTCGGGCCTTGTGCGGCACACGGCTCCCGGTCACGTCCCTCGCAATTGACAGGGTGCGCATCCCGTCGCGGAGCACGCGCCGCCACACGCGCCCGCCCGCCAGGAGCGCGACGAGTACGAACCACTGGATCACCGGCACCGACGTCGGCAGCCACTGCGCGCGCTCGGTCAGCGCCAGCAGGATCACGGACAGGAAGATCGCAAACGCGGCGGCCTCGGTCAGCGCTATCAGGTCCACGATCGAGGCAAGGCGCCATACACGCTTGTAGACGCCGAAGCCGTAGAAAACGGCGACCCCGCTGACGACGAAGATCGGCAGATTGGCCACGAGCGCCTGCAGCATCGCGGCGGGGATGGTGCCGTTCATACGCAGCACGGTCGCGATCATGAGCGACGTGCAGATCGCCGCCGCATCGTAGCACGCATATGCCGCATGACGCACGGATCGGCGCCTCAGCAGTCGAGCCCCAACTTGCAACGGCCTGCCCCTCTTACTCAGTACGCCCCTGACGCAGGAGGGAAGCAACGTTCGCGCTCCTGAATGTCGACGAAGCATAGCCCGCGAGCAGGGCAAACGAAGTTGAGCATAGGGGGCAGGTGCCAGCGGATCAGATTGCCGCCTGATCGTAGTAGCCCCCGGTCCAAAAGAGGCATTGCTGCGCAAAGGAATGATGTCCCTGGCAGTACTTTTCCATGCCGACCGTCGCCGTTATGATCATGCCCTGACGGTTCGGACGAGGTTCAGGGAGGCCTGTCCGAGCTGATCGGTCGAGTGTTCTGCGTAAGCGGGGGCGGGCGCTACATCGTGAAAGTGCTGCACGTCATAACCGGCCTTAATGTCGGCGGTGCAGAGACGATGCTCGCTCGTCTGCTCGAGCAGACGGATGGTATCCCCGGGGCATCGGCTGAAGTCTTGTCGCTATTGCCGCCCGGTCCAGCGGCCGACCGGATAATCCCGCTTGGCGTACCCGTCCATCACCTCGGCATGCGTGCGGGACGTCCCTCGCTGACGGCGGCATTCAAGCTGGCGGCCACCGTGCGCCGGTTGCGTCCCGATCTCATCATGGGCTGGATGCACCACGGCCAGATTGCGGCAACCCTCGCGGCGCTCGTGACGCCCGGGCGGCCTCCGGTCATCTGGAATGTGCGTCATTCACTGAGCGGCTTCGTGCAGGAGAAGCCGCTCACGCGGTTGTTGCTCCGACTGGGAGCGTTGCTCTCACGCACTCCGAAGGCGATCATCTACAACTCGCGTACGGCAGCGGCGCAATATGGCGCATTGGGCTTCGATGGCAGGCGCGCGGTTGTCATTCCGAACGGCTTCCATGTTCCGGCGGCTTCCGCGCCGGCGATCGGCCGTGCCTTCATTCAGCAGCGGTTAGGAATAGGCATCGAGCCGCTGCTGATTGCCATGGTCGCACGGGACCATCCCATGAAGGACGTGCCCAACCTCGTCATCGCCTTCTCGCGCCTCATCGCCGCCGGTTTGGACGCGCATCTGCTGCTCGTCGGCCAGAATATGGATCGACCAACCGCAGCCGTCGCCGCACTGCTTGCGCGGATCCCGTCCGCTCGCTGGACGCTGGCTGGCCACCGGTCGGACGTGGCAGGCTGGCTCGGCGGGGTCGACGTGCTCGCGCTTCCGTCCGCATGGGGCGAGGGATTTCCGAATATCGTGGGCGAGGCGATGGCCGCGGGCGTGGCCTGCGTCGCGACCGACGTAGGTGACAGCGGCTGGCTGGTCGCCGAAAACGGGCGCGTCGTTCCGCCTGCCGACGCCGAGGCTTTGGCGGACGCGCTGCTCGACCTGCACCGCCTCGGGCCGGCAGGCAGGAGAAAGCTCGGCATGGCGGCACGGGAGCGCATCGCGCGGGATTTCGCACTGCCCGACATTGCGCGGCGCTATCTTGATCTCTGCCGCGCCGTGACGGCGCCTCGGCAGGAGAGAGCGGCGGCGCCCACGGGGATCCCGCGGAGGGAAGTGTCGTGAGAGTGATCGTGGTCGCGAGCCTCGCCTTTTCGCTCACCAACTTCCGCGGTCGGCTCCTGTCCGCGATGGTTGAGGCCGGGCACGAGGTCATCGCCTGCGCGCCGGAGGATGATCATGACGTCGTGGAGGCGCTGGCCCGGCTCGGGGTGAGCTATCGCATGATGCCGATGGCGCGCGTCGGACTGAATCCTCTCGGGGATGTTCGCACGCTGACCTGGCTGTTCGGTCTTTTTCGGCGCGAACGACCCGATCTGGTGCTCGCCTACACGCAGAAGCCAATCATATATGGCGGCATTGCAGCACGCCTCGCAGGGATTTCGCGCTATTATGCGATGAACAGCGGTCTCGGGCACGTCTTCAGCGAGGGAAGCGCGCGCTGGCTCCGTGCGCTGGTCCGCAAACTCTACGCGCTTGCGCTCGCACAGGCGGCGGGCGTGTTCGTCTTCAACGCCGACGATCTGCGGGAGATGACGCGGCTGAGGATGGTTCCCGCGGGAACACCCTGCACCCGGGTCCCCGGTTCAGGCGTCGACGTCAGCTATTATGCGGCAGCCCCGATCCCGCCGGGACCTATGTGCTTCCTGATGATCGCGCGGCTTCTCCGCAGCAAGGGCGTGCACGAATATGTCGAGGCTGCCCGGCGCATTCGCCGCCTTCACCCGGACGTCAGCTTCGCACTGTTGGGGCCGCTCGACCCCAATCCTTCGGGAATCGGCGCCGATCAAGTCGCGGCGTGGCGCAAGGAGGGCGTGATCGAGTATCTGGACGAGGTCAGGGACGTCCGGCCGATGCTGGCGGCCGCGAGCGTCTTCGTGCTGCCGAGCTGGTACCGGGAAGGCCTGCCCCGTACCATTCTCGAGGCACTGGCTATCGGGCGGGCGGTCATCACCACCGACATGCCCGGCTGTCGCGAGCCGATCGAGAACGGAGTTAACGGTTTTCTCGTGCAACCACGCGATGTTGGATCGCTTGAAGCCGCGATGATGCGGTTCGTCAATGATCCCGCTCTCGCCGAGACCATGGGCGCGAGAAGCCGCCGAATCGCGATCGAGCGCTACGATGTTGACCAGGTGAATGCGCTGCTCCTCTCGACGATGGGGCTGCGGCGGGCGGAGTCAGCGCGTACTGATGAAGCGGCGATGCGGGCGCTCGTGGGTGCCGCCGCGTGAACGTTCGTCGCGGGCTTGACCTCGCCGCGGCCTCGCTCGGCCTCCTCTTTACTGCGCCGCTGCTCGTTCTGATCGCAGCCGGCATCGCCCTGCTCGACGAACGGCCGGTGCTGTTCAGGCAGGTGCGGAGCGGGAGACAGGGCAAGCTCATGACGATCGTAAAATTCAGGACCATGCGCGCCGCGACGAGCGGGGCTGGCGGGCCGCTGCCGGACGAGGCACGGACGACGCCGTTCGGCCGCTTCCTCCGCAGGACGCGGCTCGATGAACTGCCGCAGCTCTGGAACCTGCTCATCGGCGATATGAGCCTGGTCGGACCGAGACCGCTGCTCCCCGCAACGATCGCCGAAGTGGGTGAGGCGGGACGACTCAGGGGCAGCATTCGACCAGGGCTCACGGGGCTTGCTCAGGTCAGCGGCAACACGCTCCTCAGCACGGAGGAGAAGATCGCGCTCGATAATTGGTACATTGCGCATCGTTCGCTGAGCCTGGACGTCGCGATCATCGTCCGGACTTTGAGGGTCAGTCTGCTCGGCGAGCGACGCGATCTCCGTCTGCTGGAGAGGGCACATGCGCGCAGTCCTGATCGGCGCGGTTGAGAGCACCCGCGTTGCTCTCGAGGCACTCGCGGGTGCATCCGATTGGGAGGTCGCGGCGGTCGTCACCCTGCCGCTCGAGCTCGCGTCGCGGCATTCCGATTTCGTCGATCTGGCGCCGGTCGCGGAGGCGGCCGGATGCAGGATGGTGCGGAGCACGAATGCGAACGACCCCGCCACGATCGAATTTATCGAGGGGCTTGCGCCGGATTACCTGTTCGTCATCGGCTGGTCGCAACTCTGCGGCGACCGGATGATGGCGATTGCGCCGGGGCGGACCGTCGGCTATCATCCCGCGCCGCTGCCGCGGCTGCGCGGGCGCGGCGTCATCCCCTGGACCATTTTGCTGGAAGAGCCGATCACTGCCGGCACCTTGTTCCTGATCGATCAGGGCGTGGACAGCGGAGCGATCCTCGCGCAGCATTTCTTCCACGTCGCCAGCGACGAGACCGCAGCCACGCTCTACCATCGCCATATGGCGGCGCTGACGGTGATGCTGCCGCCCGTCCTTGACGGGCTGGCGAATGGAACGATCGAGCCGCGCGCGCAGGACGATCATTACGCAACCTGGGCGTCCCGGCGCCGGCCGGAGGATGGCGAGATCGACTGGACGGGAGCCGCGCGCGACATCTGGCGGCTGGTACGGGCATGCGGGCCGCCATACCCGGGCGCCCTTACGCAGCTGGGGAGCACGCCTCTCATCATCACGGCCGCCGACCATGTTGCGATCGAGGATCATCGCGCCGCACTGACGGGACAAATCGTCCTGCGTGACGAAGCCGGCTTCATCGTTCGCTGTGGCGACGGCGGCGGCCTTCGCGTCACTGCCTGGCAATGGGATCGCGCCGGTCCGCCACCGCTTCACGCGAAGCTGGGATCGACATGAGCCTCACCGCCCGCATCGCGCGCGCGCTCGTGCTCGCGCCGCATCCCGACGACGAGGTTCTCGGCTGCGGCGGCACCATCGCGCGTCTCACCGCCCAGGGTAGCGAGGTACATGTGGCGATCGTGACACGTGGGCGCGAGCCGCGCTTCACCGCCGCCGCCGCCGATACCGTCGCCAACGAGGCGGCGCGTGCTCATGCGATGCTGGGCGTCACGCGCACGCACATGCTCGGTTTGCCCGCCGCCGAACTCGACCGGTTGCCGCGGGCGGACCTCAATACCGCGATCGCAGCCATCGTGGCGGAGGTCGCGCCCGACACTCTGTTCCTACCGTTCGTCGGCGATCTCCATTTCGATCACCAGCTGGTCTTTGAGGCGGCGTTGGTTGCGGCGCGGCCGCGCGGCGCCGATTACCCTCTGCGCCTGCTTGCCTACGAGACTCTCTCCGAGACGAATTGGTCGGCGCCAACCCTCGCGCCGGCGTTCGCGCCTAACGTGTTCGTCGACATCATGGACCAGATCGACCGCAAGCTTGAAGCGTTCGCCTGCTTTGCTTCACAATGCCGGCCCTTTCCCGACGAACGCTCGCTAGAGACGCTGCGCGCCCTGGCCATCCTTCGCGGATCCACCGTGACCCGTGTCGCCGCAGAGGCGTTCATGCTGATCCGGGAGATCGATTGATGCTGGAGATCGCATATGGCTCGCGGCAGCGAAGCACCGTAGGCGCCGACCGACCGCACCTCTCGATGCTGCTCAGTTCTGCAGGTCGACGGGTTGCGCTGCTCCGCGCCTTCCGCTCGGCGGCGCAGGCGCTGGGCATCGATCTTGAGATCATCGCCGGCGACGTTCGCCCGGAATGGAGCCCGGCCTGTCTCGAGGCCGACCACTATGTTACCATGCCGCCGGCCACCTCGCCCGACTTCATCGAAGCGATGCTGTCGCTTTGCAAACGGCACGCCGTCGGCCTCGTAATACCGACGATCGACACCGAACTCGGCCCGCTCGCCGGCGCGTGGGATCGTTTCAAGGCGATCGGAACGACCGTTGCGGTGAGCGATGCAGCGCTGGTCGCCATGGCGCGCGACAAGCTGGCAACCGCCGAGTTCCTTGCAGCGGCGGACATTCCGGCGCCGCGCACGACCACGCCGGAAATGCTGCTTCAGGACGGGGGCGACTGGTGCTGGCCGCTGCTGGCGAAACCGCGGCACGGGAGCTCGGGCTTCGGCGTGATGCTCGTCCGCGATCCAGAGGACGTGCGCCGTCTGCCGGCCGATCAGCCCTACGTCGTGCAGGCGCTGCTTGGCGGCCGCGAGTTCACCGTGAACCTCTACTTCGACGCCGCCGGGCGGCTCGGCAGCGCCGTTCCGCACGAGCGGGTCAAGGTACGGTCGGGGGAAGTGGAAAAGGGCATTACAAAGCGGCATCCGCTGCTGTGCGACCTTGCCGGGCAGTTGGGCGCGGCGATGCGCGGCGCACGCGGAGCGCTCTGCTTCCAAGCGTTCGTGGCAGATGACGGGCCGGTGTCCGTATTCGAGATCAATGCCCGGTTCGGCGGCGGCTATCCGCTCGCCGATCATGCCGGAGCGAAGTTCGCACGATGGCTGCTGGAGCAGAGGCTGGGAATGTCGCCCACCGTTTCCGACGAATGGCGCGACGGCGTGATGATGCTGCGCTACGACGATGCGGTATTCGTGTGATAGAAAAGCCGGCTAGGCATAGGGCGCGGTACGTGGTTGTCTTCGACCTAGACGACACGCTCTACCTTGAGCGGGACTATGTCGAGAGCGGTCTGCGTGCCGTCGGCCGCTGGGCGGAGCTGCAGGTTGGCTTGCTGGGAGCCGGCGAGGATCTCGTCGGTCGATTTCGCGCCGGACGGCGGGAGCGCTTGTTCGACGCGCTGCTGGCGGACGCCGGCATTCGCCCGGCACAGGAGCTGATCGCACGCATGCTGCGCGTGTACCGGCAGCACCGTCCCGCGATCGCACCGGCTCAAGATGCCGTTCGATACCTTGCGCGCCGGCCGTCCGATTGCGCCGTCGCTATCATCACCGATGGTTTTCTGGACGCGCAGAAGCGGAAGATCCGAGCGCTCGGCCTGCATGCACTCGGCGTCGGCATAGCGATCTGCACGGATCGCTGGGGCCGGGAGCACTGGAAGCCGTCGACCCGCGCATTTGAATATGTGCAATCCCGGTTCGAGTTGCCTTCCGAAGCATTCGCGTACGTTGCGGACAATCCCGTGAAGGACTTCCACGCGCCGCGAATGCTGGGCTGGCGAACGGTGCAGGTGACGCGTCCCGATCGCGTTCACAAGGAACATGTTGACGTGATCGTACCGGCGGATCTCGCAATCGAGAGCTTGGACGAACTTAGAGTCGATGCTGAATGATGCTATTAGTTCTGGTCGGCAAATAGCTTAGTCGTGACGGCTCGTAACGATACATCAACTCTGATCAAGTATCGTGCAAAATCTCATGTAATAAGCAACTCTGCGTCGATATAATCGGCAGCGTTGCTCCTAATAGGAGCCGCGAGCGAAAATAACTTTCGGGACGGTCATGAACAGGATCTTACAATCCAGTCCGATCGAGCGTGAGCGCGCGTAGGCAACGTCCAGCGCCACCCGGCGGCGGTAGGACACGTTGTTGCGCCCGCTGATCTGCCACAAGCCGGTGATCCCCGGCCGCACCGCGCGATAGGCGACGATGTGCCGGCCGTAGCGTCCGATCTCCTCCGCCACGATGGGGCGTGGTCCGACCAAGCTCATTTCGCCCCGCAGCACGTTGAACAGCTGCGGCAATTCGTCGAGGCTGCTCTTGCGCAGAAACCTGCCGATCGGCGTGACCCGCGGATCGTGCTTGAGCTTGTGATCGCGGTCCCACTCCGCGCGCGCTTTGTCATCCGTGGCCAACAAATGCGCAAGACGTTCTGCCGAATCGATCACCATGCTGCGGAATTTGAGGCACCGGAACTCACGCCCATGCTGTCCAATCCGGCGATGTCCGAAGAAAATGGGGCCAGGATCAGTCGCGTAGACCAGTACGGCGATTGTCATCATCAGAGGCGCGAGCAGCAGCAGTAGAACTATACTAATAACGACATCGCAGACGCGCACCAGCATGAGGTCTGCACGCTGCAGCCGCGAAGGAGCGTTTGTGCGCTCTCCGGCATTCATTCGCTTTTCCAATAATGCAACGTTGCTCAGCACACTGGCCATGGAGCGTTCCCCTTTCGTCCAGAATCCCTCACTAACATTTTTGCAGTGCAAAAAAAAGCGGTCTCCATGCGACGTATCGCGTACCGAGAACCACTGATCTTCGTTATCGGGCCGGAATGCGCGGCGTGAATGAATGATCGCGAGAAGGCGGGATGACCGACAAAGATTAACAAACGCGTGCAGGTTGCACCCTGCATCGGTGTTGCGGCCCTACTGAACTTCGGAAAAGTCTTAGCCGGTATTGGCTCTGCCGACCTTGTTGATCAATCTACCCGCCTGCCGCCGCATAGCGCTGCAGAAAGGCGCGCTGATCGGGTAATTGCGCCATCTGCTGAGTAATGCCGGCCTTCAGATCGCCGAGCGCCTTCCGCAACTGGCCCGGCTCCATCATGCGTGCCAGGTGATGATAGGAGCGCGGCGTCACGCCCTGGCCCAGCATGACCATGATCCAGCTGTCGATCCGGAACATCTCGTCGCTGCCCTGATAGGCCATCGCATTGTCGCGAAAGAGCGCGATGCGCTCGGCAAGGCTGTCCGGGATCGCCATGTCCCGGCATCGCCGCCAGAAGGGGGAATCGTCCCGCTCGGTCAGCGTGTAATGTAGGATGATGAAGTCGCGGATATGCTCCATCTCGCGCCGCGACTGGGCGTTGAAGCGCTCGGCCGCGCTCTCGGTTATGCCTTCGAAAGGAAAGTTCTGGATCAGGCGCGTGACCGCGATCTTGATCAGGTGGATGCTGGTCGATTCCAGGGGCTCGATGAAGCCGCTCGCCAGCCCCATGGCGATGACGTTGCCGTTCCACGACTTGCGCCGCATGCCCGCCTTGAAGCGCAGCAGCCGCGGCTCGAACAGCGGCGGTCCGTCGAGTACGGCGAGAAATTGGGTCTTCGCCTCGTCCGGGCTCATATGCTCGGTCGCGAAGACGAAGCCGTTGCCGACGCGGTTCTGCAGCGGAATGCGCCAGCGCCAGCCCGCCTCATGCGCGATCGCGCGGGTATAGGGCGTGAGCGGCCCCTTAGACTCGGTCTGGACCGCAAAGGCCGCGTCGGTTGCCAGCCAGTGGCTCCAATCCTCGAAGCCGGTCTTGAGCGTCTGCTCGCTCAGGAGCGCGCGGAAGCCGGTGCAGTCGAGGAACAGGTCGCCTTCGATCCGCTGCCCGGACTCGAGTTCCAGCGCGGTCACGAAGCCGCTCTCCGGATCCTGCACCACTGTGCGGATCTTGCCCTCGACCCGGGCGACTCCGGCGGGCTCGGCCAGGCCGCGCAGGAACCTGGCATAGGCGGTCGCGTCGAGGTGGTAGGCGTAGCCGATCGTCGCACCCTCGTGCGTGGCGAACTTGTTGGCCAGCGCCGCCTGCGCCTCCAGGCTGTAATCGATATATTCGCCGCCGAAGCCCTGCCGGCATGCCTCCAGCCAGAAATGCTGGAAGTCGGCCATCCACACCGACTTGCCGATCGAGCCGAAGGCGTGGAAGTAGCTGTCGCCCGGGCGCCGCCAATTCTCGAACTGGATGCCCAGCTTGAAGGTGGCGTTGGTCGCCCGCACGAACGCCTGCTCGTAGATGCCGAGAAAGCCATGGAAGGCGCGGGTGGTGGGAATGGTCGACTCGCCTACGCCGACGGTGCCGATCTCGTCCGATTCCACCAGGGTAATGTCGATCAGCGGCCCGAGCTGCTTGACCAGCGCTGCCGCCGCGATCCAGCCGGCGGTGCCGCCACCGGCGATCACCACGCGCTTGACTGCCTGTCCTGCCACGATCCGTTTCGACCTTTCAGCGATTGAGCTTGTTGAGCAGCATGGCGCGTAAGCGCCGCGCGCGCAGGTCGTCCAGCGGCGCCAGCGCACCCTGCGCCGGCTCCGGCAGGTGCGCACGCGGCCGCTCGGCCGGGCCGAAGACATAATAGTCGAACATCGCCTGCCAGGATTTCTTCTCGGGCTCCGGCCGGTCCCGCAGACTCAGCAGAGCATGCAGCAGCGTGTTCATCGGCGTGTCCATGAATGCCGGCACGGCGTTCCACCAGTAATTGATCATGGCGTTGAAGCTGCCCAGCGCCTCGACATGGTGCCACCACAGGGCAGGATAGACCAGCACGTCGCCGGGCTCCAACTCGGCCACCTGGCCCGCCGCCATGGCATCGGCGAAGCGCGGAAAGCGATCCAGGTCCGGCGCGGCAAAGTCGACCATCGACACGACCTGCCCGCCGGGAGTCGGTTCGAGCGGGCCCGGATAGAGATTGGCGACCTGGTCGGGCGGGAACAGGGTGAAGCGCCGCCGCCCAACCATGCAGCAGGCAATGTTGTTCGACATATCCCAGTGGGCGGAGGCGATCGTGTGATTGCCCATCCAGATGCTCACCGTCGGCGCATCGGCGACCGGGAAGGGCGCGGCGAGTTGCAGGTCATTCTCGTCACGTAGGCCGGGCAGGTAGGTATCCACGTCGGTCGAGCCGACGTAGAAGCTCGGCGGCCGCGTATCGTCGGCGTGGCTCATGATGCGATCGAGGAAGGTGTCGAGCCGGGTACGCTCCGCCGTGAAGTTGAGCGCGGTCGCGTCCGGCATGTAATGGAAGCGGCCGTCAATCTCTGGCGCACCGACATAGCCCACGATCGGCTGACCGCGATAGAAGCGCAGCAGGTAGCCGATCGCATCCGCCGGCGCGCGCAGCCCGTGCTGCACCAGCGGCCAGTCGCGGGCCACTCCTCGCAGGACCACCGGCCGCTGCCGTGCGATCAGTTCGTCAAACGGGATCGCGTCGGGCGCTATCCCGGTCAGCTCCTCGGTCCTGGCGGTGATGCCGGTCATAGGCGCTGTGCAATCAGGCGTCTGCCCGGCGCGCATTCTTGAGGTCGGCCAGACGGCCGACGTTGCGCAGCGAGGAGGCGACCCAGATTGCGGCCCGCAGGAAATCGGCGCGGTGCAGCGCCTCGAGCGCCGCACCGTCCAGCTGCATCAGCCGCTCCTGGCTGATCGTATAGCAGTCCGGCACATTGTACTGACGGCCATCGTCCAGCTTGATCTCGATCGCGATCGGCTCGATCAGGTCATGCTCCGCGAATGCGGCGAAGACGTGCTGCGACACTTCCGATCCGACGAAGATCGCGCGCAGCACGCCGGCGACATGGTCCAGGTAGGGCGAGTTGCCGCCGTGCGGCAGGAAGATCGGCTGGCCATCGTCCTGCCCGAGCCGGGGATGGTCGATATCGATGTGGATCATCGGCTCGCCTATCGGTTCGCCGTCGGGGCCGCGCTCGGGCACGCCGATCGAGAAGGGGCCGCGCTGGAGCAGGGCAGGGACGTAGCGACCCGTCCAGCCGCCCGCATCCAGGAACAGATTCTCGTCGCGATCCAGGCCGAGCAGCGCGACCGAGTAGTAGCGCCCGTCCGGATCGCGCCGGAACAGGATCGGATAGTCGCGCTGCAGGTCCTCATATTCGGTCGGGAAGACCGTCACCTGGTTCACATTGTCGCCGAATGCGGCACTCTGCCCGGCTGCGACCGTCAGATCCTTGTGGTCGATATTATTCAGCAGAACCGGGCTGGCCATCGGCAGACGAACTTTCACCTGACTATGATAGAGCGCATCGACGCGGATGCATGGCTGCACGGACTAGCCCACTTTGCAGGCGCGCCCAAAGAAAAAGGCCGCTGTGAACAGCGGCCTCTCCTCGATCCTCGTTAATCGGCAGATCAGAATTTGAAGCGGACGCCGGCCAGATAACGGGCCGATGCTTCCGTGTCGGTCCAGATCTGGTTGGTCGACCGCCCGTAGACGGAATTGCCCTCCTCGAAGACGTTGATGCCTTCGATCGAGACGGCGATCCGCGGCGTGATGTCGTAGCTCACGTTGAAGTCCACCTGGCTGTGGGCCTTGGTGAATTCGGGGTTGCGGTTGCCGTCGCCGCGATCCGCGCTGGACAGGAACTTGTCGCGCCAATTGTAGCTCACGCGGGCGGAGATGCCGTTCTTGTCGTAGATCAGCGTGGCGTTGGCGGTGTCGCTCAGGCCCAGCAGCGCGAACTGCGTGACGCTGGTCGGCGCGGCCACGTCGAAGCCGATATTGCCGCGAACGTGGGTGTAGGCGCCGGCGACGCCGAAGCCAGTATTGCCGAGGAAGTATTCGCCGGCGACCTCGAAACCCCAGACCTTGGCATCCTTGTTGTTGACCGGCCGGCTGACGTTGAAGCTGAACAGCGGGTCGTTGCTGTCGGCGATGATGTCGACCGCGGCGAGCGTCGTGTCCACGAACGCCTGGTTCAACGCGCGCTGTCCCGCATTATAGTTGGCCAGGAAGGTCGTGTCCGCCGCCGCCGTGCTGCCGCCATTCTGCTGCAGCAGCGCGGTATAGGTGAACAGGTTCACGTCGGTGATGTCGGCCCCCAGCGCCTGGAGCCGCGTCTTGGCGGTGCCGGAACGGCTGCCGGGCGCACCCGAGGAGGGATCGCGCAGGCCGAACAGGTTGCCCGCGGTCGTCGCCCGGCTGATGAAGTTGTGGACGCGCTTCTCGAAGAAGCCTGCCGACACGTAGCTGCCGGGCTTGAAGTACCATTCGAGCGACAGGTCGAAATTGTCCGAGGTCAGCGGCACCAGTCCGGCATTGCCGGTCGATCCCGAGGCCAGGCCGCCGACCGCGGTCGCGTCGTTCGGCGTACCTGCCGAAGTGGACGCGAACAGGTCGCCATAGCTCGGCCGCGCGATGGTACGGCTGAACGAGAAGCGGCCGACAATGTCTCGGCGCAGGTTGATCTGAAAATCCATCGACGGCAGCAGGTTGTTATACTTGCCGCGGTCGGTGACCGCCTGCCTGCCGCTCGACACCGTCTCCTTGAAGTCGTTGTCCGACTGCCAGATGATCGCGGTCGGTACGGCCTGCAGCGAGGTCGAGTGGACCGTCGTCCGCTCGTAGCGGGCGCCGGCGAGCAGGCTGGCGTCGTGGTCGCCGATCTGCCCCTTCCACGTGATCTGGCCGTAACCCGCCCAGATATTCTCCTTCACGCGATCGTCGGCGAAGCCGTTGACGTCGTTCGAGTGGCCCGGGATCTTGGAATAGTAGTTGGACAGCGCGTTGTAGAGCTCGGTCGCATCTTCGGTCCGGAAGGCGGTGAGCGCCTGACCCGTCGCCTTCGGATCGTGGTGGTGGAAGCGGCATACCAGGCAGAACGCCTCGACCACGCCCGGTGCGATCGTATCCACGTCGCGGGGCGCGGCGTTACCCCAGTCGCCCAGCGTCTGATAGTAGCTGGTCGTGGTCGAACGCGTGTTGGTGGTGCGGTAATCGCCGCCGAAATCGAAGCGGCTGCCGCCACCCAGATCCCAGCCCGCGTCCAGCCGGCCTTCCTTGATCCGCTGGCGGAAGGTGATGCGCGACTGGCGGCCGACCTGGCTGCCCAGATCGCCCGTGTCGAGCTGGCCGTTGCCGTTGCCCTTGATGACCGGGTGGGTCAGGGGATCGGCGGTGGCCGGGTCGACGAAGTTCACCGTCTCGGTCGGGAAACCGCCTTCATAATCCCATGAGTGCTGCTGCAAGGTCGGCGAGCTGATCGCGATCAGCGTCGACGTCATGCCGTTCGGATTGTGCGGCGTGCTCTTGGATTCGCCGAAATGCCCATCCGCGGTGATGGTGAAATTGTCGGTAAGGCCGAACTTGGCGTTGAGGCCGAAGTCGGTCAGCCGGTTCTTCTGGCCGCGATACTGCTGCTCGAAGCCCGCGTCCTTGGTCTCGCCGGCGATCACCTCGTGCAGGTAGGTGGTGGTCGCCACCTTGTGGCCGCTGTCGAACGTGACCTCGTCGAACGGGCGATTGAACCAGTTGGACTCGTCGCCGCGGCGCTCCCTGCCGGTCTGCTGCGCGAACAGCGCGTCCGCCGTCACTTCGAACCGATCGCTCGGCTTGAACTGCACCACGCCCTGGGCATTGATGCGCGTGCGCGTGCCTTCGGAGAAGTGGTAGCGCGCGTCGTTCGGACGGCCGACCAGCTGGTTCGGATCGGTCGGCGCATTGTTGATCTTGGTCGGATTGCCGGTCGAGGCGTCCCGCACGTTGCCGTTGGCGGGATTGATGAAGTCGGCATAGGTGGTGATGTTCCACCCCTGCACGGTCGCCGCGATGTTGGAGAAGTTGCGCTTCTGATAGCTGCCGAACACCGCCGCGCCGAACGTCTGGTCCGGGTTGCTCCAGCTCAGCACGCCTGACGTTTCGGGGGTGACCTTGGAGCCGCAGTGCAGGCAATCGTCGACGCTCGTGTCGTACGCCGCCTTCGCGCCGATCGAGCCGTTGAAACCGCCCTCGCGGGCGTCGAGCGGGCGGCGGGTCACCACGTTGATGGTGGCGCCGATGCCGCCGGTCGGGATCGCGGCGCGGCCGGTCTTGTAGACTTCCAGCGTCTTCACGCCTTCCGACGCCAGGTTGGAGAAGTCGAACGAGCGGCTGGTGTTGCGGCCGAAGTCGACATCTTCGCCGCCGCCGATTGGGTTCTGGTCGCTGGCCGCGAGCTGGCGGCCGTTCAGGGTCACCAGATTATATTGCGGACCGAAGCCGCGCACGGTGACGGTCGCGCCCTCGCCGTTGCGCCGGTCGATCGACACGCCGGTGATGCGCTGGAGCGACTCCGCCAGGTTGGTGTCGGCAAACTTGCCGATGTCTTCCGACGAGATCGCGTCGACCACGCCGGCGGAGTCCCGCTTGATCGCGATCGAGCGCTCTAGGGAGGCACGGATACCGGTAACAACCACTTCGTCGCCAACGTTGGCGCCGCCCGCGGCATCGCCCGGCGTTGGCTGGGCCACGGCCGGAGCGGTCGTGGTCGGCTGCGCGTCGGTCGGCGGAGCGGTGGTCTGCGCGCCCGCAGCCGCGGGCATGATCAGGCAGGCGGCGACGGCCATCGCCGACGTCGAGCGGACAAGCAGAATCCTGGAATTTCGCATATTTCGGCACCCCCCATGTCGGCCGGCTCTACGGCTGCCGATCAATTGGTTGATGATGACCAATTGCCATCGCGTTCGGCGTAACGGTGGTGCGGACCGAGTCAATCGAGCCTTCGCATGTAAACGGATACATGGTTTTTGACATCGTGGTCAGAGCATTTTTCACGGTAAGATGTGCAAAAATGCAACGCATTCTGGCGCGCTGCCGCGACGCTCCGACGCTGTTTATGGTTGCGCAACCATTCTCGGCATTGCCCTGATTCGGGAGATGGATGGGTGCAGGCGGTGGCGCGACGCGGCGGCTTGCGCTAACCCACGGCTCCTCCTCGAGCGAAGGATCCGCCGATGCGCCGCCTGTCATTGATGTCAGCCTTGTTTGCCGTCCTCGCCACCACCGCGCATGCAGCGCTGCCCATCGGTGCCAAGGCTCCCGATTTCGCGACGCAGGTGAGCCTCGCCGGCAAGGCCATGCCGTTCACGCTCAAGTCCGCCCTGAAGAAGGGACCGGTGGTGCTCTACTTCTACCCGGCTGCCTTCACGTCGGGCTGCACGATCGAGGCACATGACTTTGCCGAAGCGACCGATGACTTCCGCAAACTGGGCGCCACAGTGATCGGCATGTCGGGCGACCCGATCGACAAGCTCAACAAATTCTCCGTATCCGAATGCCGCAACAAGTTCGCGGTGGGATCGGCGACGCCTGCGACCATCGCCGCCTATGACGTGACGCTGCCCAAGAATCCGGGCATGTCGGATCGCACCTCCTACGTGATCGCACCCGACGGCAAGGTGCTCTTCGCCTATTCGGCGATGGATCCGGCCGGGCACGTCAGCGGCACGATGAACGCGGTAAAGGCGTGGGCGGCGCAGCACCACAAGGGGTGACGGACGCGGCGGCGCTGATCGCCCACCACGGCCTGACCCCGCACCCGGAGGGTGGCTGGTACCGCGAGACGTGGCGGGCGGAGGCGGCCGCCGGCCGGCGCGCCGCCGGCACCGCCATCCTGTTCC
>CAXTUG010000002.1:0-2174 GCA_964247375.1 uncultured Sphingomonadaceae bacterium
GCTGGTAGCTGCCCGGCCTGGTCGGATCGTAATTGTCGAGGTTGACGAAGTAGCGGCGCCTGCCCTGCGCCAGGTAGGACCGGTCGTCGTTCGCCAGCGGCTGCTCGGCATTATACTCATAGGCGAGCGTGACGTTGCCGCGGCCGCCGGCAAAGTTGCGGCCGACGATCAGCGAGGCGAAACGGTTGTCGGCATCGCCTCGCCCCGACCCGCCGAACTGGCTGCGCGCGGCGATGCCGGTGGATGGCGTGTTCCTCGCATTGCATGGCGCGGCCACCGCGACGGCGGCGATGCCGTCAAAGTCGCGCTTGAGGATGAAGTTGACGACGCCCGAGACACCGTCGGCGCCGTAGACCGCCGAGGCCGCGCCGGTCAGCACGTCGACCCGCTCGATCAGGTCGGTCGGAATGGCGTTGATGTCGACCGCTGCAGTATTCGGCTGGCCAGCGACGTGGCGGCGGCCATCGACCAGCACCAGGGTGCGGTCCGGGCCGAGGCCGCGCAGGTCGAGCAGGTTGAGGCCGACCTGCCCGAACGCACCGTCCGTTTGTGACCGGCCGGCGGTGCGCGTGCTGTCGCGAGAGTTGGTGAGCGCCGGCACTCGCTGAAGGAAGGTGGTGACGTTGGTGTCGCCCGACCGCTGGAGGTCGGCGGCGCCGAAGGAGGTGATCGGGTTCGGCGCGGCGAAATTCTGCCGCTGGATGCGCGAACCGGTCACGACGATCTCGGGCTCGGCGTCACTTGCGGATGCCGCGGCCTGATCGGGTGACGGTGGTGACGGTTCGGGCTCGGCGTCGCTTGCGGGTGCCGCGGCTTGTTCGGGTGACGGTGGCGCCGATGTCTGCGCAGCCGCAACTGACGTGAGAAGCACGCTTCCACAGAGCAGCAAAGCTCGAGCGCCGATCGCAAAAGGCATGATCTATCCCCTTTTTTGGAGCCGCTTGGCTGCGGCCCTCACGTCTCGACGCTCGAGACTTGCGTCACGGCGTCGTGATCGTAACGCATCTGCAATGCTCCGGTTCACAGCTTGTTCAATTTAAGGGGATTTACTGTCACTTAGCGCTGGCGGCGGAGCCTTTGCGGTGCCACGCTGCTGCCGTGGCGGGATATGGCGCGGCTCGGTTCGGACGGAGAGAGGCGCTCGTCGGCGCGTCCGCCGCGCTGCTGGCAGGCTGTGCGGTCCGACGCGATCCCTCCGCACTGACCATGTGGGCGATGAGCTATGAGGGCGATTACTCGCCCCACCTCATGCCGGCCTTCACCGCCGCAACCGGCATTCCGGTGGAGGTGCAGTCGCTGCCCTGGACGGCGGCGCACGAGAAGCTGCTCACGGCTCTGGCGGGCGGCGCGCTGCCCGACGTCATGATGCTGCCCAATGGCTGGGTGGGGGAGTTCGCGATGATCGGTGCGCTGGCGCCGCTGCACGACAGGTCGCTGATCGGCGACATGTTCCCCGGCGTGCTCGACACGAGCCGGTACCGGGGACGCGATTTTGCCGTTCCCTGGTCGGTGGCCCCGCAGGTGCAATTCTACCGCCGCGACCTGCTGGCCAGCATTGGCTACGACGCTCCAGCGACGGATTGGCAGGGGTGGCGTGCGATGGGGCACAAGCTGAAAGCGCGCCGGCCCGACGACTACGCCTTTCTGATGCTGCTGAACTGGTGGGATGCGCTGTTCACCTTCATCGGCCAGACCGGCGCATGGCCGCTGCGCGAGCAGGATACGCGCGGTGCGTTCCGGCAGCCGGCGATCCGCGACGCGCTCGCCTTCTATCTCGCGCTGTTCGACGAGGGGCTCGCGCCGCCTGCGCTGTCGACCGAGATGCAGGATCCGCTCGCCGCGTTCGCGCAGGGCTATTTCGCCGTCTTCCCCAGTCCGCCCCCCCTGCGGCGGGACCTCAGGCGGCGCGCCGCCGAGATCCCGCCCGCGCTGTGGGCGGTCGAGCGTATGCCGGGCCCGCACGGCCCCGCGCAGGTGTCCGGCGTCTCCGCCTGCCTGGCGGTGTCCAGCACCTCCGCCCGTCCCGACGCCGCCTGGGCGCTGGTGCGGCACATGACGTCGCGGGCGAGCGAGCTGCGTCTGCAGACGCTGATCGGCAACCTGCCGGCGCGGGTCAGCGCCTGGAGCGACCCGCAACTGTCCGGACCGACGATGGTCCCGTTCGCAGCGCAGAT
>CAXTUG010000002.1:2184-38384 GCA_964247375.1 uncultured Sphingomonadaceae bacterium
AGTGGGAGCGGATCCGCGACGAGGTCCAGCTGATCGCGGAGCGGGTGGTGCGCCACCTGCTGACGGTCGACGAGGGCTTGGCGGAGATGGACCGCCGCGTCGACGCGCTGCTCGCCAAGCGGCGGGCGCTGGTCGCGGCCGGGCGGATCGCATGACCCGGACCGAGCGCACCGCCTGGCTGTTCACGGCGCCGGTGCTGGCGATCATCGTGCTCGTATTCGTGCTGCCGACGCTGCTCGCCTTCCTGCTGAGCGTCACCGATTACTCGATCTACGCGATCACGGACCAAGCGAACGTCGGCTTCGTCGGTCTGGGCAACTTCGTCACGTTGCTCAAGACGCCGCTCTTCTGGCGCGCGCTGGGCAACACGCTCCTGTTCGCAATCTTCGGCGTGCCGATGGCGATCGGCACCTCGCTCGCCGCGGCCCTGCTGCTCAACGACGTGACCGTGCGATGGAAGCCGCTGTGGCGGGTGCTGCTGTTCGCCCCCTACGTCACCAGCGTGGTGGCGACGGCGGTGGTGTGGCGCTTCCTGCTGAACACGCGCTTCGGCGTCATCAACTGGCTGCTCGGCCTCGCCGGATTGTCGCCGGTCGACTGGCTCGGCAATCCCCACGCCTCGATCCCGGCAATCCTGCTGTTCGTGACCTGGAAGATCTTCGGCTACAACATGATCGTCTTCACCGCCGCGCTCGCCGCAGTCCCGCATGACCTGATGGAGGCGGCGCGGCTCGACGGCGCCGGGCGCTGGACCCGCTTCCGCCACGTCACCCTGCCGGCGATCGGCCCGACCCTGCTGCTGGCGGCGGTGATGAGCGTCGCGGGCTTCCTCCAGATCTTCGCGGAGCCCTATGTCATGACGCTGGGCGGCCCGGCGCAGAGCACGGTGACGATCCTCTATTTCCTCTACGACGAAGGGTTCAAATGGTGGAACCTCGGACAGGCGAGCGCCGTCGCCTTCGTCCTGTTCCTGATGATCCTGGCCGTGACCCTGGTGCAGACACGGATCGGGCGGCGCTACGAATGGCTGTGACCCGGCGCGCGATCGTGGCCAATGCGGCGGTGGCGCTGGTGACGCTGGTGACGCTGGCGCCGCTCGCGTGGATGGTGACCGTGTCGTTCATGCCGCGCGGTGAATCGAGCCATTTCCCACCGCCTTTCTGGCCGAGCCGCTGGAGCTGGGAGAATTACTACGAACTGCTGGTGCGGCGGCTGATCGACGATGCCTGGTTCGACTACCGGATCGTGCCGGCGCTGTGGAACAGCCTGTTCGTCGCGCTGATCTCGACCGGGCTCGGGCTGCTGCTGACGGTGCCCGCCGGCTACGCCTTCGCCAAGCTGCACTTTCGCGGGCGGGCGCGGCTGCTGCAGCTGCTGATCGCCAGCCTGGTCGTGCCGGGGCAGGTGGCGATGCTGCCGCTGTTCCTGATCTGCAAGGAACTGGGGCTGGTGAACAGCTATGCCGGCGTCATCCTGCCGAGCCTCGCCGGCATCTTCGCCGTCCTGTTCGTGCGGCAGGCGGCGCTGTCGATACCGGACGAGATGCTGGACGCGGCGCGGCTGGACGGCGCCAGCGAGACCCGCATCTTCGTCGCGATCGTGCTGCCGCTGCTCGCCCCGGTGACGGTGACGCTGGCCCTGTTCATGTTCCTGGGCAGCTGGAACGACTTCCTGTGGCCGCTGATCGTGCTGGCCGACCAGCACCGCTACACGCTGCCAGTCGCGGTCGCCGGCATCGCGCGGGAGCATGCCGCCGACGGCGAGCTGATGATGGCGGCGGCGGTGGTGACCACCATGCCGGTCCTGCTGCTGTTCCTCGCGCTGCAGCGCTACTACGTGACCGGACTGCTCGGCGGCAGCATCAAGGGGTAGGGAAGGCGCGGCCGTCGGCGCCGAACAGCAGGGCGTCGGCGGGATCGACCGTGAAGCGCAACTGCTCGCCCAGAGACACGTGGCGGTCGCCCGGCAGCTGCGCCACCAGCGGCGTGCGCCCGTCCCGTTTCGTCCCGAGATGGGCGAAGGAGAGCGGGCCGAGGCGTTCGAACAGCTCGACCGATCCGCCGAACGCGCCGCTCTCGACCGTGCGCAGATGCTCGGGCCGGATGCCCAGCGTGACGCCGGCCACCGCCTGCGGCGGCACCCGCGCGGCGACGTCGATCTCTCCGCCGTCGGCCAGCCGCACGCGCGCCAGACCCTCGCCCGTCCGGATCAGGGTCGCCGCGATCAGGTTGATGCCCGGCGAGCCGATCGCCTGCGCGACCGCGAGATTGGCGGGATAGCGATAGAGGTCGAGCGGTGCGCCGACCTGCTCGATGCGGCCGTCGGCCATGACCACGATCCGGTTGGCGAGCGTCATCGCCTCCAGCTGGTCGTGCGTGACGTAGATCATGGTGGCGCCGAGCGCCTGGTGCAGGCGCGCAAATTCGTGCCGCATGCGCACGCGCAGCTCGGCATCGAGATTGGAGAGCGGCTCGTCGAGCAGCAGCACCTTGGGCTCGCGCACGATCGCGCGCGCGATCGACACGCGCTGGCGCTGGCCCCCGGAGAGCGCGCGCGGCCGGCGCGACAGGAGCGTGCTCAGTTCCAGCGACTGCGCCACCGCTGCGACCCGGTCGGCGATCTCGCGCCTGGGCCGTCCGGCCACCTTCAGCGGGAAGGCGATATTCTCGGCGACGGTCAGGTGCGGGTAGAGCGCATAGGATTGGAACACCATGGCGAGGCCGCGGTCGGCCGGCGCCGCATGCGTCACGTCGCGGCCGTCGATCGCAACCGTACCGCTGCTCGGCTGCTCCAGGCCGGCGATGAGGCGCAGCAAGGTCGATTTGCCGCAGCCGGACGGGCCGACGATCACCACGAACTCGCCATCCTCGATCGTGAGGTCGGTGGCGTGGAGGACTGTCGTGGCGTCGAAGCGCTTGCTCAATCCGGCGATGTCGACGCGTGCCACCCATTTCTCCCGATATCGGCTTGTCGCGCGGGCGAGACGCTACTGCAAGCGTCCGAGAAGCCCGGCCGCTTCCCGCAAGGCAGCCCGAATACGGGCGGGCACGGCCGGGCTCGTGGAAACATAGGTGGGGGAGGGGTGCGGCATGCGCAGGATGACGACATCCGTCCGCGCCGTGGCTACGACCGGCTCCGCCTGCGCCGCGACGGCGCCGGCGAGCACCACCACCCGCAGGCGCGGGAGCAGCGCGAGCAATGGCGGCAGCATCGTGATGCCCTCGGCGATCTCGGTGCGCCGCAGCGACCGGTTGCGCGCGCCGGGCGCATGCACGATCCACGGCACCGCGTTCCACAGCATGGTGTCGGCGCGGGCGATGCCAGCCTCGGCCAGGAAGCGCGTGAGATTGCGCGCGGTGCCGGTCGGGTTGTCGCGCGACACCATTCGCGGTTCGTCGCCGCCCGGCCCGGGCGTTTCCAGCAGGATCAGCAGCCGCGCTGCCGTACCGCCGTCCAGCGGGTCGACATACGGTACCCGGCGCCCGTCCGCGGCGATGACGGCACGCAGCTGCTCCAGCGGCGCGTCGAGGTCGCTATCCAGCGTTCTTGGTCCCGGTCGCTGCCGGCATCAGGCTGCGCGTCGCGGCACGCCAACCGGGCGTTTCGCTTCCTTGCGCGCGACATGCGCCTGCTTCGCCTGCTTCTGTCCTTCGTGGATGTCGAAGAGCGCGCGCATCAGCTCCTCGTCGGCGCTGGACATCACCCCCAGCACGACCGCCTCGTCGCACTCCGGCGCCGTCACATAAGCGTGGCCCATGTTCGAATCGATGTAGATGGACTGGCCCTCGCCCAGCGTCAGCGGATCGTAGAATTCGGTGTGGACGACGATGCGGCCCTGCAGCACGTAGATATATTCCTCGCCTGCGTGACGGACGAAGTCGCCGAACTGCTCGACGCTCTTGGCGCGGATCACGGTGACAACCGGGATCATCCGTTTGCGCCGCAGCTCCGTGCAGAGGTAGTTATATTCGTAGTTCGGCGTCTCGACGCGCACCGCATTGCTGAGGTCGCCGACGCTGCGCCGCGCCATGACCGATTGCGGCTGCGCGTCCGCTTCCTCGGCGAACAGTTCCGACATCCGCAGGCCCAACCGCTGGCTGAGCTGCTGCAGCTTGTCATAGGTCAGGGTGAGCCGGTCATGCTCGACCTTCGACAAGGTCGAGACCGGAATGCCGCTGCGCTCGCTCATCTGCTTGAGCGTCCAGCCGTTGCGGGCACGTACGGCGCTGAGGAGTGATCCGAGCGTTGGGGGAGTGGCGGACGGCACGAAGAGACGAACTCCGAATTTTCTGAACAGGACGGTATTGACCTGATCAGATATATGCGGATTGTATCGGGTGGAAATTGCGGGAGCAAGATTCTCGCGCACCGGAGGAGAAAGCGATGCGCCGTCTGCAGTGGCTCGCCATGGTGATCCTGGCGCTGTTCGGCTTCCGGGCCATCGCGCAGCAGCTGTGTCCGCGGGCCCCCGGGGTGGTCGCGATGGGGGCGCCCGCGGCGGCTCGGTCGCCGCCGGGCGCGCAGACCGGGCGGCCGTTGACCGCCGACGACGTGAATGCGTGGCTGGACGGCTATCTCCCCTTCGCCCTTCACAGCGGTGACATCGCCGGCGCGGTAGTGGTCGTGGTGAAGGACGGACAGATCCTCACGGCACGTGGCTACGGCTATGCCGACGTCGCCAAGCACAAACCGGTCGACCCGTATCGCACCCTGTTCCGGCCCGGCTCGGTGTCGAAGCTGCTCACCTGGACTGCGGTGATGCAGCAGGTCGAAGCCGGCAAGATCGACCTCGACAAGGACGTGAACACCTATCTCGACTTCAAGATAGCGCCCTACCGGGGCCAGCCGATCACCATGCGGCAGATCATGACGCACACGAGCGGGTTCGAGGAGGCGGCCAAGAACGACTTCGTCGGCAGTGCCAAGCAGCTGCGGCCGGTGGGCGAGTTCCTGAAGGCGTGGACGCCGAAGCGGATCTACGCGCCGGGCACGACCCCGGCCTACTCCAACTGGGCGACCACGCTCGCGGCCTACATCGTGCAGCGCACATCGGGCATCCCCTTCGACACCTATATCGAGCAGCGCATCTTCGCGCCGCTCGACATGCATTATGCATCGTTCCGGCAGCCGCTGCCGCCGGCGATCGCGCCCTATATGGCGGTGGGCTATCCGCGTGCGTCGGCGCCCGCGCGGCCGTTCGAATGGATTCAGGTGGGACCGGCCGGGTCGCTGTCCGCGTCCGGCGTGGACATGGCGCGCTTCATGATCGCGCACCTCGATCAGGGGAAGGGTCTCCTGAAGCCGGAGACGGCGGCGATGATGCACGACAGTCCGCTCGACAAGGTGAACCCGCGGTCGCTGATTCCGCCGCTCAACCGGATGGAGCTCGGCTTCTTCGAGTCCAATACGAACGGACATGAGGTGGTCGGCCATCTTGGCGATACCGAGAATTTCCACACCGCCTTGCACCTGATGACCCGCGACGGCGTCGGCTTCTACGTGTCGTTCAACAGTGCCGGGCGGGACGGCGCGGCGCACCCGCTGCGCGTCAACCTGTTCCAGGATTTCGTCGACCGCTACTTCCCGTCCACCGAGCGCGACGGGCGGATCGACGCCAAGACGGCCGCCGCCCACGCCCGCATGCTGACCGGGCTGTGGGAGGGCAGCCGCCACGCCGCTTCTAGCTGGATGAGCGCGGTCTATCTCGCCGGACAGGTGTCGGTCGGGGTCGACAAGGACGGCAAGCTGCAGATCCCCGCGCTGAAGAATGCCGGCGGTGCGGCCAAGCAGTGGGTCGAAATCGCGCCGTTCGTCTGGCGTGAGGTGGGCGGCCATGAGCGGCTGGCGGCGCAGGTCGTCGACGGCAAGGCCGTCCGGTGGAGCGTGGATGGCGAGTCGCCCTTCATCGTCTTCGATCGCGTGCCGGCGAGCCGCTCCAGCGCATGGCTGCTGCCGCTGCTCTACGCCAGCCTCGCGATCCTGGCGCTGACGTTGTTCTACTGGCCGACGGCATGGTTCGTGCGGCGCCGCTATCAGGCGCAGCCGAGCGTCAGCGGGCAGGCTTTCCGGCTCTATCGCGCGACCCGGATCATGGCCGGGCTGGACCTGGCGCTGATGATCGGCTGGGCGGTGTTCGTGTCGGCGGCGATCTCCTCGGCGACCTTGCTCACCTCCGTGTCCGATCCGTGGCTGTGGCTGCTGCACATCCTGAGCATCGTCATCTTCCCCGGCGCGTTTGGTATCGCGGTCTGGAACGCCTGGCTGGCGTGGCGCGACGGCCGCGGCTGGACGCGCAAGCTCTGGAGCGCGCTGCTCGTCATCGCGACGCTCACGCTCCTCTACATCGCCCTGCTGTTCCACCTGATCGCGCTGTCGGTGAACTACTGACCCGGCCGAAACCAATTGACAATTTTCTGATCAGGACATCAAATCCCGAACAGGTCAGAGATATCGGCTAGAACAGGCAAGATGGCCGGCGGTCTACGCCGGCGAGGAGACGAGGCGATGCGTCCTGCAAGAGCATTCAGCACCCCGGTGAACGTCGCCGACTATTCGGCACGGGTTTCGGGCATCTTTTTCGGACAGTTCAACTCGCCGCGTACGACCGGTGCCGCGCCAGGTGTAAACTTCCGGTGACGGCGACGACGCCCGTATCGGCGGACACGGCCCCGTCCGTCGCCGCGCTGCCGTCACCCTATCTGCTGTTTATCGGCGACGTGAGCGAGGCGAGCTACGCGAAGACCGCTTTCGGGCTGCGCGACTGGGCGCCGGAGCGCTGCATCGGCGAGTTCGCGCTGGAGGGAGTGCGGGTGACCACCGGTCTGCCACGGCTCGATCCGGCGGCGGCGGCGGCGGCGGGTGCGCGTGCGCTGGTGATCGGCGTCGCCAGTCCCGGCGGGATGATCCCACCGACCTGGCTGGATGCCTTGCAGGCGGCGCTGGCTGCGGGGCTCGACCTCGTATCGGGCATGCACAGCCGGCTCGCCGACCTGCCCGGTCTCGCCGCTGCGGCAGAGCGGCTGGGCCGCCGGCTGATCGACATCCGCACGCCGCCGCATGATCTGGGCGTCGGCACCGGCGCCAGGCGCACCGGGCGGCGGCTGCTCACGGTCGGCACGGATTGCGCGCTCGGCAAGAAATACACCGCATTGATGCTGGCGCGCGCCTTCGCGGAGCGCGGGGCCGACGTGACCTTCCGCGCAACCGGGCAGACCGGCATCATGATCGCGGGTGCCGGCATTCCGCTCGACGCCGTCGTGTCCGACTTCCTGGCCGGCGCCGCCGAGGCGCTGAGCCCCGCGGCCGGGCCCGATCACTGGGACGTGATCGAGGGGCAGGGATCGCTGTTCCATCCGGCTTATGCCGGCGTGTCGCTCGGCCTGCTCCACGGCAGCCAGCCGGATCTGTTCGTGGTGTGCCACGATCCCGGTCGCTCCAACATCCTTGGGTTTCCCCACATCGCGCTGCCCTCCATCGAGCAGGTGATCGAGCAGACCGTCGCGCT
Source organism: uncultured Sphingomonadaceae bacterium (assembly GCA_964247375.1). Lineage (GTDB taxonomy): Bacteria > Pseudomonadota > Alphaproteobacteria > Sphingomonadales > Sphingomonadaceae > Sphingomonas_I. Next base: position 9,689 of record CAXTUG010000002.1, read on the forward strand.
CGGCCGGCTGACCAATCCTGCGATCCGGTGCGCCGGTGTCAGCCTCAATACCGCCAGCTTGGACGAGGAGGCCGCCGCGGCTGCCATCGATGCCGTCGCCGCGCGCCTCGGCCTGCCTGCCGCCGATCCGATGCGGGGTGGATCCGCCTTCGAACGGCTGGTCGACACCTGCCTGGCATGACCGGAGCGGCGCCGGCGCGGTCGAGCTGGTTCCAGCGTCTTGTTCTGCCGGGCTTCGCCTTCAAGGCGGTGGTGATCGGCGGCGGCTACGCGACCGGGCGGGAGATCGCCGAATTCTTCCTGCCGGCCGGGCCGTGGGGCGGACTGGCGGCGATGCTGCTGGCGACGCTCATCTGGAGCGGCGTGGCGGCGCTGACGTTCCTCTTCGTGCGCGAGACCGGGGCACGGGACTATCGCGCCTTCTTCAAGGCACTGCTCGGCCGGGGCTGGATCCTGTTCGAGATCGCCTACGCCCTGTTCATCGTGCTCATCCTCGCCGTGTTCGGCGCCGCGGCGGGGGAGATCGCGCATGCGACGCTCGGCATCCCCCGGCTCGCCGGTACGCTGACGCTGATGATCGCGATCGCCGGGGTGGTGACGTTCGGCACGGCGTCGGTCGAGCGGCTGTTCGCGTGGGTGTCGATCCTGCTGTACGGCGTCTACATCCTGTTCTTCCTGCTCGCGCTCAGCCGGTTCGGCGACCGGCTGGGTGCGGCCTTCGCCGGATCGGCGGAACTGCATCCCGGCTGGCCCATCGGCGGCGTCACCTACGCCGGCTACAACATCGTCGGCGCCGTCATCATCCTGCCGGTGCTGCGGCATCTCACCTCCCGCCGCGACGCGGTGATCGCGGGACTTGCCGCAGGTCCTTTGGCGATGCTGCCGGCGCTCCTGTTCTTCGTGTGCATGAGCGGCTTTATGCCGACCATCGCCGCGCAGCCGCTGCCGTCCGATTTCCTGCTCGCCCGGCTGGACCATCCCTGGTTCCGGTACCTGTTCCAGCTGATGATCTTCGCGGCATTGCTCGAGAGCGGGACGGGCGCGGTCCACGCCATCAACGAGCGCATCGCCGGTGCGTGGCGCGCGCGCGGCCGCATTCTGACGCGGGCACAGCGCGGCATCGGTGCGCTGGCGCTGCTCGCGCTCTGCATGCTGCTGGCCGACCGGATCGGGCTGGTGGCGCTGATCGCCGGCGGGTACCGGCTCCTCGCTGCCGTGATCCTCGCCGTCTACGTCCTGCCGCTCGTCACGCGCGGCGTCCTGCGGCTGCGACGTTCCGCACCTGTGGCCACGCCGGCATGACAAATTGCCGAGGATGCGCCAGCATCGACGGCGCCGGTCCGTCCTCAACTTCGCCAGTCCGGGAGCTCTTATGAAATTCCGTCGCCTCGTGCCGCTCACGCTCGCCAGCCTGCTGCTGATCTCGGCGACCGCCGCGTCGCCACCGCGCTTCGACGTGGTGATCCGGGCGGCACCATCTATGACGGTAGCGGCGGGCAGCCGTACGTCGCCGATGTGGCGGTCAGCGGCGACCGCATCGCCGCGATCGCGCCGCACCTGGCCGGGCGTGGCCGGACGGAGGTCGATGCACGCGGCAAGGCCGTCTCGCCCGGCTTCATCAACATGCTGGCGCATCCAGAGGAGAGCCTCATCGCCGACGGCCGCGCGATGTCGGACGTGGCGCAGGGCGTCACGCTGGAAGTGATGGGCGAAGAGTCGATGGGGCCCTTGTCTCCGGCAATGAAGACACTGGCGGCGCAGCGGCAAAGCGACATCAAATATCCGATCACCTGGACCACATTGGGCGAGTATCTCACGATGCTGGAGCGGCGCGGTATCGCACCCAACATCGCCTCGTTCGTCGGCGCCGGCACCGTGCGGACAAATCTGCTCGGCGAAGCGGATGTCCAGCCGTCGCCGGCGCAGCTCGCGCAGATGCAGGATCTGGTCAAGCAGGCGATGGAGGAAGGCGCGCTCGGCGTCACCACGGCACTCATCTACGCGCCGAACACCTATGCCAAGACGCCGGAGCTGATCGCCCTCGCCAAGGTGTCCGCACGCTGCGGCGGTATCTACACCGCGCATATGCGAAGCGAGGGCGACCGGCTGGAAGAGGCGGTGCAGGAGACGATCGACATCGCCCAGGCGTCGGGTGCACCGGCCGAGATCTATCATTTCAAGCAGGCCGGACGCGCGAACTGGGGCAAGATCGATCGCGTCATCGCGATGATCGACGCCGCACGTGCGCGCGGCGTGCGCATCACCTCCGACATGTACGTCTACACCGCGGGCGCGACCGGGCTCGATGCATCGATGCCCTCCTGGGTGCAGGACGGCGGTTTGGAAGCCTGGATCTCGCGGCTGAAAGATCCGGCAATCCGCGCGCGCGTCAAGGCGGAGATGCGGATCCCGCATCCGGCCAGTTGGGAGAATCTGTACGCTGGTGCCGGCGCCGACGGCATGCTGCTGCTCGGATTCAAGAATCCGAAGCTGAAGCCGCTGACCGGCAAGACGCTGGCGGAGGTGTCGCGCGAACGCGGCACCAGCCCTGAGGACACAGCGATGGACCTGGTGGTGGAGGATGGCAGCCGCGTCGGCGTTGCCTACTTCCTGATGAGCGAGGCGAACGTGCGCCGCGCGGTCAAGCTGCCGTGGATGAGCTTCGATTCCGATGAGGCGGCACCTACGCCCGAGGGCGTGTTCCTGCTGCAGAAGAACCATCCGCGCGCCTATGGCAACTTCGCGCGCGTGATCGGCCACTATGTGCGTGAGACGCACGACATCACCCTGCCGGATGCGATCCGCAGGCTGACCAGCCTGCCGGCCGACACGCTCTCGCTGCCGGATCGCGGGCGGCTGAAGGCCGGCGCCTACGCGGACATCGTCGTGTTCGATCCCGCGAAGGTGACGGATCACGCGACCTTCGCAGCGCCCGCCCAGCTCGCAACGGGTGTCGACGACGTGCTCGTCAACGGCGGCTTCGCCTTTCGGAACGGCAAGTCGACCGGGGCATCGACCGGCCGCGTGGTCCGTGGCCGCGCCTGGACCGGCCAGACCGGCGGCGGCTGCCGCGCGGCAGCGTCCGACTGGCGCTGGTCGTCGTGATCCTGGTGAGCAAAAAGTCGCGCGCAAGTGAGTAGCATGCTGCTCCTACCGCATTAACCAAGCTTCATCTCTTGCTTCTATCACACTATGTGTGACATAGCCTGCGAGGAACAGGTGGCAGCGGCGTGAGAATATATCTGAACCGCTGGTCACCAAATTCGCGGGTAAAGCAGGCATAGGTGACGAGGCGCTGCGTGGGGCAGTCCGCCGCGCAGAGCAGGGATTGATCGATGCCGACCTTGGCGGCGGACTGCTCAAGCAGCGGGTCGCGCGCGAGGGCGAAGGCAAATTAGGCGGCTATCGGACACTGATCTTCTTTCGTTCGGGCGAGCGTGCGGTATTCGCGTTCGGCTTCGCCAAGAGCGGCAAGGCCAACCTGAGCACGGACGAAATCGCCGCATTCAAGAAGGCGGCGAAGATCGTTCTGGCGCTGAGTGACGAGCACATGAAGGCGGAGGTCGAAGCCGGTCGGCTGGGCGAGGTGAGCTATGACGACGAAGACGTATAAGAGCGAAGCGATGGCGGCTGTCCACGAGATGATGGAAGGGCTGCATCAGGGCGGCGCGATCGACAAGCAGACCATGCGCGAGTTTGATGTGACATGCCTCGCACCCGCACCTGCTTTGGCGCCGGAAGAGATACGCGCGATCCGTGAGAAAGAGCACGTCTCCCAGCCCGTGTTCGCGCGCTATCTTAACGTGTCGAAGAACCTTGTTTCGGATTGGGAGCGGGGTGCCAAGCGGCCGGGCGGTCCTGCACTGCGGCTGCTCGCGCTGGTCAGGCGCGATGGTCTGGAAACGATAGTATAACAGAGCCGTCGAGCAGCCACGCACCGGAACCTGAACGGTCAGCCTACTTATCCTAGACGGCGGGCGAGCCAGATGGTGTGAAGCGGATGCTTCTCGTTGCCGCCGGACTCGATGCTGACCTCCTCCACGACGAAACCTGCGGTTCGGAGGCGTACGGTGAAATCACTATCCGGATAGGCCGACCAGACCGCCAGCATTCCACCGGGGCGCAGCGCGGCATGGGCGTCGCGTAAGCCCCAGTTGCAGTAGAGGCGCTCGTTGGCGAGATTTATCAGGCTGTCGGGACCATTGTCGACGTCGAGCAGGATGGCATCGAAGCCGGCGCGCTGCTCCACGATCACGTCATGGACGTCCTGGATCTGGAGCGACACGCGCGGGTCGGCAAGCGAACCCCCGAAGATGTGCGCCAGAGGACCGTTAGCCCAGGCGACGACCGTCGGCACGAGTTCCGCCACCACGATCGTCGCGCCGGGCGGAAGCGCGGACCGGGCTGCGGCCAGCGTGAAGCCCATTCCCAGGCCGCCGATCAGGACTCGCGCGGCACGGTCGCCCAATCGTTCGAAAACGAGCGTCGCCAGCGCCTCTTCCGATCGGTAGGCCCAGCTTCCCATCAACTGCTCGTCGCCGAACAATATCTCATAATCCCGGCCATAGCGAACGAGGTGCAGTTGCCCTCCTCCGGGAATATCGGCGACATCGACGAGAACGCCCGTATCGCCATCTTCGCAGCGTGGTGGGTCCGCTTGAACGCAGGTTGAGGTCAACAGCCGCCTCCCGGCTGTGAGACGACGGTCGAACCGCTTCGCCGAATATGGGTCATGCCAGGGCTGCGCATTGAATCTCCTGCCGGATGGGGAGAGGCGGTGCGGCCGTGCCGACGCCGGTCATCCGGCAATCGACGGCAGGAGCGTGCCTCGGCCCGACGCCTACTTGTTGGACTTGCGGCTCTTTCGGGCTGCATAGCGGGCGTCGCGCAGTGCCTTGCGTTCAGCGTCCGTCGGAACTTGCAAGCGGGCGGAAGCCTCCGCTTCGAGCGCGGCGTCACGTGCCTTCTCGCGCTTAGCCTCCATCGCCTGCTGCTTGGCTAATCGTGCGGCCGCCTGCTTCTCCGCTTGGGCCGCTTCGCTGGCAAGTCGAGCGGCAGCCCGCGCCGCCAGCGTGGCTTCGTCCGGCAGGGGCTTGGCCCGTAGCTGGGCGAGCGCCGCGCTCTTGGCGCGCGCGGCGGATTCCTGCCGCTGCTGAAAACCGGGGTCCTTGAAGGCTGGCATGTATCTTCCTGAAGTCTGCTTAAGATCGAAGGAGCCGGGTCGGCGTGCGTGTCACCACCCCGGTGAGCACCTTCGCGCCATAGGCCCTGCGCAGCACCGCCGCCGCGTCTCCATTCTTGAGCACGACGCGCGTACCGCCCGAATGCAGCGTCTCGATGGAGCTGATTTCGGCATTGTGCTTGACGCACATGCTCATGACATGCGCCTCGGTCGCGTCCAAATTCATCGCTCGTGACATGGTAATTCTCCTCGATGAGGCAGGCCCGGCGCTCCGTCTTCTTCTTGCGGCAACACCGTCAGGTATATCAAGTTTGCGCTCGGTTTTTTGATGTGCCCGAGATTACCTGTCTCGCAAGCTTCCCCGAGATCGGACGAGCATCGCCCGAACGAGGACGAGGCGGACTCATCACGGCCCGTTCTTCCGCGGCCGCAACGCCGGCGATGAGTTTGCGCCAGATGCTGTACGCGCGCTGGTGAAAGGCGCGATCGCGTGCATTGGTGGCAGCTTCCGCTGCTGCCAGGCTAGCTGTCGCGCGGGCGGTATAGTCTTCTACTTTCGACATTGCCGCTCCTTAAGTGGTGGAGCAGACGCCGAACGCCTGCTCCGTCAAGAGTTCAGGCTTTCACGATGCCCTTCATCGAAGGCTTCGCTTCGATCTGCTTGGGAGGCGCTTCCTTCTTGGGTTTGCGGGCTTCCTTGTTGCCCTTCTTCTGACCCTTAGCCATGTCAATTACCTCGCATGTTGAAGAAGGCCGAGCTGATGTTCGTCCGAAGCCTGGTTGGTGACGATTAAGCCGTCGCAAGGCCCCGGTCTGGATTTTCGCTCAGCCCGTCGAGAAGTTTGTTAAGCGCAGCCCTGAGGCGTGCACCCTCGGCGCGCGCATCAGAAACAGCCGGACCGATCAACGACGCACGTCGGCGAAGATCCCGAACAGGCGCGGCGTCGGCCGCGATCTCATGTTGCGCAACCTGTTCCCGAAGAAAGAGCAGGGATGACATGGCGGCTCCCGAGACGCGAAGGATAGGAAGGGGGCGAACCCCCCTCCGATCGCTATCGTCAGGCAGGCTGAAGATTCACCGCGGAGGTCTTGCCCGCGCGGTCGGTCTCCATCTCGTAAGTGACGCGCTGGTCCTTATCGAGCGTGCGCATGCCGGCCCGCTCCACGGCGCTGATGTGAACGAAGGCATCATTGCCGCCGCTCTCCGGCGCGATGAAGCCGTAGCCCTTGTCGACGTTGAAGAATTTGACAGTTCCGGTGATCATGAGGGCATCCTTTGTCCCGTAAGTGACGGGCATGCGCCGACAGGCGCATCCCGGCTTCATGAGGCTTAGAAAGGGACAATGGAGAACCTTGACGGTCTCAGTATCCGTCGCAGGCGACGTCAGCCTGATGAATATAGTGCGGATTACGGAGAAATATAGCCCCGTTCGGGCAAGGGAGCGGTTTATTTGCCGATCCGATAACTGCCAGCCTTCTCGATCGCCGTCCGTGCGCTACGTTTTACAGCCGATCACGCCTCGTCGCCGAGTTCCCGCAATGTATTCGATCGGCTGGGGATAGATGTTTGTGCCGATGCCTGATCGCGAATGCAGCCGGCGCGTCCGTCACGGGAACTGATCGGCCAGAGCGGCGGAGAGATCGCCCTTCCCGGCGATCACGACCCGCTCAAGTCCAAGCCACTGCGCCATCAGCCGCAACTCCGCCGCGAGCCGCCTAGCCGTCTCCGGCGGTGCGGTGGCCTCGCCGTGCGCCGCCTGCACCAGCAGGGCCGATTCCTGCCGGTCCGCCTTCAGGTCGGCGCGTGCCGCGATCCGCCCATCGAGCAGGAACGGCAGCACGTAATAGCCGTGTACCCGCTGCTCGGCCGGCACGTAGATCTCGATCCGGTACTGCACGCCGAACAGTCGTTCGGTGCGGTCGCGGGCCCAGATCAGCGGATCGAACGGCGCGAGCAGCGCCTGTCCGCGCACCCATCGCGGCAGCGCCGCATCGGCGTGGAGGTAGGCGGGTTGACGCCAGCCGCGCACCGTCACCTCACGCAGCGTGCCGTTCTCCACCAGTTCGGCGATGCGAGGCAGGGCGTCGCCGGGCTTCAGCCGGAAATAGTCGCGCAAGTCGCCGGCAGTGGCGATGCCGAGGGCGCGACCGGACAGCGCGAGGAGTTTGCGTTGCGCATCCGCCTTGGTCGGGGTGGGCAGGTCGCGGATCGCCCGCGGCAGCACGCGCTCCGTGAGGTCATAGACTCGTTCGAAGCTGTTCCGGCGCGTGGCGGTGGTGATCCGGCCGGCCCAGAACAGATATTCCAGCACGCGCTTGGTCTCGCTCCAGCCCCACCAGCCGCCCGGTCCGCGCGTTTCGGCGATGTCGGATGCGGCCAGCGGCCCATCCTGGGCGATCTGCAGCAGCATCGCCTCCGCTTCGCCGCGGCGCTCGGTCGCGAATGGTTTGAGGTTGCCCCACGTGCCGACCCCCTGTTCGGCCTCCGCCATTCGCCAGCGCAGCAGGGGCTGCAATGCGAGCGGCAGCAGCGACGCTTCATGCGCCCAATATTCGAACAGCCGCCGCTTGGAGCGGGGGCCCCAGGCCGCCTCGTCGAGCAGCGCGCGCGGGTAGGCGCCGATCCGGGCGAACAGCGGCAGGTAATGTGCGCGGACCAGCACGTTCACGCTGTCGATCTGGTGGAGGCCGAGCCGCCCGAACACGCCCCCGAGATGCGCCTGCGTGATCGCCGCGGGCGGCGCGCCCCCCCCCCCCACCCCCCCCCAATCCCCCCGCGGGGCCCCCCCCCCGTCCGGCCTGACGCGGCCGAAACCCTGCGCCGCGAGCGCGATCCGCCGCGCCTCGTCGGGCGAGACGCTGTCCTTCAGCGGTCCTCTTCCGCTTGCTCGGCCAGATCCATGAAGCTGCGCGCAGCTTCCCGATCACCCTCGTCCTCGAACGCGACGTCCAGGTCCGGTGCGGCGCCCAGCAGGTACAGGAACGTCCAGAGCGCGAAGCGGCGGCCGCGGTCCCGCTCCAGCCCCAGGTCGACCCGCATCCGCTCCACTCCGGCGGTCAGCGCAGCCGGCGGAACGGCGGCCATGTCGGTCGTGCCGAAATAGTGCCGCAGCTGGTCGTCGAGGAGCATGGCTGAGAAGCTCGGGCCGCCGGCGCCGCTCTACTCGAAAATCTCGCCCAGACGATCAGTGCCGGGCCCGTCCTTCCAGTCGCGCAGCTCGACATATAGTGCCGTCTGGGCAGCACACCAGAACGACGTGACCAGCGTGTTCACGATGGCGTTCCACGCGATCGCGCCGATGCTGAACTGGGGTGCCATCCGTCCGGAGAATGTTCCCGAAGCAAGCCCGGTTACCGCCGCCAGCAACCAGGAGAGAACGGCGATCAGCAGGAATAATCCAAGGATCTTCCATCGCGCGCCGGCGGTGAGGTAGGCGGAACGGCGGAAGCTCTCGACGATACCGGCCCGTTCCGCGACCACGACGGGAACGACTACCGAGAACATCAGCATGACGATCACGCCCGGCACGAACAACAGGATGAATCCCAGGCCGACGGCGAGCACGAGCAGCACCGAGGCTCCGATCAGCGGCAGTATGCACGGCAGCGCGGTCCGGATGCACTCTCCCAGGCTGGCCGTACGTCCTTCGCTGTCGGCGATCGTGGCGCGCACCAGGCAGCCCTGCACCAGCGACCGCAGCCCGATGTAGAGCAACGCCAGAATGAAGAATGAACCGATGATCGTGCTCGAGGTCGCGCCTGAACTCACGTCGCCGCCTATCCGCGGGCGCAGCGCGGCTGCCGCGATCGTGTACGGCAGCGCGGAGACGACGAGCGACGTGCCGAATACGACCACAGGATTGTGGGACATGACCGAGAAGGTGCGATTGAACACGCGTCCTACCGACGGGCTCCGTTCTGCTACCTGGTTCGGAATAGTCGCCACTACCGCTCTCCCTGTCGTCTGGTCTGATCCGATCATGACAATTCCGGTCGCGCTCCGCCAGCCGTTCCTGCGGGAGATCATGCAGGTTGATCGGCAGCGATTTCTGTTCATGCTGTGCATTGGCCGCATCGGCGGTTTCGGGGGACGACATGGCGGGCGAAGTGCAGACGAATGCGGAGCGGTTCGCCGCCGCCCACCGCGCCCTGCGTGCCGACCCTGACATTCAGTTCGATCTGGCGCGGGTGACGCCGCCGCCGCCGACGCCTGCATGGATCAGGGCGGTGGAGCATTGGCTGGACCTGCTGTTCCGCCCGGTCGGTCGCTTTCTACGCTGGATGGCGTCGCTGATGCCCGAGGCGCCTTACGCCCGATTGCTGCTCTGGTCGGCGATGGCGGCTTCGCTCGTCATGCTGGTATGGGCGGTGCGGACGCGGCTGCGCGACGGCGCATGGCGGTGGCCGTGGCGGCGTCGCATGACGCCGCCGAGCGAATCCGATGCGGAAGACTGGCGGCCGGAGTCGGCGCCGGCGCGCGCCTGGCTCGACGAGGCGGAGGTGTTGGCGGCACAGGGACGCTATGCGGAAGCGGCGCATCATCTGCTGATCCGCAGCATCGAGGATCTCGGCCGGCGGCGACCGGGCCTGGTTCGGCCCGCGCTGACGAGCCGCGATCTGGCGCGCGCGCCGGTGGTTCCGCCACGTGCGCGCCAGCTGTTCGCCGGCATCGCCGCGATCGTCGAGCGGAGTCTGTTCGGCGGACGGCCGGTCGATGCGGAAGACTGGGCCGGTTGCCGCGCGGCCTATGAGGACTTCACGCGCACCGCGGCGTGGAAGGCGGCATGAGCGATCTGGCGCTCGGCCGCCGCGGCGGCTTTACCGGCGACACGTTCCAGCTGCGCACCGTCATCCTGCTGCTGACGGTCGGTATCACCGGCTTCGTCGGCATGCTGGTACTGGGTGCCTTCGCCCCCGACTTGCGCTCCGGCCGCAACGGCGGAGCGCATGCCCTGTCGAACCCCGCGGTCGGGTATAGCGGCATCGTCCAGCTCGCATCCGCCACCGGGCGCAATCCGGTGATCATCCGCAACGATCATCAGTTCGGATCGGAAGACCTTCTGGTCGCCACGCCCGTGAGCGGCAGCCAGAATGTCGGACCCGTGCTGTCGCCGCGAAGCGCCAAGCCGACGCTGCTCGTCATGCCGAAATGGGTTGCGACAGGCGACCGCGAACATAAGGGCTGGGTGCGTATCATGGGGTTGGTCGAACCCGACGATCCGGGCAGCCTGATGGCGCCGCACACCTTGTTCAAGATCCGCCAGGTGCGAAGCGGAAGCCGTCCTCTGCACAGCACGTCCGCCTTCGATCGTCACATCTCCTTCCGCGCGCCGGCCGTGCTGCAGGTGATCGCGAGCCAGGTTCCCGCCAAGGGCGCGAAGGCCCTGCGGCTCGTGCCGCTGCTGACGGACGAGCAGGGGCAGGTCGTGCTCGCGCGCTATGGCGATGGCCCGCTCTACATCCTCGCCGATCCGGATCTCCTGTCCAACGCCGGCATCAAGGCACCGGATCAGGCGGCGGCGGCGCTCGCCATGCTCGACTGGCTGAATTCGACCGGAGCGACGTCGATCGGGTTCGACGTGACGCTCAACGGGCTGGGTCATTCGCAGAGCCCGTTGCGGCTCGCCTTCACGCCGCCCTTCCTGGCCATGACACTGGCATTGGCGGCGGTGCTGCTGCTGGTCGGCTGGCACGCCCTGGGACGGTTCGGGCCGATCCAGCCGCGCATGCGCGCCATCGGTCTCGGCAAAGCCGTGCTGGTCGAGAACAGCGCCAAGCTCGTTCGTCGCGCGCGGCGGGAAAGCCGGCTCGGCAAACATTACGCGCAGGTGATCCGCGAGCGCGCCGTGGCGACGTTCGGCGTGCCGGCGCGGCTCAAGGGTGCCGCGCTCGACGCGTATCTCGACCGGCTGGCCGGCCGCGGCGGGCGGCGCTTCACCGAACTGGTGCGTGCGGTGGAGGCCAGCCGCGACCGTGCGTCGCTCACGGCCTCCGCACACGCGCTCTACGAATGGCAGAAGGAGACAAAGGGGTGACGGTGGATGAGGTGCGGGCACTCTCGGCGACGATCCGGGCGGAGGTCGGCAAGGCGGTCGTCGGCCAGGACGAGACGCTGGACTTCATGCTCGTCGCGCTGTTCGCGGGCGGGCATGTCCTGCTGGAAGGCCCGCCGGGGACGGCCAAGACGCTGCTCGCGCACAGCTTCGCCCGCGCGATCGGGCTGGAGTTCGGCCGGATCCAGTTCACGCCGGACCTGATGCCGGGCGACATCATCGGGGCCAACCTGTTCAACTTCCAGACGTCCAGCTTCACGCTGACGCGTGGGGCGATCTTCACCGATCTGCTGCTGGCCGACGAAATCAACCGCACGCCGCCCAAGACGCAGGCCGCACTGCTGGAGGCCATGCAGGAACGAACCGTCACGATCGATGGCGAGAGCCTGCCGCTGGCCGACCATTTCATGGTCATCGCCACCCAGAACCCGATCGAGCAGCAGGGCGTCTACCCCCTGCCGGAGGCGCAGCTCGATCGCTTTCTGTTCAAGCAGCGGGTCGACTATCCGAGCGCCGAGGAGGAGCGGCGCATCATTGCCGAGCATGGTGCGCGGCCGGCGGCGATGTCGCCGGAGCATTGGGGCGTCGTCGCCGTGGCGGACGCCTCGACCATCGACCGGGCCCTCGACGCGGTTGCCGCCGTTCGCCTGGTGGATGAAGTGATAGACTATATTGCGGCTCTGGTCCGCAGCACGCGCACCGTGGCCGATCTCGAGAGCGGCGCGTCGCCGCGGGCCGGAGCGATGCTGGCCGGTGCGGCGCGTGCCCGGGCCGCGATCGACGGCCGCGACTTCGTTCTGCCGGACGACGTCAAGGCGCTGAGCCCGGCGCTCCTGCGGCATCGACTGATCCTGTCGCCGGCGGCGGAGATCGACGGCCGGACGGTGGAAGAGGTCGTCGCCGCGATCATCGACATGGTCGAGGCGCCGCGTTGATCACGCCGACGCGTACCGCGATCTGGACGGCGTATGCCGGCGTGCCGTTCGCGCTGGCGCTGGGCGTGCTCCTGCCGGATCGCTGGTATGCCGGCCTCGCGTGGCCGGCGGCCGTCCTGCTCCTGACGGTGGCCGATGCCGTGATCGGCCCGGGCCGTGCGGTGGCGGCGCTGGATGTGTCCATGCCCGTCAGAGTGCCGGTCGGCGGCGATGCGGATGCGACGGTGCGGATCCGCATCCAGGGGCGGTCACCGCCCGCCTGGTGCGAGCTTGCGCTCGCCGGCGATCCGCTGCTGGCGATGTATGACGAGGGCCGGCTGCGGGTAGAGCTGGTCGAGGGGCGAGGCGAAGGCGTGCTTCCGATCATGGCGGTGCGACGCGGTGCCGCGGACGTGACGAAAGCCTGGCTGCGCTGGACCGGGCCACTCGGGATGGTGTGGAAGCAGTCGCGGCGCGCCGTAGCGCTGCGCACCGTCATCCTGCCGGATGTGCGGACGGTGCGGGAGCAGGGCGCGCGCATTTTCGAGCGCTACGCATTGCAGGGACTGCTGGCGCAGGCCGATCGGGGTGACGGCGCCGATTTCGACGCCCTCGCCGAGTTCCGCACGGGCATGGATCGCCGCGCGATCGACTGGAAGCAGTCGGCGCGACACCTGAAGCTGCACGCCAAGGAGTTCCGCGCCGAACGCAACAGCCAGATCGTGTTCGCCATCGATTGCGGGCGGCAGATGGCGGAGCCGCTGGCCGGGCTGCCGCGCGTCGACCGCGCGGTGTCGGCGATGCTGCTGACGGCCTGGATCGGGCTCAAGCTCGGCGACAGGATCGCGCTGCACGCGTTCGACAGCCGCCCGCGCATCGCCTCCGGCCTGATCGGCGGCACCGGTGCCTTTCCGCAGCTGCAGGCGCTCGCCGCCGAGATCGACTACGGCGCCGACGAGACCAATTACGTCCTCGCCCTGACCACGCTCAACACGGTCCTGAAGCGCCGGTCCATGATCGTCCTGTTTACCGACATCACCGACCTGACCTCGGCCGAGTTCATGGTGCGCGGCGCCGCGCGCCTGGCCGACACCCACCTGCTGCTGGTGGTCGTGTTCCGCGAGCAGGAGCTGGAGACGCTGGTCGACACCGCGCCGGCCGACGCCGAGGACGTAACCCGCGCGATCACGGCGGCGGCCCTGCTGCGCGACCGGCAACTAGTCCTGATGCGCCTGCGTCACCTCGGCGCGCATGTCGTCGAGAGCGCGCCCGACGAGATCGGCGAGCGGCTGGTCGCGGCCTATGTCGACCTGAAGCGGCGCGACCTGCTGTGACGCCCACGATCGACGCGCTGCGGGTGAACGCCAGCCGCTTCCGGGCGGCGCACGAGCTGGACTGGCAGCGGCTGGACGATATCGTGTCGCGCATGGAGCGGCGCGGCATCGGTGCGCTGACCGATGCGGACCTGCTCGGCCTGCCGCTGCTCTACCGGTCCGCCCTGTCGTCGCTGTCGCTCGCACGCGAGACGTCGCTCGATCGCGCGCTCACCGCCTATCTGGAGGCGTTGTGCACTCGCGCTTACTTTCAGATCTACGGTGTGCCCACGTCCTTCCTGACGCAGCTGAAATCGTTCCTGGTGAACAGCTGGCCGCGGTCGGTGCAATCCCTGTGGCGTGAGACGCTCGCCAGTTTGCTGCTTACCACACTCGCCGCGGTCGCCGGGTTCGTGCTCGTGCTGCATGACCCCGGCTTGTTCTACGCGATCATGCCGGACAGTCTCGCCAACGGCCGCGACCCGTCGGCCAGCGCCGCTTCGCTGCAATCGACCCTCTACAACGGCGGCAAGGATGTGAAGGATGGACTGGCCGTCTTCGCCACCGCCCTGTTCACGCACAATGCCCAGATCGCGATCTTCGCCTTCGCGCTGGGGTTCGCGTTCGCCATTCCGACGATGCTCCTGATCGCCTATAACGGGCTGATGCTCGGTGCCTTCCTGGCGGTGTTCGCTGCCAAGGGACTGGCGTGGCAGGCAGGCGGCTGGCTCGCGATCCACGGCTCGACCGAGCTCTTCTCGATCATCCTGTCCGGCGCGGCAGGCATGCGCATCGGCACCGCAATGGCCTTTCCGGGGCGGGCGAGCCGTACCGACTTCGCCTTCGCCGTCGGGCGTCAGACATCCGTGGCCATGGCCGGCGCGGTCGTCATGCTGATCCTGGCCGGATTGCTGGAAGGCATCGGCCGGCAGACGGTGCAGGTGGATTGGCAGCGTTACGCGATCGGCGCCGCTGCCCTCGCTGGGTGGCTCGCCTATTTCTACCTGCCGCGGAAAGGGTGATGGCGCGGCGATCCCCACGATCATTGCGGCGCAGCTTCGTCACGCCGGAGGGCGTCGACCTGCAACTGGAGCTCGGCAGCGCCGGCAATCGCGCCGCCGCCTTTCTCCTAGACTGCCTGGCGCTGCTGGTGATCCTGGTCGCCGCGACGGTCGCGATCGGTCTGCTGGTCCGGGGCGGGGCCGGCGAACTGCTGATCATCCTGTGGCTGATCGGCCTGTTCGTCCTCCGCAACGGCTGGTTCATATTGTTCGAGATCGGCGGTCGCGGGGCAACGCCGGGCAAGCGGCTGCTCGGACTGCGCGTGGTCGCGCGCGACGGCGCCGCACTCACGGGCGGTGCGGTAATCGCGCGCAATGCGATGCGGGAGATCGAGATATTCCTGCCGCTCTCGTTCCTCGGCTACCAGGCAAGCCAGAATGCGGCCGACGCCTTCCTGGCGATCTTTGCGCTGTCGTGGACCGGCATCTTTCTGTTCTTCCCCCTGATGAATCGCGACCGCCTGCGCATCGGCGATCTCGTCGGCGGAACCTGGGTGGTGCGCACGGCGCAGATGAAATTGGCAGCGGATCTTGGGGCAGGCGGTGAGAAGGTCGGTGCGGGTCGCAGCTTCAGCGATGCCGCACTGGATCTCTACGGCGTGTACGAGCTGCAGATGCTGGAAGAGGTGCTGCGCGTCGGCCGGCCGGAGGGGATCGCAACCGTCGCCGCGGCGATCCGGCAGAAGGCCGCCCTCGCGGACGACGGTGACGATCAGGCGTTCCTCACCGATTACTATCGCGCACTGTGCGCGCGGCTCGAGCGCGGCATGATGCTGGGCCGGCGCCGTGCCGACAAGTTCGCGCCGGCCGTACGAAGTCGCGTCTGACGCAAACACCGGCTTGAGCCGCGGTAGGAAGTTGTTCTACATATCGCCGAAACCAGACAGGGGTGGTTTCATGAACAGGGCTGTGCGGCTGCTGTGCGCTGCATCGGTAATCGTGCCCACGTGGGCGGCTGCGGCCGGGGCGCAGACCGCGCCCGACAGTCGCGATGCGCGGATCGAGGCGCTGGAGCAGCAGGTCAAGGCCTTGTCGCAGATGGTCATCCAGATGCGGCAGCAGGGCGGTGCTGCGAACCCATCCGCTGCAACAGGCGTGTCGAAGGCCGCACCGGCGCCTACCTTCGCCACCGCCAGCCCGAACCAGGGCACGCCGCCAGCGAGCAGCCCGGATCAGCCGCGGCCGGTCACCTCCTCGGGGCCGGGACCGAACCAGGGCGGCGTGACCATCCTTGCCGGGCGGCCCTCGATCCAAAGCGGGGACGGGCGCTTCGTCGCCAACCTGCACGGCGTGATGCAGTTCGACGCCGCCAACTACTTCCAGCATCGCGCCGGACCGATCGCGACCGATTTCCGCCGCGGCGGTGCGGCCGGCGACACGGCGCATGCGCGCGACCTCAACAGCGGCACCAACTTCCGCCGCGCCCGCATCGGCATCGACGGGCGGGTGTTCGGCGACTTCGACTATAACGTGCTGTTCGAATTCGGCGGGGCGGGCGCGGAGGATGCCGGGCACATCCAGGAGCTGTGGCTGCAATATACCGGGCTGCAGCCGTTTCGCCTGCGCGTCGGCGCCTTCCCGCCTTCGGTCGGGCTGGAGGACCAGAACAGCACCAACGGCATGCCGTTCCTGGAACGCCCGGCGATCAGCGACATCTCGCGCGGCGTCGCCGGCGGCGACTATCGCGAGGCAATCCAGCTCGCCGCCTCGCGCAGCCGCTGGTTCGCGGCCCTGTCGCTGACGACGCGCACGGTCGGCACGGTCAACAGCACCGCCAGCGGCACCGCGCAGAGCTTCGACCAGAATGCCGGCGCGATCCTGCGCCTGGCGGCGATCCCGTTCCAGGGCGACGACTGGCTGGTCCATGTCGGCGCGCACGGCACGCGCGTGTTCAGCGTCGCCGACGCCGGCGGGCCGGACGTCGGCACCAACCGCTTTCCGGTCCAGTTGCGGGAGCGCGCCGAGCTGCGCGTCGAGGGCACGCGGCTGATCGACACCGGCCAGATCAACGCGCGCCACGTCAACGAGGGTGGGCTGGAGCTGGCCGGGCAGAAGGGCCCCTTCTACCTGCAGGGCGAGTATGAGCGGATCAAGGTCCAGCGGCGGGACAGCCCGCTGTCCGACCCGCACTTCGGCGGCTGGTATGCCGAGGGCAGCTTCATGCTGACGGGCGAACGTCGCAAGTACAACACCGCCACCTTCGCCTTCGACGCACCAACGGTCGACCATCCGTTTGACCTGCGCAACGGCACCTGGGGGGCGTGGGAGGTTGCCGGCCGCTACTCGGTGGTCGACCTCAACTATCACCAGGGCGACCCCGGCAAGGCGCCGCCCGCCGACGGCATCCGGGGCGGCGAGCAGAAGATCATCGCCGCCGGGTTGAACTGGTACCTCAACCCCGTGATCCGCTTCATGTTCGACTATCAGCACGTGAAGATCGACCGGCTGTCGCCGAGCGCAACCGCCTACGCGACCCCGGTCGGCGCCGAGGTCGGCCAATCATACGACACGATCGCGATCCGCTCGCAGCTGGCTTTCTGAGGAGAACGGGACGATGCTTCGCCACATCCACAACTGGTTCGTCGCCGCGCTCCTGTTCGCCTTCGCCGCGCCCGTCGCTGCAGCGGACACGCAGGTCGCGGTGGCGGCCAACTTCACCGAGCCGAGCAAGGAGATCGCCGCCGCCTTCGCCAAGGCGACCGGTCATCGTGCGATCCTGTCCTTCGGCTCGTCCGGCGCTTTCTACACGCAGCTGAGCCACGGCGCGCCGTTCGAGATCTTCCTGTCGGCCGATGCCGACCGGCCCAAGAAGGCGGAGCAGGACGGTCTGGGCGTGCCCGGCAGCCGCTTCACCTACGCGATCGGCCGGCTGGTGCTCTACTCGACCAAGCCCGGGCTGGTCGACGGCAACGGCGCGGTCCTGAAGAGCGGCGGCTTCGCCAAGCTCGCCATCGCCGATCCGACCGCCGCACCCTACGGCGTCGCCGCGATCCAGACGATGAAGAAGCTCGACGTGCTGGCACCGCTCACGCCGAAGATCGTCAAGGGCAGCTCCATCACGCAGGCGTATGAGTTCGTCGCCAGCGGCGCGGCCGACCTGGGCTTCGTGGCGCTGAGCCAGGTCATCAACGTGCCGGGCGGATCGCGCTGGACGGTGCCGGCCAGCTTCCACGCACCGATCGACCAGCAAGCGATCCTGCTGTGGAGCGGCGCCAAGAACCCCGCTGCCCAGGCGTTCGTCAAGTTCCTGCGGACTCCGGCCGCGGTCGCCATCATCCGCCGCTACGGCTACGAGGTGCGCTGAGCGCCAGAATATGATCACCTCATGACGACCCTTACCGACTTGTTCCGCTTTAGCGGGAATGTCTGAAGGCCACGCGACGCTATGGAGGAGACGCCGCTCGGCCTGGTGATCGCCACGACGGTCGAGCTGGCGCTCGTCACCACGATCCTACTGCTCATGCTTGCGACGCCGGTCGCCTGGTGGCTGGCGCGCTCGCGGCGCTGGTGGAAGGAGATTGTCGGTGCGGTCGCCGCGCTCCCGCTGGTGCTGCCGCCGACCGTGATCGGCTTCTACGTGCTCGTCGCGCTCGGCCCGGCCAGTCCCCTCATGGCGCCGCTGCACGCATTCGGCATCCGCACGCTGGCCTTCACCTTCACGGGCCTCGTGATCGGCTCGCTCTTCTACTCGCTGCCGTTCGCGGTACAGCCGCTTCGCACCGCGTTCGAGCTGATCGGTAACGGCCCGCTCGAGCTCGCCGCGACGATGGGTGCGGGGCCGCTCGACCGTTTCCTGACCGTGGCGATGCCGCTCGCCCGGCGCGGCTTCGTCTCTGCCGCGATCCTCACCTTCGCGCACACGGTCGGCGAGTTCGGTGTCGTGCTGATGATCGGCGGCTCGATCCCGGGCAGGACCGAGGTGCTGTCGACCCGCATCTACCAGCTCGTCGAGAGCCTGCAGTTCGGGGAGGCCCATCGCATCGCCGGCGGGCTGGTGCTGTTCGCCTTCGTCACCCTGCTCGCCTTGCTGCTAGTGGAGCGCCGCATCGGCCGGATGATGCCGTGACGGTGGATGCGCAGATCGATGGCTGGATCGGGGCCTTGCGGCTCGACCTGGGCTTCACCGCCGGGCCGGGCGTCACCGCGCTGCTCGGCCCGTCCGGCGCCGGCAAGACGACCGTGCTGCGCTGGCTGGCGGGATTGACCGAACTGCCCGGACGGCTGCTGGTCGACGGCGAGAGCTGGCAGGACAGCAGTCATATCGTGCCGCCGCATCGCCGCCGCGTCGGCTACGTCGTGCAGGGCAGCAACCTCCTGCCGCACCTGAGCGTCGCGCAGAACCTCGCCTACGCCGCACGGCGGGGCGGTCGTCCGGTCGATCGAACGCTGGTCGAGCGCACCGGGGTGGCGCCACTGCTTGATCGCATGCCAGCGGGTCTGTCCGGCGGCGAGGCGCAGCGCGCGGCCCTGGCGCGTGCGCTGGTGGCCGGCCCGCGGCTGCTTCTTCTCGACGAGCCCCTGTCGGCGCTGGATGTGCGGAGCAGGGCGGCTCTCGCGGCCTATCTCGCCGAGCTGCTGCCGGAACTCGGCATACCGGTGCTGCTCGTCACGCATGATCCGGCCGAAGCTGCCAGGCTGGCGACGCGCCAGCTTGAGATGGCCGACGGCCGTTTGCTCTTTGATAAAGCCTAATCCACCGCCAGTATCACATGCGGCGCTTTGATGAGCGCCTGTGCCCGGTCGCCGATCGCGAAACCCAGCGTCTCGCCGCTCTCGCGGCTGATGACGGCGGTCAGGGTCTTCTCGTTGCCGAGGTCCAGCACGACCTCGTCGCTGATCGTGCCCGTTTCG
This sequence comes from uncultured Sphingomonadaceae bacterium, assembly GCA_964247375.1. Lineage (GTDB taxonomy): Bacteria > Pseudomonadota > Alphaproteobacteria > Sphingomonadales > Sphingomonadaceae > Sphingomonas_I. Next base: position 29,063 of record CAXTUG010000002.1, read on the forward strand.
TGGCGGATCACCGTGCCCGCAAGGCAGTTGCGTGCCGACGTGCGCAGCGGCTGGTCGCCGGGCACCAGGATGACGAAGCTCGACTTGATCAGCGCGGCCGCGCGCCGGCCGGGCACCAGCCCCAGGTCCTGTACGCTGCCCTGCGTCACGACCGCGACCAGTTCGATCCCGCCGCCGATGTCGAGCACCACCTCGGCATTGACCGGGCCTTCGCTGACTTTGGTGACACGGCCGTGGAAGGCGTTGCGGGCGCTGGTCTTCATCGTGAGGCTCCACCATGGAAAGGGCTGGTCCGGCGGCTGGCCGAGTTCGGTGTCGAGCCGATCGACGATCTTGGCCAGTTCGCGCTCGATCGCCGCATAGGCTGCCAGCACCATCTCACCGGCCGGCGTGACCAGTGCTTGCCCGCCCTGCCGACCTCCGGCGCTGGTTTCCACCAGCGGCCGCTCGAACAGGTTGTTGAGCGCCTGCACCGCATCCCACGCTCCCTTGTAGCTCAGGCCGACCAGCTTGGCCGCCGCGGCGATCGAGCCGTGCGTGCCGATCGCCGCCAGCAGCTTCAAACGGTCCGGACCGGCGTTGCCGCCGTCGCGGCGCAGGACCAGGGCAGCCTGCGCCGGATCACTCGTCATGGGGCTGCGCGCTCCTTGCTGTCATCCGGGGAGCATAGGCCCGCGGCAGGGCCGCGCAACCGGCACACGTGCTTCGATGCGTTCTGCACGTGGCCTTAGGGTTGGCGCTTCGTCGCAGTCGTGAAACCGTGCGTCGCTAAGCGCGCGCGCGACCGGACGATGCTTGCGATTCAAATGGATCGAATCGGCCCTTTCGGTAATTGCCCGCCGGATAATGAGGTTCCGGCTCCAGACGATCCTTCGGCAAACGTTGGGTGTCGCATGGGGGCATGCTGGACCGGGGTGACGTGGGTTCCGCTGCGGTTCGGCGCTGCCCCTGGGAGACGGATTGATCATGACCTTGCCGCGCGACCATGCCAGCCTCTCCCTTGCCGCATCGGATCAGCACTTCCCGGCAGGTCGCGTCGGCGTTGGCGATGCGATCGACGCCGCGCTGCTCGCCCGACCCGTCCTGATCATCGAGGACGAGGTGATGATCGCCTGGATGCTGGAGAGCCTGCTGCAGGATATGGGCTTCGGTGAGATCCGGATCGCGTCCACCGGCGCGGATGCGGTTGCGCTCGCCCGCAGCGCGACACCGGGCCTGATCCTGTCGGACATCAATCTCGATTCAGCCGAAATGGATGGGGTGGAGGCGTCGTCGGCGATCGCGGCGGACGGCGACGTCGCCGTGCTGTTCATCACCGCCAACGCGGATGCGGCCGCTCAGGAGCGGATCAGGCGCGAGATCCCGCGCGCCACGCTGCTGCGCAAACCGGTCGATCCCGCCGACCTGCGGGATGCCATCGCCGCGTTCAGCCCGGTCGACCAGTTCCAGTGATCGACCTGGCCTAGTCCTGCTGTCGGAAGCTCAGGCGCCGATCTCCGCCAGCGTCTTCGGTTCGTGGATGGGGCAGCCGTTGAAGCGGCCGCGATAATCCGCCGAGAATTCGTACGGGTCCTTGCGCGCCCGGTTCACGCCGCCGAGCGGCTGGTGCGCGGCGAGACCGTGCCAGGGTGCGAAGGACAGGCGTTCCTCCACCTGCTCGCTCTCGCCGTGCTGCCAGGCGGCCTGCGGCTCGACCGTCAACGTGGCGACGGTGCGGAAGGGGCTCTCCTGCTCGTCCCACACCTTAGATGGATCCTCGATCGGCATCTTCTCGAGGTCGGTGTTGAGCTGCACGCGCAGCTCCCACGTCCCGCCCTGCTCGATCAGCAGCTCGTTCATCGCCTCGCGGATCGCGTCCGGTCGGCCGCTGGCGTTGATCGTCTCCTTCTCGAAATCCTTGATCGCGGAGACGGGCGCCAGCTGGAACTTGGCGATATAGTCGCCGTAGCGGAACGGCGTCTGGCTGAAATAGGTCTGGCCGAGCGGATGCACCGGCCGCGCGCCGCCGAGCGTCTGGAAGAGGGCGGATTTCGCGCCCACCGCCTCCAGCGCGCCCTCGAACGTCCGCAGCACCGCCGACAGCACTTTCTTGGCGCCTTCGCCCTTGTCCGTGGTCTTGGCCAGCAGCTTCAGGTTCTGCAGGAACGCCTTGGGCGTCGGCGCGGCAAACGCAGGCCCGTTGACGAGGATGAAGTCCTGCGTGGTGCCCTCCGCATCAGGCAGCCGCTCGCCCTCCACGCCGAGGACCTTCAGGGCCAGCCCGCGCGGCAGCGAGATCGAATCGTCCAGGATGTCGCCGGCGTTGGTCGAGAAGCGCAGGATCGTGTCGTAGCTGCCCGGCTCGGCGAACAGACCCTGGGCCAGTTCGGGCGGCAAGCCGTCCCTTACCGTCAGCGTGCCCTTGGCAAGGCCGTGCCCCTTGGCGTGGACCGATCGCACGGCGTGGCCGTAATCCTGGGAGGTCGTGTCGAGGATGATCTTGAACTGCTCCGTCAGCGCCTTGATCGTATCCGCCTCGTCCGGCTCGGGCTTCTCGACGGACGGCGTGTAACGGACGGGTGCGGTCATGGACGATCTTCCTTTTGCAACGGATCGCTGAACCATTCGCTTGCCGCGCCGTTCCGCGCATGGGAGACAAGTATCTGACGATAAACGCGGTCTGGTCGAGGTGGAGCATCGTGAAGCAGAGGTCGGACAAGCCGAAGATCGAACCCTTTGCCGGGCCGGCCGGCGGCTGGGGCTCGGCCCGTTCGCTCGGCGAGATCTTCTCGCGCGAGCGCCTGTCGCCAGCCAGCGTGGCCGAGCTCGGCCGCCAGAACAAGCCCGAAGGCTTCATGTGCGTGAGCTGCGCCTGGCCCAAGCCGGCTCATCCTCACCCGTTCGAGTTCTGCGAAGAGGGGGCCAAGGCTACCGCGTGGGAGCTGACCACCCGTCGCACCACGCCCGATTTCTTCCGGCAGCATACGCTGACGGAACTCCGGGGCTGGCGAGACTATGATCTGGAGCAGCATGGCCGACTGACGCACCCGCTGCGCTACGATGTCGCCAGCGACAAATATGTGGCGTGCAGCTGGCAGGAGGCGTTCGACGGCGTCGCCGCCGCGCTGAAGCCGCTCGATCCCAAGTCGGTGGTCTTCTACGTGTCGGGCCGCGCGAGCCTCGAGACCGCCTACATGTACGGCCTGATGGCGCGCATGTTCGGCAACCAGAACCTGCCGGACAGCTCCAACATGTGCCACGAATCCACGTCGGTGGGCCTGAAGGCGGCGATCGGCGTTCCCGTGGGCACGACCCGGCTCGAGGATTTCGAGCATTGCGACGCGATCTTCTTCTTCGGCCAGAATGTCGGATCGAATGCGCCGCGCATGCTCCACGACCTGCGCGGCGCGCGAAAACGGGGAGCGGAGATCGTCACCTTCAACCCCTTGCGGGAGCGCGGGCTGGAGCGGTTCACCAATCCGCAGAGCCCGATCGAGATGGCGACGCTCGCGGAGACGCGCATCTCGACCCAGTATCATCAGGTGAAGGCCGGCGGCGACATCGCTGCGATGATGGGCATGGCCAAGTTCCTGGTGGAGTGGGACGACCAGGCCGCCGCCAAGGGCGAGCTGCCGGTGCTCGACCACGACTTCATCAAGGCGCATACGGAGGGCTGCGACGCCTTCATCGATGCCGTGCGCAAGGCGGATTGGGCCGACATCCAGCGCGAGTCCGGTCTGGCCTATCGTGACCTGGAACGCGCGGCGGCGGTCTATGCGCGCTCGAAGGCGGTGCTCGCCATCTACGGCATGGGCCTGACCCAGCATGTGAAGGGCGTCGAGAATGTCCGCATGCTGGTCAACCTGCTGCTGCTGCGCGGCAACATCGGCAAGCCGGGCGCCGGACCGACCCCGGTGCGCGGCCATTCCAACGTCCAGGGGCAGCGTACCGTAGGCATCACCGAGAAGACCGAACTGGTGCCGGTGGAGAAGCTGGAGGCGCAGTACGGGTTCACCGCCCCGCGCGAGAAGGGATTGAATACGGTCGAGAGCTGCCAGGGCATTATCGACGGATCGGTGAAGGCCTTCGTCGGGCTCGGCGGCAACTTCCTCCGCGCCGTGCCGGAGACGGGGCCGATGGAGGCGGCCTGGACCGGCCTGTCGCTCTCGCTGCAGATCGCGACCAAGCTCAACCGCAACCACCTTTTCCCCGGCAAGGTCACCTACCTGCTGCCCTGCCTCGGCCGGATCGAGCAGGACATGCAGGCGAGCGGACCGCAGGCGGTGTCGATGGAGGATTCCACCAGCTGCATCCACGGCTCGCGCGGCAAGGCCAAGCCGGCGAGCCCCACCTTGCTGTCCGAGCCGGCGATCGTGGCCGAGATCGCCAAGCGCATCCTGCCGCCCAATGCCAAGCTCGACTGGGACGCGTGGGTCGGCAATTACGCCCTCATCCGCGACGCGATTCAGGAGACCTATCCGGACGTCTTCAGGGACTTCAACCGGCAGCTGTTCAATCCCGGCGGCTTCTGGAAGGGCAACAAGGCGGCCGAGCGGATCTGGCTGACCGCCAGCAACAAGGCCGAGTTCCTCGTGCCGAGCAGCCTGTCGGCGGCGGGCTTCGACGATGCCGATGGTCGCTACCGGCTGATGACGTTGCGCTCCAACGATCAGTTCAACACCACCATTTACGGCTATTACGACCGCTTCCGCGGCGTGAACGGCACGCGCGACGTGCTATTCATGAACCGCGCGGACATGGCCGATGCCGGCTTGCACGATGGGCAGATCGTCGCGCTGCAGAGCGACGCCGACGACGGCGTGGAGCGCCGGCGGGACGGCTTCATCGTCACGCCCTACGAAATCCCGCGCGGCTGCCTCGGCGCCTATTACCCGGAGTGCAACGTCCTGATTCCGGTCGAGCACCATGCCGAGGAGAGCTTCGTGCCGGCGGCCAAATCGGTGCCGGTGCGGATCGTCGCCTAGCCTCCAGGCGCGGCATGGCGACCGAGCCGTTCGGCTTCACGCGCATCGGTGCCGACCGCACGGTTGATGACATCGATCGTGCGCTCGCGGTGGAGGCGCCGGTTGCAGTCGAGGTGAACGGCATCGGCTATGCCGTGCTGATGGCCACGCCGGCCGATCTGGTCGATCTTGCCTATGGTTTCCTGCTGACCGAGCGGCTGATCGACGATGCAGCGGACCTGCTGGAGGTCGATCAGCACGCCACGGCGAACGGCATCATCCTGCGCGTGACCGCCGCGCCGCACATCGGCAGCCGCATGGCGGAGCGCGTGCGGCACCGCACGTCGGACTCCTCCTGCGGGCTGTGCGGCATCGAGAATCTGGACCAGGCGATGCGCGACCTGCCGCCGCTGTCCGCGACCTGGGAGGGCGACACGGCCGCCGTGTTCGCCGCCCTGGATCGGTTGCGGGCACGCCAGCCGCTGAATCGCGAGACCGGCGCGGTCCACGCCGCCGCACGCTGCGCGGCCGACGGAACCATCCTGGACGTGCGGGAGGATGTCGGCCGGCACAATGCGTTCGACAAGCTGATCGGATCGATGCTGCGGAGCGGTTCCGACTGGGGTGGTGGCTTCGCCCTGCTGTCGTCGCGCTGCTCCTACGAACTGGTCGAGAAAGCGGTGCTGGCGCGCTGCCCGATGCTGGCGACGATCTCGGCGCCGACCTCGCTGGCGGTGCGGCGCGCGCAGGATGCAGGATTGACCCTCTGCGTCCTGGCGCGGCCGGATGCCCTGCTGGAGCGGCGACCATGATAGTCCCGTTCGGCTCGACTCCGGCCTTCGCCTGGGAACGGGACGGCCGGCCATGATCCTGGGCGCAATCCTGGCAGGCGGCGCGGCGCGGCGTTTCGGCAGCGACAAGGCATTGGCCGAGTGGAACGGCAAGGCGCTGATCGATCACGTCGTGGCAGCCCTGCAGCCTCGGGTGGACGCAATCGTGATCTGCGGCCGCGACCATGCCGGTCCGCCCGCAATCGCCGATCGGCCGCGGGGCGGCATGGGCCCGCTCGGCGGCCTCGCCGCCGCGCTCCACCACGCTTCCGTCAACGGCTTCTCGAGCGTGCTGTCGGTGCCCTGCGACACGCCCGTCATCGCGAGCGATGTGTTTGCAGCGCTCGAGCAAGCCGGCGCTAACACCTATCTTCGTGGCCTGCCGGTGATGGGCCTGTGGCGGAGCGCGCACAGTGCGTTGCTGGATGCGCTGCTGCGCGACGGCAGCGATCATTCGATGCGCGCGTGGGCAGCTTGCGTGGGTGCCATGGCGGTGGACGTGCCGGCACCCGTGAACGTCAATCGGATCGGCGATCTGGAGCGCCTCCGATCCTGACGCAGCGGAACCGCCGTTCCTCGCTAACCCATGTCAACATTGGCGTTTTTAGCGGCGAATAGCGGCGCTGCGCTCGTTCAAGCGGGGAACCGCGGAGACGCATGCCGGTTCTGCCAGGACGAATCCGAACGCGACATACAGGAGCGAATATGAGCGCCTCCGAGACGAGGGACGCGCCGGCGACTGCCGCGCGCGACAGCGATGTGCGTGCTGGCGAAGCCGCCCGCGACGAGAGGAGCGTCAGCGCCTCGGTCGTGACGATCGCCAAACCCGCGCAGGAACTCTACGATTTCTGGCGCGACTTCTCCAACTTGGCCAAGGTCATGGAGAATATCGAGAGCATCGAGGTCAGCGGCACCGACCGGTCGCAATGGACGGTGAAGGCGCCGGGCCAGCGCAAGGTCCAGTGGGAGGCGGTCGTGACTGAGGACCGCCCAGGCAGGCTGATCGCTTGGCAGTCGGTCGAAGGCTCCGAGGTCCGCAATTCCGGCCGGGTCGAGTTCAACGACGTGCCCGGCCGCGGCAGCGTTGTCCGCGCGGTAATCGCCTATGATCCGCCGGCCGGCATCATCGGCGAGCTGATCGCCAAGCTGTTCCAGCGCGAGCCCGCGCTGCAGGCGCGCCGCGACCTGCGTCGCTTCAAGCAGTTCATGGAAACCGGCGAGATCAGTACCGCGGCTCGCACTCGCGCCGACGCGACCGATCTCCCCACCGCCGCTTAGAACGAGAAGGAAACGCCATGCGCGCGCTCACCTGGCACGGCAAGCACGACGTCCGCGTCGACACGGTCGACGATCCCGAGATCATCAATCCGCGCGACGCGATCATCAAGATCACGTCGACCGCGATCTGCGGCTCCGACCTGCACCTCTACGACGGCTACATCCCGACGATGCAGAAGGGCGACATCCTGGGCCACGAATTCATGGGCGAGGTGGTGGAGACCGGCGCCCGCTCCACGCTCAAGAAAGGGCAGCGCGTCGTGGTGCCGTTCACGATTGCGTGCGGGAGCTGCTACTTCTGCACCAAGCATCAGTATAGCTGCTGCGATAATTCCAACCCGGCCGACAACCAGGACATCTCCGAACTGGCCTATGGCAACCGCATGTCGGGGCTGTTCGGCTACAGTCACATGACCGGCGGCTATTCCGGCGGCCAAGCCGAATATGTGCGCGTGCCCTACTCGGACGTCGGCCCGATCGTCATTCCGGACGGGGTCGAGGACGAGAAGGTGCTGTTCCTGTCAGATATCCTGCCCACCGGCTGGATGGCGGCGGAGAATGCCGGCATCGAGAAGGGCGATACGGTGGCGGTGTGGGGCTGCGGTCCGGTCGGGTTGTTCGCGGTCCAGTCGGCCTTCCTGATGGGTGCCGAGCGCGTGATCGCGATCGACCATTTCCCGCGCCGGCTGGAGCTTGCCGCGGGATTCGGCGCGGAGACGATCAACTTCAACGGCACCAAGGTCTACGACGCGTTGATGGAGATGACCGGCGGGATCGGTCCCGACGCGGTGATCGACAGCGTTGGCTTGGAGGCGCATGGCCTGTTCCTGGACAATGTCGTCGACCAGCTGAAGATCTCGACCTTCCTCGGCACCGACCGCATCCACGCGCTGCGCCAGGTGATCCTCGCCTGCCGCAAGGGCGGGCGTGTCTCGGTGCCGGCCGTCTATGGCGGCTTCGTCGACAAGTTTCCGATGGGCGCTTTCATGGAGAAGGGGCTCACCATGAAGACCGGCCAGACTCACGTGCAGCACTACCTTCCGGGGCTGCTGAACGCGATCGTGGAGGACAAGGTGGATACGACCTTCCTCATCTCGCACCGCCTGCCGCTGGAGAATGCGCCGGACGGCTACAAGATGTTCCACGACCATCAGAACGAGGCGACCAAGATCGTACTGAAGCCGGGTCTGGAGAAGACCAAGGTCGAGATGCCGGGCTGACCAGAACTAAGCTCTCCCGCAAGCGGGAGGGGAGAAGAGTAGGAGACTTGCTATGTCCAACGGAAAACTCGCGATCATCACCGGCGCCTCGACCGGTATCGGCTTCGAACTGGCGCACATCGCCGCGCAGGAGGGTTACGACCTGCTGGTCGTCGCCGACGAACCGCTGATCAACAATGCCGCCGACGATTTGAGGACGCATGGCACCAACGTCGTCTCGGTCGAGGCGGACCTCTCGACCTTGGAAGGCAACGACCAGTTGCTGTCGGCAGCGAACGGACGGCCGATCGACCTGCTGCTCGCCAATGCCGGGCGCGGTCTCGGCCGTGCGTTCGTCGACCAGGACGTGAACGACTGGCGCCGCGTGATCGACACCAACGTCACCGGCACCACCTACCTGATCCAGAAGGTCGCGCAGCAGATGCAGGGCCGGGGCGAGGGCAAGATCCTGATCACCGGATCGATCGCCGGTCTGATGCCCGGCAGCTTCCAGGCGGTGTATAACGGCACCAAGGCCTACCTCGATAGCTTCTCCTATGCGCTCCGCGAAGAGATGCGCGACACCGGCATCACCGTCACCGTGCTGATGCCCGGCGCCACCGAGACCGAGTTCTTCGAACGTGCCGACATGATGGACACCAAGGTCGGCACCGCCGAGAAGGACGATCCCGCCAAGGTCGCGCATGACGGCTGGGACGCGATGGTTGCCGGCAGCGGCCACGTCGTGTCCGGCTGGAAGAACAAGCTGCAGGCAGCGATGAGCCACATCACGCCGGACAGCGTGCTGGCGAAGCAGCATGCCAATATGGCGGAGCCGGGTACGGCCAAGGAGTAGCTGTCCTGGTGTGGCACAGCCTCGGGCCGGGGCTGTGCCGATTGATGGTCGGATCGCGCCCATGTAAGATTCGATCCGGCCGCCACTACCGTCACGCCGGCGAAAGCCGGCGTCCATCTCGCAATGGGTACGCCATCTTTTGCGGTAGCCCACCTGAGGCCCCGGCTTCGCCGGGGTCACAGCAAGACATGAGAAATGCTGATGCCCATCATAGCC
>CAXTUG010000002.1:38394-46956 GCA_964247375.1 uncultured Sphingomonadaceae bacterium
GCTGGCGATGCAAGCTGTTGCCAGTCCGATGCCGTCGCCGCCTGCATGCCGTGTCGCGCAGCTGCGTTTGGCGGTCGATGGCCGCAATGGCGATTTTAACGGCATGTCGCATTCCGGCACGCAGCTCTCCATCCGCAACCTCGGTCCGGACTGCGCCGTGACAGCCTTGCCGAAGGTGACGTTCCGAGACCGGCGCGGGCGAGCGCTGTCGGTTACACGGCGCAAGCCACCGGGCATGCATCCGGGGCCGGTCATGACACCCGTCCGGATCGGCGGTGGCCATCGCGCCACGATCGATCTTCGCTGGGTATCCGGACCGGTTTACCCGCACAGTCGAAGCGTGCGTGCGGCAAGCGTCGGCGTGCAGGTCGGCGCGGGCGTGCTGCGGGCGCCGCTCAAGGCGGTGCTGTACGGCGGCGGCGATCCGATCCTGTTCGATCAGACGCCGGCGCGTGCGGCCGAGGGCATGGCGGCGGGCTGATCCATCCTGACCGTCGCCGAATGACGGGCTTGCGCAGAGACACTTTTGCTCGTTGTGCGTTACGACCTTGTTGTTGAGGGAGCCGACATGCCCATCGATGGAGAATTAACTATGTCGCGACGGGGTGTGCTGGCCGGCGGCAGCGCGACGGCAGCGCTGTCGACCGTCACGGCAGGAGGGGAGGCGGCCACCCTAGCCGTTCCTCCGCCGACGATGGCTGTCCACTTCAAGGTCAATGGGCAGCAGCGTGCCCTGACGCTGGATACGCGCACCACGCTGCTGGACGCCCTGCGCGAGCATCTGCAGCTGACCGGCAGCAAGAAGGGCTGCGACCATGGCCAGTGCGGCGCCTGCACCGTGATCGTCAACGGCACGCGCATCAATTCCTGCCTCAGCCTGGCGGTGATGCACGAAGGGGACGACGTCACCACGATCGAAGGCCTGGGCACGCCGGACAGGCTGCACCCGATGCAGGCGGCGTTCGTGAAGCATGACGGCTACCAGTGCGGCTACTGCACGCCGGGGCAGGTCTGCTCGGCGGTGGCGGTGCTCGACGAGATCAGGGCCGGCATTCCCAGCCATGTGTCCGAGGACCTGACCGCGCCGATGCGGCCGACCAACATGGAGGTGCGCGAGCGGATGAGCGGCAATATCTGTCGCTGCGGCGCCTACTCCAACATCGCGGAAGCGATCGCCGAAGTCGCGGGAGAAGAGGCATGAAGGCGTTCAGCTATAGCCGCGCGCGGAACCCGGCCGAGGCTGCCGCCGAGGTCGCGCGCACGCCCGGCGCCAAGTTCATCGCCGGCGGCACCAACCTGCTCGACCTGATGAAGCTGGAGATCGAGGCGCCGGCGCATCTGGTCGACGTGCAGGACCTCAAGCTCGACCGGATCGAGCCGACCGAGGAGGGCGGTCTGCGGATCGGCGCGCTGGTGACCAACACGGCGCTGGCGTCGGACCGGCGCGTGCGGCGCGACTATGGCGTGCTGACCCGCGCGATCGTCGCCGGCGCATCCGGGCAGTTGCGCAACAAGGCGACCACCGCCGGCAACCTGCTGCAGCGCACGCGCTGCCCTTATTTCTACGATACCAACATGGCCTGCAACAAGCGCAAGCCGGGTTCCGGCTGCGCCGCGATCGGCGGCTATTCGCGGCAGCTCGGCGTGATCGGCACCAGCCAGCAGTGCATCGCCACCTATCCGGGCGACATGGCGGTGGCACTGCGCGTGCTCGATGCGACCGTGGAGACGGTCGATCCGCAGGGGCGCACGCGTGCGATCCCGATGGCCGATCTCCATCGTCTGTGGGGCGACACGCCGCAGGTGGAGACGGTGCTCGCGCCCGGCGAGCTCATCACCGCGGTGACGCTGCCGAAGCCGATCGGCGGCACGCACATCTACCACAAGGTGCGGGACCGGGCGTCCTATGCCTTCGCACTCGTATCGGTCGCAGCGGTGATCCGGAAGGACGGCAGCGGCCGCGTCGCGTTCGGCGGCGTCGCACCCAAGCCGTGGCGCGTCGAGGAGGCGGAAGCCGCCCTGCCGCAGGGGGCGCACGCGGTTGCCAAGGCGGTCTTTGCCGACGCGCGTCCCACCAACGACAACGCTTTCAAGATCCCGCTCGCCGAGCGCACGCTCGCCGGCGTGCTGGCCGACGCAAGGAGCTGAGCCCGTGAAGTTCACCGAACCCGCCGGCACCAACCCGATCGATCAGCTGAAGGTGATCGGCAGGCCTACCCCGCGTATCGACGGCAAGTTCAAGACCAGCGGCACCGCGCCCTACGCCTATGAGCGGCACGACAAGGTCGCCGACCCGGCCTATGGCTTCATCATCGCCTCGGCCATCGCCAAGGGGCGCATCACGCGCATCGACACGGCACGCGCGCGCGCTGCCCCCGGCGTGCTGGCGGTGGTTACGCACGAGAATGCCGGCAAACTCGGCAAGGGCGACATGAACAACGCGCCTCTGATCGGCGGTCCCGACATCGCACATTATCAGCAGGCGATCGGCATTGTCGTTGCCGAGACGTTCGAGCAGGCGCGTGCCGCCGCAGCCCTGGTCCAGGTCGATTACGAGCGTGCCCAGGGCCGCTACGATCTCGCCGCCGCACGAGGCGGGGCGTCGATCGCCAAGGACGATGGGCTCGGCGGTCCGGCCAGGACAAGTCACGGCGACTTCGACCCGGCATTCAAGGCCGCACCGGTGAAGCTGGACCAGACCTATTCCACGCCGGACGAGAGCCATGCGATGATGGAGCCGTTCGCCTCCACCGCGACGTGGAACGGCGATCGGCTGACCATCTACACGGCCAACCAGATGATCGCCTGGGGCGCAAAGGACGTCGCCAAGACGCTCAACATGCCCAAGGAGAAGGTGCGGCTGGTCTCGCCCTACATCGGTGGCGGTTTCGGCGGAAAGCTGTTCGTGCGGGCGGATGCGGTGCTGGCGGCGCTCGGCGCGCGGGCGGCGGGACGGGCGGTCAAGATAGCGATGACCCGCCCGATGATGGCGAACAACGCGACGCATCGACCGGCCACCATCCAGCGCGTCCGGATCGGCTGCGCGCCGGACGGCACGATCTCCGCGATCGCGCACCAGAGCTGGTCCGGCAACCTGCCCGGCGGCGGTCCGGAAACGGCGGTCAGCCAGACCCAGCTTATCTACGCCGGCGCGAATCGCCTGACCGAGCTGTACCTGACCGAGCTCGACCTGCCCGAGGGCAATGCGATGCGCGCGCCCGGCGAGGCGCCGGGCCTGATGGTGCTCGAGATCGCGATGGACGAGATGGCCGAGACGCTCGGCATGGATCCGGTCGAGTTCCGGATCAGAAACGATACGCAGGTCGATCCGGAGAAGCCGGAACGGCCCTTCTCGCAGCGGCACCTGATCGAGTGCCTTCGGACCGGAGCCGAACGGTTCGGCTGGTCGAAGCGGCAGGGCAGGCCCGGTCAGGCGCGCGACGGCCGGTGGCTGATCGGCTACGGCGTCGCTGCCGGCATCCGCAACAACCTGCTCCAGAAATCGGCGGCGCGGGTGCGGCTCGATGGCCGTGGCGTGGTGACGGTCGAGACCGACATGACCGACATCGGCACCGGCACCTACACGATCATCGCCCAGACCGCGGCCGAGATGATGGGCGTCGACCTGGATGCGGTGGTGGTGCGGCTGGGCGATTCCGCCACGCCGGCCTCCTGCGGCTCGGGCGGCCAGTGGGGCGCCAACAACTCGACCTCCGGCGTCTATGCCGCCTGCGTGAAGCTGCGGGAGCAGGTGGCGCTGAAGCTGGGTTTCAACTCGGAAGACGCGCAGTTTGCGCACGGCGCGGTCAAGTCAGGCAATCGCCACGCAAAGCTCGCCGACGCCGCCAGGGACGGCGATATCGTCGCCGAGGACGCCATCGAATATGGCGATCTCGACAAGCGCTTCCAGCAATCGACCTTCGCCGCGCACTTCTGCGAAGTCGGCGTCGACACCTATACCGGTGCGATCCGCATCCGCCGCATGCTGGCGGTGTGCGACGCCGGCCGCATCCTCAATCCGGTGTCGGCGCGCAGCCAGGTGATCGGGGCGATGACGATGGGCGCGGGCGCGGCGCTGATGGAGGAACTGGCCATCGACAAGCGGTTCGGCTTCTTCGTCAATCACGATCTCGCCAGTTACGAGGTGCCGGTCCACGCCGACATTCCGCACCAGGAGGTCGTCTTTCTGGACTATCCCGACGACAAGTCCTCGCCGATGAAGGCGAAGGGCGTGGGCGAGCTGGGGCTGTGCGGCGTAGGTGCGGCGATCGCCAACGCCATCTACAACGCCACGGGCGTGCGCGTCCGCGATTATCCGATCACGCTCGACAAGATCCTGCCGCACCTGCCGGCCACCGTCGCCTGACGATCATGTCGCTCGATTGAGAAGGCAGCATGGATCGGTTCACCGGTGGCTGCCTGTGCGGCAATGTCCGGATCGCGGCGCACGGGCGGCCTTACCGGGTCGGTCTCTGCCACTGTCTCGACTGCCGCAAGCATCATGGCGCGCTCTTCCACGCATCCGCCATCTTCCCCCAGGACGCGGTCACGATCGAGGGCGAGACCGGCGATTATGCCGGAAGGTTCTTCTGTCCGCGCTGCGGCTCGTCCGTGTTCGCGCGCACGGCGGACGAGATCGAGGTGCATCTGGGAACGCTCGATGCGCCTGATCAGCTGATGCCGACTTACGAAAACTGGATCGTCCGTCGTGAATCGTGGCTGCCGCCGTTCCCGCTTACGAGACGGTACGAGCGCGACCGCGACCCCGCGAGCCGTTTCGAAGCGTAGGTTGGCGAAGGCAGACAGCGCCGCCGAGAACGGGCGTCATTACTGTTTATCGAGTGTGGAGAGGTAGGCGGCGATCTTGCCGGCTTGATCCTGAGTCAGGCCCATGTCCGGCATGGAGGTGCCGGGCACTTCCTTCTGCGGATGCATCAGCCAACGGATCATATTGGCCGGATTGTTCGGCAGCTTGCCGGCGATGGTCTGCCGGCGTGCCATGCCGGCGAGCGACGGCCCCATGTCACCGACCGCCCCGGGTACGCCCGGCACGCGGTGGCATGCCGAGCATTGCTGGCTGATGATGGTCTTCGCCTCGTCGGCGGGTGAGGCCGCGCCGGCAGCAACGGGAAGCAGTACGGTCAGCAGGATCATCCAGCGCATCGGGAGCACCATTGAAAGGAAAGGACAAAGACTGTCGCAGAGCGGAGCCAAGCCGGTATCGCCGCCCGCGATAGGAAAGACCAGCGCCTTGGAGCGTCGAACGAAAAACTGGATTCGTTCGCCTCGGGCGAAGTCGAGGCGAGTTTCCGGCTACGCTCGAATATGTGTCTCAACGTCGTTCCACGCGAACGGAGAAGCGTTCATCTCGATCCCTAAACGCAATCCTATAAACCGGCCACAGCATCGCCGCATCGTGGTGCAGGATCCGCTTTCGGAAATTAGGGAGCCGCGACACAGGAACTTGCTTGAGCCATCGTCGGTTTAGCGGAAATGTACTATTACACTGTATTGTTGCTTGAAGATGAGGCGCTGATCCGCACTGCCACCGCCGAGGCGTTGGTGGAGGCCGGCCACGCCGTCGTCGAAGCGGAAACGGCCGGGCAGGCGCTGGCGCACCTGCGCGATGATGCGACGGTCGACGTACTCGTCACCGACGTCAATCTGCACGGCTCGATCAACGGCTGCGAAGCAGGCGAGCGTGCATTGCAGCTGCGCCCCGACTTGCGGATCGTCATCACCTCGGGTGTAGAACCCGACACGCTGCCGCCCAACAGCGTGTTTCTGCTCAAACCCTATCGTCTCCATCAGCTGCTGCACGCCGTTGCCGGATCGAGCCTGGTCGACAGCTCGGGCTGATCTGTCGGCGGGCCGGGCGGCACATGGTCGATGCCACCCGCTTCCGCTCCGATGTCGACGCCGAACTACAGCATTCTGCTTTTACCTTTATCTGCTCATCCTGAGTAGGGACTGAGCAGCGGCAAAGCCGCGTATCGAAGGCCCGTATCGAAGGACATGGGGCCGTGCTTCGATACGAGCCCTCGATCCGCCCCTTCGGGGCTACTCGGTCTCTACTCAGCATGCGGTTCATGATTCGATCTAACCAACGATTGATCTAGCCGCCGACAACCTCCTTCACCTTGTCGGCGGCCTTGGCCAGCAATCCCTTCTCCGCCTCTTCCGCTTCGGCCTTGGTCTTGAAGGCGACGCCTTCGGGCTCGGCCGGCGGCGCATAGACGGAGAAGAGCTTCAGCAGGCCGGATCCCTTGTTGATGATGTTGTGCTGGGATCCTTTGGGCACGATCACCATGTGATTGGCACCGGCCTTGGTCGAGTGTCCGTCGATCACCACCTGCGCATCGCCCGCGACGAAGAAGGTGCTCTGGTCGGCCGGATGCTGCTCCATCCCGATCTCCTCGCCGGCAGGAATGCTCATCAGCACGACCTGCACCTTGGCGTCGCGATAGACTTCCTTCTGCCAGAACTCGTTCCTGGTCGCGAGTTCGACCATGTCCTTGTTGAAGACGGCCATCCGAAATCCTTTCTTCGCTGTTACGGATGAGAACGCCAGGTGCTGCGATCAGATGCGTACCGGCATATCGTTATTGTGGGCTGGTTGAGGTCCGCTGCTTCACGGAACCGGCTTGCTGCCCGCCGCCCGGCAACGATCCGAACAGTAGCGCACCTGTTCCCAATCGCGCGCCCACTTCCTGCGCCACGCAAATGGGCGATGGCAGCTGGCGCACTCCTTCTCGGGCAAGTTGGGCTTGCGATGGACCAAAGATCTTTCCCTGCGACCTGGCGTCAACGCCGCGGCGCCGACTTCGCTGCTAAGGAACGATCCATCAAAGTAGGGGGTCACAATCCGCCAGACAGCCGCTAAGCAATTCGCGGTGCCCGTCCGCAATCGATCCCATGTCGCCCTTATAGCCCGTTCCGCGATCGCTGCGGCCAACCGGACGTTGCTCGGCTGTCTCGGCGCATGCGTCCTGACGTCGGCCACCTATGCACAGGCGCCGGTAGCGCTGCCGGCATCGGACGCAGAGTTCGACAAGGCATTGCCGCCGCTCGATCAGGCGGAGCCGGCTCCGCCGCCGGCCGACCAGCCGATCAGCGATGCCGCGCCGCTGCTGTCGCCGCTGCCGCCGCTCGCCACGTTCGATCCCGTGCCGTCCGAGACCGCCGCCAAGACCGGAACGGCGGCGGCACCCGATCAGCTGCGTTACCGGGTAGAGGTGTCTGGCCTGCAGCAGGTCGGGCTTGAAGGCCGTTTTAAGGCGCTCTCCACATTGCTGCACGACGGGTCCAAAGCCGCGAACGTCACCCAGATCCGGGCGCGCGCGGACGAGGATCGGCTCCTGGCCGAGCACCTGCTGCACAGCGAAGGCTATCTCGACGGCACCGCGACGACGACGCTTCCCACGAGCGTAGCGCCCGGTCAGCCGGTGCCGGTGACGATCACGGCCGTGCCGGGCAAACTCTACCATCTGCGGGCGATCGGACTGACGGGGGTCGCCCCCGCACCGCAGGCTCTCGCGCGTGATGCGCTCGCGCTGAAGTCCGGCGATCCGCTGGCGGCCCAGCCGATCGAGGATGCCGAGGCACGCATCTCGCTGCACCTGCCGGAGCATGGCTATCCGTTCGTGAAGGTCGGCCAGCGCGACATCCTGCTCGACGGAGCCACCGCGACCGGCGACTACACGCTCCCGGTCGATGCGGGGCCGCGGTCCACCTTCGGCCAGCTGCGGACCGAAGGGGATCCGGTCTTCACGCTCGACCACCTGCGCATCTTTCCCCGCTTCAGGGCGGGCGAGGAATATGACAGCCGCCAGGTCGACGACCTGCGGCAGGCGCTGATCGGCACCAGCATGTTCTCGACCGTGGCAGTCGAGCCGGTGCGAACCGGCACGGCCGGCCCGAACGGCACCGAGGCGGTCGACCTGCTGGTTCGCCAGGCGAAAGGCAAGGTCCGCACGCTCTCGGCAGGCGCCGGCTACGGCACCGGCGAGGGCCTCAAGCTGGTCGGCGAGTATCAGAACCGCAACTGGAGTCCGCCCGAGGGCGCGCTGATCCTGGATGCGACCGCGGGTACGCAGCAGCAGTCGCTGGGCGCAACCTTCCGCCGCTCCGATGCCGGGCAGCGCGACCGCACCTTTCAGGTGGGCGCCACCGTCAGCCGCGACCGCTACGACGCCTACAATGCCGAGACGATCGACCTGACTGCCGGCATCTCGCGGCAGTCGACCCCGATCTGGCAGAAGAAGTGGACCTACTCGGTTGGGGCCGAGATCCTGGCCACGCGCGAGACGCCGTTCGTAGCCAGCGATCCCAGCCGGCCGCACAGCATCTACTACATCGCCGCGCTGCCGCTGCAGGGCGGCTACGACCTCTCGGACAGCCTGCTCGATCCGACCCGCGGTTTCCGCGTGACCGGCAAGTTCAGCCCGGAGGCGCAGCAGCGCAACGGCGGCGGCTTCGACAGCTATGCCCGCATGATGCTGGAGACCAGCGGCTACCTGCCGATGCTGGACAAGCGCCTGGTCCTTGCCGGGCGGGTGCGGG
>CAXTUG010000003.1:0-36527 GCA_964247375.1 uncultured Sphingomonadaceae bacterium
CCATTGAATCAACTCCCCACCACCCCCGCAATCAATTTAATAGGTCCTGAGCCTAACGTCCTCGCCGTCATTTACCCATCGACGGTGCCGGCGTGCGCCCACGCGCGGTTGCGATGCGGCTACGTCGATGCCCGACTGACCGATGGAGGACCATCATGGCTACGTTGCCTGCTTTCCACGCCGACCCTCCGGATGCCGCGACTGCATATGGCGTGCCGCAGCCCGTTGGATGCTGCGCCGCTGCGGCCGGGCAAGGTGACGACGGCGAAACACGTCGGCAGATCGACGACGCACTTATAGCGCTGCGCGGCCACGGACGTTGCGCTGTCCACATTTTGGACGTGCGCTGCGGTTGCGGCGAGTGGCTCGTCCGTGCTGCGCTGCGCGCGGCCTCGCTCGGGTTCGTGGCGGTGGATGCGCGCGGCTTCGACGAGGATGCGGTGTTCGTGGAGCGCGCACGGGCAACCGTGCGGCGGCTCGGCGACCCGCGCATCGGAATCTGCTTCGATGTCGCGAGCCCACCCGCAGGTTTGTGCAACGAGCAGGATCACGGGGCCGACATCATTCTCTACCACGAACAGGCGCTTCCCCTAGCTGGAATGGAATTGTCGAGGGAACGCGAGGAACTGTCCCGCATCGCGGCGGGTCCGATCGTATGCGTGGCCGCCGACTCATGAGGTGGACCGCAAGAGCAGCACGCCTGGCTGGCCCAGCCTGCATGGCGGCGGGCGTCGCTGCGGCGGTCGCGGCCAGGAGTGTCGATGATATTCCGGCCGCGTGGCCGCTACTTACCGCCCTGCTCGTGTTCGCAAGTTTCGGAGCGACCCTCGGCGGTATGGCTCTGTGGCTGCATGGATCGTCACCAGCGCGCTCCGACCCGACGAGAACGCGTCGCCGTCGAGCAAGCAGGCTTACGCGTCATGCCGGCGCGGTCGATATCGATTAACTTACGAACTCAACGGCTTGTCGGCAACTTCTCCGAAGTTGGAAGGTTCAGCGAAGCTACCGAGGCAGCGACGCAGGGCAGGTCCGACATGAACGATACGACGAGGCGTCAGGTGATGACGGCGGCGACATTGGCGGCGGCGACGGCGGCGGTGGCCGCGCCGGCGCGGGGGCAGGATGCCGCAGGGGCGCAGCCGCGCGGCGGCAAGCAGGACCCCCGCAGCAAATATCCGAAGCCGCCATTCAAATCGCAGTCGCAGCCATGGCCGGGGCTGGCGAGCCGGATGGATCCGCGCCCCGACCATGGCGAGGCGAGTTATGTCGGCAGCGGCCGTCTGAGCGGGCGCAAGGCGCTGATCACCGGCGGCGACTCCGGTATGGGCCGGGCGGCGGCGATCGCCTATGCGCGGGAAGGCGCCGACGTCGCTATCAACTATCTGCCGGAAGAGGAGCCGGACGCCCGCGAGGTGATCGACCTGATCCGCCGGGCCGGGCGCAAGGCGGTCGCCATTCCCGGCGACATCCGGACCGAGGGTTTCTGCCGGCAGCTCGTCGATCGGACGGTGAGCGGCTTGGGCGGCCTCGACATCCTGGTCTGCAACGCCGCCCGGCAGCAGTCCATCCCGTCGATCCTCGACGTCACGAGCGACGAGTTCGACCGCACGATGAAGACCAACATCTACGCGCCTTTTTGGATCATCAAGGCGGCGCTGCCGCATCTGGAGCCCGGCGCGGTGATCATCGGCACCACGTCGGAGCAGGCCTACAATCCCGATCCCGACCTCTACGCTTATGCGCAGACCAAGGCGGCGACGATGAATTACGTCAAGTCGCTGGCCAAGCAGCTCGGGCCCAAGGGCATTCGCGTCAACGGTGTCGCACCGGGTCCGATCTGGACCCCGCTGCAGATTTCGGGCGGAGCCAGCCAGGGCAAGCTCGTCACGTTCGGGGCGACGGCGCCGCTCGGCCGGCCGGGCCAGCCGGCGGAGCTCGCCGGCATCTTCGTGCGATTGGCGGAGGATGACGGCAGCTACGCCACCGGCAACATCTATGGCGCGGCCGGCGGCCAGGGGCAGCCCTGATGGAGGAGGCGACGATGAGGATTGGAACATCGATAGGCGCATTGCTGGCCGCCGCGATGCTCGCATCCGCGGCGTCGGCGCAGGATGCCGGCTCGCGATCGACACGTGAGTTCGTGCAGGCGGCAGGCGAATCCGACGCCTTCGAGATCATGGCGGCACAGGCGGCGCTGGCACAGAGCCAGGATCCGCAGGTGCGAACCTTCGCGCAGCAGATGATCCGCGATCACGGCGAGACCAGTCGGGCGCTGCAGGACGCGACGGCGAGCGCGGGACTGAAGCCGCCGCCGATGCAGATGGGCGAGGGGCAGGCGTCGCTCCTCGGTGCGCTGCAGAGCGCACGCGGACGGGAGTTCGATCAACTCTACTGGCGGCAACAGGCGCTGGCCCATCGCGCGGCACTGACGACCGAGCAGTACTATGCGGCGAGCGGCGATGTGCCAGCCGTACAGAAGGCCGCAGGCGCCGCCGTTCCGCGCATCCAATCCCATCTTGCCATGGCCGAGCAGATGAGCGCACGGTCCGGCGGCTCCTGACGCGATGCGCCGCGCCGCGCCGATATTGCATCCGATCGTCCTCATGCGCGTTGGCGGCGGCAGCATCAGTGACGAATAGCGATAAGGAGCGGATCCGGATGGCGAAGGAAATCAAGACCGGTGACCACGTGAAGTGGGATACGCCGCAAGGGCAGACCTCCGGCAAGGTCGTGAAGAAGGAGACGGGCACGACCAAGGCGGGCGGCCACACCGCCAAGGCGACCAAGAAAGATCCGCAATATCGGGTGAAGAGCGACAAGTCAGGCAAGGAAGCCGTCCACAAACCCGGCGAACTGAAGAAGGCCTGACCCGGCGACCGTTCGAGGAGTTCGATATGCTGTCATCCTTTCTGATGGGCCTCGTCGGAGGTCAGCGGGCGATGACGCCGCTCGCCGCGGTGTCGATCGCCGCGGCGCGGGGCGAACTTCCGGCGGACAATGGCGCGCCGAAGATACTGACGCACCCGCTGGTGGCGGGCGGCGCACTCGCTCTGGCGGTCGGCGAGATGGCCGGCGACAAGCAGAAGACCGCGCCTAACCGCATCGTTCCGATCGGTCTTGCGGCGCGGTTCGTCACGTCCGCGATCGCGGGCGCGGCACTGGCGCCCCGGCGTTCGCGCTGGCTAGGCGCCGGCCTGGGTGGCGTCACCGCGGTCGTCGCCTCCTATCCGGGCTGGCGAGCGCGCGTCGCGGCCATGCGACGTTACGGCCAGACCCCGTCCGGCTTCGTGGAGGATGCGGCGGTGCTGGCGGGTGCGACGGCGATCGTGCGGTCGGCGGCTGCAAAACCGGGCTGAGGCCCCGCCGCCGGTCAGGCAAACGGTTGGAGAAACGATGTCCGGCCGATCTCGACATTGCGAGAGCTGCCCTTGACCGCGATCGCCGCGACGAACGTCGCGCCAGCCTCCAGCGACATCGTAGTCCAACAATCGCCTGACGGGTCGCGGAAGACCTGATCTGCCTTGTCGGGATGGATCGTGAACGTGTCCAGCGACGCGTTCAGGCCTTCGCCCACCGCCTTCAGTAGCGCTTCCTTTCGCGTCCAGATGGCGAGGAACGCGTGGTTCCTCTGCTCCCCCGAGAGGGACGACAGCGTGCGATATTCGTCCGCGCTGAACAGCCGTGATGCAATCTCGAGGTCGTCCGCCACCAGTTGGTTCTGTGCGATGTCGCAGCCCAGCTCGGCGCCACGGCCGACCACGCACAGACCGAGCGGTCCGGCGCTTGAGGCGTTGAAGCGAAGGTTGCCGCCGTCCCTGAGACGCGGCTTGCCATGCGCGCCGTAAGCGAAAGCAAGCATATCCGGCGACGCACCCACCATTCCCGAGAGCAGTAGCCGGAGCTGCGCGCGGCGGGCGATGAATCGATTGCGATGAAGATCGTGGCGGAAGGCTGCGGCGCGGGCGTGCTCGGAAGGTTCGAGCAGCTTCGTCATCCGATCCAACATGGGCGCGGGCAGATCCAATCGGAACAGCCAGGGCGTGATCGTCACCGTTCGCCCGCATCCCTGCCCACATCGACGCGCAACGTCTGCAGCTGCCGTTCGCCTTGCGCGCGCACCAGCGCCTCGCGCAACAGCCGCGCGACCGCGCCGAGGTGAGGATCATACAGCAGGGTGTCGTGGCTGCCCGGGAACTGACGATAGGTCACCGGCCCGACTAGCCGGTCACGCCACTGCTCGTCCATGCGGGCGGTGGTAAACGGGTCCTGCGACTGGAACAGCAGCACGGGACCGCCGAACCGGTCCGGACGATAATTCGCAACCGCGCGGTCGACGGCAGCGCGGGCCTCGTCCTGCGACCAGTGCGGGGGCGGAGCGCGCAACCCCAATCGCTGCAGCAGCCGTTCGCGGCGCTCGCGCACGTAGGCGCTCCGGTTGCCGGCGCCGCGTCCGAACAGCTGTTCCAGGTGGAAGCGCAGCCGAAAGGAGAGCCGCCGGTCGACGGGCGGCGGCCGCGCCGGATTGAACGCGTCGCCCAGGATCAGCAGCCGGATGTCGTCGCCCTCCGCCTCCATCTGCGCGGCGGCGGCGTAGGTCAGGATGCCGGCGTTGCACCAGCCGCCCAGATAATAAGGCCCATCCGGCTGTATCCAGCGGATCGCCTTCACCAGTTCGCGGGCATGATCCCGGAAGTCGCGGGCGCCGGCTGCGCCCTGCGCCGGTTCCAGCGGAACGCCGAGCAACGGCTGATCACGGCCGATCCGTTCGGCAAGCTGGATGAAGCTCGGTCCTGGCTCCACCCACAGGAGGGGCGGTCGCCAGCCGCGCGGCTGGATGGCGATCAAATGGTGCGTTTCCGGCTGCTCCGCAGTGAGCAGCACCGCCATTTCGCCGAGCCGGCGTGCGCGCAGCAGCATCGGCATGGTGACCTGCCGCTGCCACTCCCTGCTGACGCGCGCCAGCAGCCGCGCGGCGAGCAGCGAGTGGCCGCCGAGATCGAAGAAGCTGTCGTCTCGTCCGATGCGCCCGACTCCCAGGAGCTCGCTCCAGATCGCGGCCAATCTTACTTCCGTGTCCGTCTGCAACGGACTGAACTCGGCATCGATCTGATCGATCGCCGGCCGCGGCAGCGCCTTGCGGTCGAGCTTGCCGCTGGTCGTCAGCGGCAGCCGTGGCAGGATCGTGAAGGAAGACGGCACCATGTAATCGGGCAGCCGCTTGGCGAGAAAGGTCGCGAGCTCGCGTGGAGACGGCGCATCGCCGGCATTGCAGACGATATAGGCTGCGAGCGCGCGCGAACCGGCTGCGTCCGGCCAGCTGCGAACGGCGGCGCCACCGACCTGGGAATGGGTCGTCAGCGTACCCTCGACCTCCTGGACCGCGACACGGAAGCCCCGGATCTTCTCCTCCTCGTCAGTCCGGCCGAGATGTATCAGCGCGCCATCAATGGCGCGCACCCGGGCGCCCGTTCGGTAGAGCCGTTCGCCGCTGCCGGTCGGCGCGGGTCGGAAGCGCTCCGCGGTGAGATCGGGTCGTCCGCGATAGCCGCGCGCCAGCCCGGCCCCGCCGATGTAGAGCTCGCCGGGTAGATCCGCGGGTACAGCACGGCCCCGTGGGTCGAGGACGTGCAATGTGGTACTGGCGACAGCGGTACCGATCGGTACCGTCGCTTCTCCCGGCTCGATCCTGGCCAACGTCGACCAGATGCAGGTTTCGGTGGGTCCGTACAAGTTCCACACGGCCGCGCCGCAAGGAAGCAGCCGGTCGGCGAGCGTACGCGACATCGCCTCGCCGCCGCACAGGATGCGCAGATCTTCCTGCCCGCTCCAGCCCGTCTCCAGCAGCGCGGTCCAGGCAGCCGGCGTCGCCTGCATCACGGTCGGCCGGCTCGACGCCAGCAGCTGACGCAGCAGGGCCGGATCGCGCGCGGTGTCATGCGGCGCCAACACGACCTCGCCGCCGCACACCAGCGGCAGGAACAACTCCAGCGCCGCAATGTCGAAGGTCACCGTCGTGACCGCCAGCAGCCGGTCGGCCGCGGTGAAGCCCGGCTGCTCCGCCATGGACGCGAGCAGGTTGGCGAGCGCGCCATGCTCTATTTCGACGCCTTTCGGCTCGCCCGTCGACCCGGAGGTGTAGAGGACGTAGGCGAGATCGCGCGGTCCCGGCGCGGCTGGCAGCGTCGGGGCATCCCTCTGCTCATCGTCGGTGTCGGTCAACACCACCGGACCGGGCACGTCGGCGATCAGGCCGACGAGCGCCCGTTCGGTCAGCACGCCGTCGATCCGCGCCTGCTGCGCGATCTGACGCAGCCGTGCGACCGGCTGCCGTGGATCGAGCGGAAGGTAGGCGGCTCCCGCGCGGAGTATGCCGAGCAATGCCGCGATCAGCATGGGCGATCGCTCCAGCACCACCGCCACCAACGTGCCGGAGCCGAACCCGGCGGCGTGCAGGCGGATCGCGAGTCGATCCGCGGTCCGGTCGAGTATGGCGTAACTCCACTGCTCGTCGCCGCAGCTGATCGCGATCGCATCGGGGGCGGCGCGTGCCTGCACGGCGATGCGCGCGGGCACCGTCTCGCCGTCCAGCGGTTTGGGGAGGGCAGGACCGATGAGCGGACGCGAAGGTGCGGCCGACAGCAGCAGGTCGCCGAGCGGGCAAGCCGGCGATGCCGCCGCCCGCTGCAGCAGGATCTGCCAGTGATCGATCATGCGGCGGATGGTTGCCGGGTCAAAGCGCTCGGTGCTGTAGAGGAAGCGCGCGGCTATGCCGTCGGGGCGCTCGTCCAGCTCGAGATAGAGGTCGAACTTGGCGCCGCCGACCACGACATCCATCTGGGTGAGGTCCCAGCCATGGGGAAAGCGTTCGACCGGCGGCTCGACCGAGAAGAGGATGTCGAACAGCGGATGCTCTCCGGGCCGGGCGTCGACTCCCGCCGTGCGGACGATCTCGTCGAACGGCATCTCGCTGGCGGCGAGCGCGCCCAGCACGGTCTCGCGCACCTGGCGCAGATGGTCTAGGAACGGCATCGCCGCCGAGGGGTGCGTTCTGAGCGGCAGGGTGTTGAGGAAGTAGCCCACTACCGAATCAAGCTCGGGGCGGCGCCGCAGATCGGTTACGCCGCCGACCGTGATGTCCTCGGCGCCCGTATGGAGGTGCAGCAGCGCAGTGAAGCTCGCGAGCAGCGTCATGTAGAGCGTGGCGTCGGCTTGCCGTGCCAGCGCCATCAACGCCTCGGTCAACGCGAGCGGAAGATGGAAGATCTCCATCGAACCGGCATGGGAGCGAAAGGCCGGCGGCGGACGGTCGGCCGCGAGCTCCAGCTTGCCGGGAAAATTAGTGAGCGCGGATTGCCAGTGATCGCGCGGCGCGGTCGGGATCGTCCGGGCGGCGGCCCACACGGCATAGTCGCCATAGCCGATCGCCGGCGGCGGCAGGGGCGAGGGCAGGCGGGCGCTGAACGCTTCGTAGAGCTTCGCGAGCTCAGGCAACACGACGCGATAGATCGCGACGCCGTCGAAGATGATGTGATGGAGCGTCAGGTAGAGCCGGTGATCGTCGTCGGCTAGCCTGACTATGCGCGCGCGCAGCAGCGGCGCACGCATGAGATCGATCGGGCGGCGCGCGTCGCGGGTGGCGATGGCGGTCGCAGCCGCGTCTCGCCGCGCGGTGGGCAGGTGCGATACGTCGTCCAGCGCGAGGGGCAGGTGAAGGGCGGGATGGATGACCTGGATCGGCTCCGCCCCGTCCAGCACGATGCTGGTCCGCCAGCTCTCATGCCGTTCGAGCAGCGCGTCGACCGCGGCCTGCATCGTTCCCAGATCGAAGCTGCCGCGGCGATGAAAGGTGATCGATTCGTTGTAGATCGGCACGTCCGGCGCCATGCCGGCATGCAGCCACACCTGCCGCTGCGCCGGCGAGAGCGGCACCCGATCCGTCTCCGCGCGGCGGCAGACGGCGTCGCTCGCCGCGGTTGCAGCTTTGGCTTCGCCGCGCAGCATGCGTTCCGCCAGTTGACGCCGCCTGTCGGCCAGGATGTCGTTGGAACTCACGACACTTGCGGGCCTGCGCGAAAGGTGATCGGCAGCGCGATCAGCCCTCGCAATCCCGAATTCGATCGCCACGCCAGTCCATCGCTGGCAAGGCGGATGTCCTGCAGCCGCTGCAGCAGCGCCGCGAAGGCGATGCGCGCTTCGAGGCGCGCCAGCGCCGCGCCGAAGCAGAAGTGCGGCCCCCAGCCGAAGGCGAGATGCCGGTTCGGCGCGCGGGCGAGGTCCAGCCGGTCTGGATCGGGGAACTGACGCGGGTCGCGGTTGGCCGCTGCCATGATCGCCATCACCGCGGCGCCCTTCGGGATCTTGACCTCGCCAAGAACGAGATCGTCCGGCGCGATCCGGGCGGTGTGCTGACTCGGCGTCTCGAACCGGAG
Organism: uncultured Sphingomonadaceae bacterium; assembly: GCA_964247375.1. Lineage (GTDB taxonomy): Bacteria > Pseudomonadota > Alphaproteobacteria > Sphingomonadales > Sphingomonadaceae > Sphingomonas_I. The sequence continues at coordinate 8,430 of CAXTUG010000003.1, forward strand.
CAGTTCCTCGACGGCACTCGCCATCAGCGCAGGGTGGTTGCGCAGCTCCGCCATGCGATCCGGCTGACGCAGCAGTGTGAGCAGGCCGTTGCCGATCAGGTTGGTGGTGGTCTCCTGTCCGCCGACCATCGTGACCACGATATTGGCGATGATCTCCTCCTCGGTGAGCCGCGCGCCGTCCACCTCCGCTTCGATCAGCGATCGGATCAGTCCCTCGCGCGGGATAGCGCGCTGGTCGGCAAGATGGGCGGCGAAGTAGGCCGTCATCTCCTCGACGCTTCGCAGCACGCGATCGACATAATCGGGATTGTGCTGGAAATTGCCGAGCATGCCGGCGAAGTCGGCCGACCAGATCTTCAATTGTCGATGATCCTCCAGCGGCACGCCGAGCAGCCCGGCGGTCACCATCGCCGGAAAGGGTTCGGCGAAGTCATAGATGACGTCCATCGCCCCACGCTCCGCGGCTGCGTCGAGCAGGAGGTCGGCCACGTGCGCAACCGTGCGCTCGATCTGCTCGACGCGTCGCGGCGTGAAGGCGCTGGAGCATAACTGGCGCAGGCGGGTGTGGGCCGGCGCGTCGAGGAACAGCATCTGCCGTGACATCATCTGAGCGACCGGACCGACATGGGGCAGACCGAGCGCCTGCATCTGCGCGGCATCCGGCACCCGGTCGGCCGAGCAGAATTGCAGCACCGCCTGCACGTCCGCATAGCGTGTCACCACCCAGCAGTGCATGAACCCGTCCCAGTGGACCGGCGCTTCCTCCCGCAGCCGCGCGTAGAAGCCGTAGGGATCGGCATGGACCTTCGGATCCAGCAACTGGAAAAGGCTCAGATCCCGCTCCCGCGTCATCGTGCCGGATGCGCGGGCCGCTCCATGCTTAGCCATGCCGGCGCAGCAACTCCTCGTCGCTCATGGCGGCGACCGCCTCCATCACCAGCGTCTCGATCGTTGCGGCAAGCTCCCGCACGGTCGGTGCCTGGAAGAGGTGACGAAGCGTGAGCTCGACGCCGAAAGCGTCGCAGGCACGCAGCACCACCTGCGTGCCGAGCAGCGAATGGCCACCGAGCAGGAAGAAATTGTCGTCGATCCCGATCTCACGCTCGCCCATCACCTCGTGGAGGATCGCGATCAGGCGTCGCTCGGTTGGATTTGCGGGCTCGGCGTGCGCGCGGGCGGCCAATGCGTCGTGCATAGACGGCACCGGCAGCGCGGTCCGGTCGAGTTTGCCGTGGGCGGTGACCGGCAGCTCCGCAAGCTGCATGAAGTGCGTGGGAACCGACCATTTGGGCAGCCGCTCTGCGAGGAAGGCATGCAGCTCCTCCGCAGCAGGAGCGGGATCGCCCGTCGGCACGACATAGGCGGCCAGCGTCATCCCCTCCGCCTGGGAAATGCCGGCGACCGCCGCCGCGCGCACCTGAGGATGCCGCATCAGGGTAACGGCGATCTCGCCCGGCTCGAGCCGCTGGCCGCGAACCTGAAGCTGGTCGTCGGCGCGACCATGGAAGTCGATCGCGCCGTCCGGCCGCCAGCTGCCGAGATCGCCGGTGCGGTACAGTCTAGCGCCGGGCGTGGCGGCCAGCGGATCGGTTACGAACCGCTCGGCGGTCGCCGCCGTCTGTCCGCGATAGCCGCGCCCGACCAGGTCGCCGCCGATGTGGATCTCGCCGACTGCCCCATCTGTCACGGACAGGCCGGCGCCGTTCAAGATTTGGATGTAGGCGCCCGCAATCGGCCGGCCGATCGGCGGCGGTGTGTCCGCCGAGGGCTCGGGCGGCACGGCGCCGCTGCAGGCCACGACTGTGCACTCGGCCGGTCCGTAATTGTTGACCAGCGTGAAGGGCAGGCCCGGCGGCGGCCGCGAGCGCAGCCGGTCGCCGCCGGTGAGCAGCGTGCGCAGCGAGGTCTGCGGCCAGGGCAGTCCGATCAGCCGCTCGGCAAGCAGCGTGGGTGCGAAGGCGACGGTCGCTTCCGTGCGGACGAGCCAGTCCCGCAAGCCCTCGGGATCGCCGCGCACCGGTTCGGGCGCGACGTGGACGGACGCGCCCGCGGCAAGATACGGCCATACCTCCCAGATCGCCGCGTCGAACGCGAGCCCGGCCAGGTGAGTGGCACGATCGGCCGGCGAGATCGCGAACGCCGCATTGTGCCATGCGACCAAGGCGGCGAGATTTCCATGCGTGATCTCGACCCCCTTGGGCTGCCCGCTCGAGCCGGAGGTGTAGATCAGGTATGCGAGATCGTCGGGAGCCAGCGAGGCGTCCGGAACCGGTTTCGTAAGAACCGGATCGGCCGCATCCTGCTGCAGACCGTCGACGTTGACGCGGAATATGCGCGCCGTATCCAGGCACGTGATTGGCGCGTCCGCCGCGACGGCGATCATACGCCAATTCGCCTCGTCCTGGATCTGGGCTATGCGCCGTGCCGGCCATTCCGGATCGAGCATGACGACCGCGGCGCCCAGCCGCCAAGCCGCCAGCGTGATCGCTATGCGCTCGATGCTGCGCGGAAGGCAGAGACCGAGGAGGTCGCCCCCCTGCAATCCAGATGCCCGCAAATGATGTGCGAGCCTGCTGCCGGCGGTGTCCAGCCGGTCGTACCGGAGGCTTGCCTGCGCATGTTCGACCGCAACGCCGGTCGGAAAGCGCCGTGCTGCCGCCCGAACGAGCGCGGGCAGCAACGGCCCCTGATCCTGCCTGTTCTCCGCGGTCACGATTTTCCCCCGAACACGCACCTCTGAATTAACTCATTGGCATTAATCGATCGGCTCTCGTCAACTGCCATAAGCAGGTTTTTTGCAGCCGATCTGCTTGCAATTGACGCCGATCTGCTTGCAATTAATGCCGATTTGACATCGTGGGTGCGGAACAACGCGTTGCGGCGGCGCGGGGGGCGGTACTAGCGGCTCGCGGTTGGGCTCACGCCTATTTGGAACTGCGTAGGGCGCTATCTTCCCGAACCGAGGCTGCCGGGCTCCAGACGGTGTAGGTCCTTCCTGCGAAAATCGACTGGATCACGCCGGTGGCGACGCCAGCGAGGCTGATCAGAGCTGTCGAGATGATCGAAACCGGCTTCAATCTCAACCAGAGCCCAACCATCCAGATGATCAGGCCGGCTGCGGTCAGTTCCAGCGCTCGGCGCGGTCCGAAGCCGATGATCGCTGCGACCCAGAGGCATATGCCTGCACCGAAGAAGAAGAAAGGCGCAAGCCACTTGATGAGGCGATGAGAGATGTAGCCGTACAGCGCAAGCGGCGGCATCCGCTTGAGTTCCGGCCAGAGCGCCCGGTGAACGTTGATCGCCTGGCACGCGATACGTTTCTTACGCTCGAATTCCTCGCCGGATAATACGGCACTTCGCTCGTAAACCCGCGCGTCGGCTATGGTCACAAGGCGGAAACCCTGAATCAGCACGATCAAGCTCAAGTACAGATCATCGATCAGCATGGGTGGCGGAGGACGATGCAAGCCGCGCCGCAGCATGAACATGGCGCCGTCTACCCCTACCAAGCCGACCGTTTCGCTCTCGATCCGCTTTATCTTCTCTTCCAGCGACCAGTAAACCGCGCCGGTCTCGCTCGTCGCCGATTCCGTCGGATTTGAGTATATGAGCTGGGCACTTGCGCAGCCGATCATCGGGTCGATGAACGGCGCCACCAACAGCGGGAGAGCATCGATGTCGTTGGCCACATTGGCGTCGGTGAACAATATGAGCTCACTTGCGGACCGTGCAACGAGCGTGTTCATCCCGAAAGTTTTTCCGGAACGTTCCGTCGCGACGACGAGATCGACGCGGTCGGCATAGCTTTGCAGGATGTCGACGGTGCCATCGTCCGGCGCATCGGCATAAACGTGGATTGTCGCCGGCCCATAGGCGTCCGCCATGGCGATGAGGCTGTCGACCTTGGCGGCAATCACCGCCTCCTCGTTATAAGCCGACATGCAGATCGCGACGGTCGGGCGTGTCTTATCGGAGGGTTGAGACGCGGCGAAAAGCGGCAGCTTACGCACGAACAGGTGTAATGAGAGCGGGTAAGTACCAAAGGGATGGCAACCGACGCCGAGCAGGATAAGCGCTGTCAGCACCAGCATGGCCGCAAACGTGGTTATGACCTGCCTCCCACTCCGAGCGTTAGTTCAGACGATTAATTTGGCCAAGTGGTAAGTGGCGTAACCCAGAAGGATAAGGAACCTTAACGATTCCATCTCGAGCCTCCCTTTGCGGCTGACGAGCCGCAATGCCGTAAATTGCATCTTGCTGCAGTGCAAAAAAATTGCGAGGTATAAGGCATGTTGCCGTATTCCGGCCTCTGGCCGAGGAATGGGGACTTTGTTAGAGAGCGACCTGTCGGTGGAGGGTCGGGCCTGATGGAGAGGTGGGGAATGTCGTCGATGGCTCGGTTGATGTGGCGCTGGGTCGCCGGAATGTTGATTGGCGTTTATCTTTCTACCAGCTTGGTTCAGGCGGCTGCACCCGCATCCGCAAGCGCACCGATCAGCAATGCCACGCCCGATCCCGGCAAGGGGCCGACGGCATATCAGCTCGGGGTCGACGACAGAATTGCTTTGTCTGTCTTTGGCGAGCAGGAGCTCACCAAGGAGTATCAGGTCGGACCTGACGGTTTCATCGAGCTTCCGCTCATCGGCCGTGTTCGGGCGGCGGGTCGAACCATCAACGAGCTCTCGGCGGAGGTGCGCGCACGGCTTGCCGATGGCTTCCTGCGCAATCCCAGTGTGGCCGGATCGATCATAACCTTTCGCCCCTTCTTCATCCTGGGCGAAGTCAACAAACCGGGCGAGTATCCCTACAGGGAAGGGCTTACGGTGATTGCGGCGGTGGCGACGGCGCAAGGTTATACGTATCGTGCGCAGAAGCGCTTCGTCTATGTTCGCGATGCAAACGCGTCCGAGGAGGTCAAGACCGAGTTGACGGCCGGCTTGCTCGTCAAGCCGGGTCAGACGATCCGTGTTCCGCAGCGTTACTTCTGAGGACGAGACCGTGGCCGGCTGCGCTATCTTCACATTGGAGCATCCTGCCACGCGGTTTGCGGGTCGGCTTCGGCTGGCTGCGGCATCCGTCCTGATGGTCGCGAGCGCGCTCGTGGCGACCGATGCGGGCGCGCAGCGCCTGGGACCGTTGCTCGATACGGACATTCCGTTCGACATCGACCGCGGCAACAATGTGAGTGTCGCGGACCGGCCGCATCCGGAAGATGACGCGCTGGGCGTTCCTGCAGGCGCCTTCATCGTCTACCCTGAAGTGGGTGTCGGCGCTGGCTATACCAGCAACGTCTTCGGAGCGCAAAATCACCCCCGCTCTGATGGTTTCCTGGAATTGCAGCCCGACGTCCGTGCGGAGAGCCAGTGGAGCCGTAACTGGCTGCGTGTGGAGGCGAGCGCCGACCTGAACCGCTATCTTGACGAGACGATCAAGAACGAGACGGGATATCTTCTGTCTGCGGCGGGGCGGATCGATTTCAAGGACGACAGCAACCTTCTGCTGTCGGCAAGCCACGACAAGATATATCTCGAGCAATATTCGGGTGCGTTCCCGGCTAACGCTGCCGGATCGGTGCCTTTGCATCGCACCCAGGCAGACGTTAGAGGAACCTACGTTTTCAATCGCCTGCGGCTGGTCGTCGATGCGCGTATCAACAGAATGGATTTCGATGATACGCGCGCTGTCGGAGGGCAGTCGCTCGACCAGGATTATCGCGACGAAACCGCCAAGACCGCAGGGGCGCGTGCCGAATATGCCATCAGTCCTACGACGGCCCTGTTCGTTCAGGGCAGTTACATAGACTCCGACTATCGCCTTAGTTCGACTGCCATTTCAAGCCGGAGCAGTCGGGAGTATCGCTTTTTAAGCGGCATTACCTTCGATGCTGCTGCGCTTGCACGCGCTTCTGCAGGAATAGGATATTCCAATCGTAACTATCGCAATAGCGTTTATCCGTCTATTCACAGCCTGGCAGTTGACATCAGACTTGAGTACTTCCTCAGTGGTCTGACGACGATTAGCCTTGCTCTGAAACGCGAGCCTCAGGACGCTATCGTCGGTCGGTCGCCGGGCTACATCGCAACGATGCCTCATGCTCGGGTGGACCATGAACTGCTGCGTAATCTGATTCTCTACACGCAAGCGGATTTCGAACACGACAAGTTTAGAAATCTGGATCGTGTCGACAATCTTTTCCGGATCGGTGCCGGTGCCAAATACACGCCGCGCCGTAACATTGTCGTAAACCCGGATATCAGCTACTTTGATCGCAAGAGTAGAGGTGATCTGACCGGTCAGACCTTCAAAGAGGTCCGCTTCTCCGTCTTAACGACATTACGTATCTGAATGCTGGGTTCAACTAAGCTGATCGGGTGCCTCAATCTCGCAGGAATTGCGAGTCAAGGTCATGAGAGATGCGCCGTTACTCGGTTCGCAACCAACCTAACGAGAGCTTGATGGCAGACGAAAATCGCGCACGAATAGACGATCGTCAGGACATTGCGGGCCTGATCTCACGCTACAAACGCCATTTGCCGATCCTGCTGATCAGCATCCTGGTCATGATGGGGCTGGCAGTCGTCGCCTCCAAGTTCATGCCGAAGCGGTACACGGCCACGGCGCAGCTGATCTTCGCTCCGCAGGAGTCAGTGGTGAAGGGCACCAGCACGACCACGCTCACCGATCTCGCGCGTGACGCGGAGATCGAGGGGCAGCTCCAGATCGTTCAGTCGCTGCCGGTTGCCGGCGATGTCGTGCGCAGCCAGCGTCTGATGAACGATCCGGACCTGGTGAAAGATGCCAAGAGCTACGCTCGCACCAGCAGCAATCCGCTGCAACCGATCGCGGCTGCGGCGCTGAAGAACGTGTCCGCGCGCCGCGTTGGCCAGACGACCCTTTTCAACGTCAGCTATACGGCCGACGATCCGTTGCGGGCGATGAACATCGCCAACGCCTTTGCCGATGCTTATTTGAGGCACCAGCTTAATGATAAGCTTTCGACCTCGGGTCAGACCAGCAGCAGACTGAACCAACAGCTCGAGAGCCTTCGTAAGGCTGTCGAGCGGGCGGATTCGGCGGTTGCGGCGTTCCGCGTGCAGCATAATCTGCTGAACCAGCCGGACTCGACCGTTTCTGAGCAGGAAATTGCGGCGGTTCGGAGTGAGCTTTCGCAGGCCAAGGCCGACGCAGCGGAGGCCGCCTCCCGCAGCACGGCGGTCAACCAGCAGACGGCGATCGGCAGCGGCGTCAATGGAGCCATCAACACCAGCACGCTGTCGCAACTGCAGCAGCAGCGAGCTGAAGTCGCCCGCCGCGTGGCCGCGCTGTCGTCCCGTTACGGCGATAAGCATCCCTTGATCCAGGATGCGCAGAAGGAGCAAGCGGCGATCGACGCGCAGATTTCCCAGGAAATGCAGCGGTTGACGCGGGTCGCGAATGCAGCGTCGTACGTCGCCGCGACTCGCGCCCAGTCGCTGGAATCCAGCCTCTCTGCGGCGCAAGGTCGCCTGGCCCAGAACGTCGACGCCAGCGTCCAGCTTGCCGATCTGCAGCGGCAGGCACAGAGCGCACGCGATCTTTACCAGAATCTGCTTCAGACCAGCGGTCAGCAGGATGCCCAGCGTGCGCTGGTGCAGCCCGACTCTCGTCTCGCCGCACCTGCCACTTTGCCGCTCAAGCCGAGTTCGCCCAACGTCGCCATCAACGTCTTTCTGGGCTTTGTCGTGGGCGTGGCGATCGGCATCGCGATCGCGTTCGCTCGGGAACGATGGTCGCAAGGATTGGATACGGTCGACGACATCGATCGCTTCCTCAACCAGGACTATCTCAACAGCATTCCGACGCTGAACTCGGCCGTGGACAAGCCGAAGACGAACGATCCGGCCGAAGCGGTGCTCGTTCACCCGCTGTCGGCGTACACCGAGGCATTCCGCAATCTCGCAACCAGCCTGGTCTATGCCGCCAAGCGGAAGTCGGGGAAGCTGATCGGGATTACGTCGGCTCTCCCCAAGGAAGGCAAGACCACGACGTCGATCGCCATCGCGCGCGTGCTCGCAGCGGCGGGATCGCGCGTGCTGCTGATCGACACCGACTTGCGGCGCCGGTCGGTAACGGTGGCGCTCGCCCCCGATGCGACTGCCGGTCTCGTGCAGGTGCTGCACGGCGAAGCTTCGCTGGACGAGGTGCTGCTCACCGACCCGTCGGGTGCCAACATTCTTCCCCTTGCCGCGCAGGCTCAGCTTGGCGAGATGCCGTACGAACATCCGAATTTTGAACGCCTGCTCGGTGCCCTGCGGGAGCGGTACGACGTGATCATCGCCGACACGGCGCCGATCCTGGCTGTCACCGACACGCGGATCATCATGCGGCACTTCGACGCGTTGCTGATGCTGACGCGTTGGCGGAGCACGCCGGTGAAGGCGATACGGGCAGCGTTGCACCAGATCGAGACAGTCGGTGGTGAAATCACCGGCGTCGCGCTCTCGATGGTCAACCTCAAGACGCAGGGCGAAGCGGGCTACGGCGACGCAAGCTACTATCGCGGCTACATGAAGGATTATTATTCGACGTCTTGAGCGGCAACCAGGTTGCTGGCGTGATTGCTTGTTCCGGGCGGACGCTTTGAACAAGCTGCATGGAGGATGGGTGTGGCGACCGGTTTGGCCGTTCAGCATTGGCGACCGGCCTCCGTCCACCGCCACAATCGTCCACATGTCCTCGTCGGTCGGTCAATCCAGAATCTCGCGACCGTGACGCGGGGGTAATCCGATGAGCTTAGACCGGCCACGCTTCTCCATCGTCATCCTGACGTTCGCGCGCGACACGCTTCTTCAGGAGGTGCTGTCTTCGCTGCAGGCGATGCTTGGATCCCGCGACGACTATGAAGTCATTCTCGTCGACAATAACCCCGAGCGCGCCGGTCGCGAGGCATGGCTGGGCGGATTTGCACATGGCCGGTACGTGCGGAGCGGCGGCAACAAGGGCGTGATCGCGCGCAACGACGGCTTCGATGCCGCGCAAGGAGACTATGTCGTCCTGCTCGACGACGATGTCTTCGTTGAGACGCCCGATTTCCTGGACCGGTTCGCGGCCCGCTTTGCCGAGGAGGAGCGCCTCGGCGCGGTCACGATCCGCAAGCATGTCCGCGGCGATACGCGCCGGCGGGTCGACCTCATTCCCCACACGCGCAAGTCCGTCGATCTGACCCGGCCTTTCCTGACCTTCCGCTTCGTTGGGGGCTGCGTCGCGTTCCGCAAGGCGGCGCTGCGGGAGGTCGGAGGGTTCCTGCCCGACTTCTTCTACGGTCTCGAGGAGATCGAGTTGTCCTACCGCCTGATCGACGGCGGCTGGCGCATCCTCTACGATCCTGGCGTGTCCGCCGAGGAGCTGGAACATCCCGCGGGCCGCCGGCCGACGCGGGTCGTGCAGACCGATCGTCTGGCCAACAAATATATCATCAGCTTCCTGCGCATGCCGTTTCCGCAGATTCTCGCCAACTATGCACTGTTCACTCCCTACCTCATGTTCTTCGCGCGGGGAGAGGTGGACGTCGCCAAGGCGGTCCGGCAGTTCGGACGCTGGCTGGCCCGCAAGGATCGGCCGCGCCGCAAGCCGATTTCGGCCGCGGCCGCACGCTACATCCGCGCCTGCGGGGGTGCGGTGTGGCGATGACGACCGGCACCCGGGCGGACCCCCGGTCCTACCCAGAAATACAAGCAAGGATATCGGCGATGACCGGCCAGCCGCACCTCTCCCGTCTTGGCCTGGGCTGCAGCCGGGTCGGGTCGTTCAACAATCCGCAGTCGCTGCGGCAGAGCGCCGCGCTGATCCGCGCCGCGCTCGATCTCGGCGTCACCGTGCTCGATACGTCCAACATCTACGGCCAGGGCGACAGCGAGCGGACGATCGGCCGGGCGGTGAAGGGGCGGCGTGATGCGGCGTTCATCGTCAGCAAGGTTGGGCGCGGCTTCTCGGGAAAGATGCGGATGCTCGCCTGGGCCAAGCCGCTCGTCCGTCCGCTGCTCGCGCGGCGTGGGCAGGGCGGGGGTGCCGCGGTCACCGCCCGGCGCCAGGAGTCGCTTCGCTACGACTGGCGGCCCGAGACCTTCGCCGGCGCGCTCGACGCCTCGCTGCGGCGGATCGGCACCGATAGGCTGGACGGCTACCTGCTGCACAGCCCGCCCGCGGCGGTCGCCGGCGATGCGGCGGTCGGCGCTGCGCTCGCCCGGCTCAGGCAGGCGGGCAAGGTGCGGCACTATGGCGTGTCCTGCGACGATCTGCCGACGCTCGCGGCGGCGCTGACGATGGAGGGGCTGACCATGCTGCAACTGCCGTGGGATGTGATCGCGGCGGCGGGCGATCTCGCGGCCGAGATCCGGCGGCGCGGCATCATCGTGCTGGCGCGCGAGATCATCAAGCTGCAGCCCGCCCTCGCGCCGGCCGAGGCGGTGGCGCGCTCCGTCGCCGATCCGATCGTCGGCTGCACCCTGGTCGGCACCACGCGCATCGCCAATCTCCGCGCGCTGGTCGATCGGGTGGAGGGCGGCCGATGATCGCGGACGCCCGCAAGGCGGCCCTGCCGGACAGGATCGAGGCCGACCTGGTCATCGTCGGCTCCGGCGCCGCGGGCATCACGCTCGCGCTGGAGCTCGCCGGATCGAACCTTGCGGTGGTGGTGGTCGAGGCCGGCGGCGAGGGGTTCGACAAGGTCGGGCAGGATCATTACCGCGCCCAGTCGATCGGTCCCGGCCACAGTGCGACGCACATGTACCGCCGGCGCGTGCTCGGCGGGTCGACCTCGGTCTGGGGCGGCCGCTGCATCCCGTTCGATCCGATCGATTTCGAGGAGCGGCCCTGGCTCGGCGACGCGCGCTGGCCGTTCGGGCATGACGAGCTCTGGAGCCGCTATCCGCGCGCGCTCGCCCGGGCCGAGGCCGGTGCGGCCGATTTCACCGCCGAGCAGGCGCTGCCCGGCGAGCCCGCGCCGATGGCCCCTGGAGTGCTGTCCGAGGATGTGATCCTCGACCGCGTCGAACGCTTCAGCCACCCGACCCACTTCGGCAAATGGTACCGCCGCCGGATCGGACAGGCGCCCAACGTCCGCCTGTTCACCCACGCCCCGGTCGAGCAGCTGCTGGTGGCGGACGGCGGCGCCCGCGCCGCCGGGGTGCGCATCCGCGCCGGCGAGCGGGCGGTGACGATCGCCGCGCCGCGCATCGTCGTCGCCACCCGCGGGGGAGAGACCCCGCCGCTGCAGCGCGCCAGCCGCGAGACGATCGGCTGCGGCATCGGCAACCAGGGCGACCTCGTCGGCCGCTACTATCAGTGCCACCTGGAAGGTGAGATCGGCCGCATCGCCTTCACCGGCGACCGCCGCCCGCTGCGGATCGATTACCAGCGCTCGCGCGACGGCATCTACGTGCGCCGCTATCTGTGGCTCTCGCCGGAAGCGCAGCGGCGCGAGCGGCTGGCCGGCCTGATCCTGCGGCCCGCCCATGCCGCCATCGTCGACCCGGAGCATCGCCATCCCGTGCTGTCGGCGATGTTCCTCGTGAAGAACTTCATCGTGCCCGAATATGCTCGCAAGATGAGCGCGCACGAGCATGTCGCCCGGGCCGCTTACGGCAGCGGTCTGTCCTTCCTGGCCGCGCACGCGCGCAACCTGGTGCTGGGATCGCCGCGGCTGATGGCGTTCGCGGCGGATTGGACGCGCCGCCGCGTACTGGCGACGCGCAAGCTGCCCTCCGTCGTGCTGAGCGACCCGCGCGCCACCTATCCGATCGACATCAATGCGGAGCAGCAGCCCCACCCCGACAGCCGCATCACGCTGGGCGACGAGACCGACCGGCTGGGCATGCCGCGCGTGCATGTCGATTGGCGCATGACCGACGAGGATGCGCGCCGCGTGATCGACGGCATGCGGCTGGTCCAGCGTGCGGTCGCGCCCAGCGGCACCGTGCGGATCGACCTGTCCGAGGAGGATATCGCCGGCTGGGTCAGCCGCCGCATCCCGGTCGGCGGGCACCATATCGGCACTGCGCGGATGGCGGAGACGGCCGCGACCGGCGTGTGCGACGCCAATGGCGAGGTGTTCGGCACCGCGGGCCTGTTCATCGCCGGCGCCGCGGCCTTTCCGACGTCAAGCTTCGCCAATCCGACGCTCACGCTGATCGCGCTGACGATGCGCCTCGCCGATCACCTGAAGGCCGCGCCCGCGCACCGCGCATCGTAGGCGTTGCCACATCTGCCCTCGAGTGAGCGTGGAGAGCATTGCCAAACGGGCACGATCGAGTCATGCCATGGCAAGATCAGGAAGGAGGGAACGCCATGCGCATCTCTCAAATAGCCGTTAGAGCAGTTGTAGGCACGGCGGCGCTCATTGCGGCATGTCTCGCCGGAACCGCGGTGCAGGCAGCGCTCGTGACGATCAGTTTCACTGGCATCACGTCGACGGCTGAGGGCGCCTACACCCGCTACCAGGATTTTCTCGCCGGAACGACTACCTACATCCGGCCGCCCGTTTATGACGATATGGTGAGCGGAAGTTTCGTGATCGACACGGCCAAGCTGCCGCCGCCTGATCCCGATCAGATCTCCTACGGCTTCTATTCCTATGCGACGCTGCCCCCCGCAGTGAGCTTCGGTAGCAGCACATTCGCATCGTCCGGTTACGCGCCGGCGCCTTCCACGGGGCAGGCAGCCTCCCTCCTTTTCCCGGTGTCGGGCGTGGACTACGCGTCGTTCGAGGTAAGCAACGCAGACAATATGGTGATCAATTCGGTCAGTACGGATTCGCAGGGGAACAGCGTCATCCGCAACGGCAATACCAGCACGAGTTTCGTAAACGTGCTCTATTGGTATGAGCCTCTTGCGTCGGTCGTCGTGGACGGTGTTTCTCTTCCTGATTTCTCCCAGATCAAGAGCGGCGCTTTCGGCTCCTTTTCTCAGGAGTCCCACTATCTGGCGGATGATGTCCATACCGGCTCACCTGACGGACCGCTTGTTGGACGCACGGTGCTGCGATTGGATCAGACCTATAGCCGGTCGGCGGGAATGATCACGAGCATTTCGATGAAGATATCCGCTGTTCCCGAGCCCAGCGCGTGGGTGGCCATAGTATCGGGGTTCGGATTGATCGGCTACGTGATGCGCCGACATCCCGCATTTGGACTTACTTTGTGATAACTGCTGCGAGCCGAACTCAATTTAGCGTATGATACAGTCAGCTCGGCCGCTTCCGGAACTGTATGAGCGCATACCAAGCCTGCCATTTCAGTAAAGGCAATCGCAGGAGCAGGCTGTCGAGCGCTGCCGTCACCTTGAAAATCGGATTGAAAACAGCCGATTTGTGGAATGGCACCGAGGCTAAGGTCGTCAATCCGTAGAACGACCACTCGACCTTGTCGAATATAGCCTCGGCAATCCGCAGATCTTCCTTCAGCAGGGGATGCTCGTCGACCGTCCGTGCTCTTGGAGTAGCCGTCCGATACGCCTTTATCGCAATGTTCTCACCAAGCGGCTCCTTAAAGATCGCGACCCCATTCGGCTTCAGGAGCCGATAAATCTCGCGAAGCGATCGCTCGGTGTCCAGGTGGTGGATTATGCCGCTGCCGAAAATGATGTCGAAGCTGTCGTCCGGCAGGCCGGTATCCATCGCGTCGGCCACGCTGAACGTCACGTTCTTCAGCCCGCGGGCGGCGACCTCGTCGTTGGCGATCTGGATCGCAACGTCGGAAATATCGATCCCGTGGACATGCTTCGCTGTTGAAGCCAACGCCAACGACAGCTTGCCCTTAGCGCAGCCATATTCGAGCACGTCTGCGTCGCGGGCGGCCTCCTGCGTGATCGAGTTCATACGATCTTCGAGATGGGTCAACGCCTTGTAGAACTTACGCTGAGCCATTCGATTCTCATCGGTGAACCGATCGTTATGAAATTCGCGCTCTCGATCAAGCCGGGCTTTATATTCTACTTCATCAAGGATAGCCGCATCGCTCATTGTCTGATCCTCACCTCATAGAAGTGTCGTTTTTTGGTTTCGCCGCGATATACTCCATATCCATCGAGACGTGCACCCCATTCTTGTTTATGCTAGTTATCTGATGGCCTTTGTCGGTAACGACAAAGCGGCCAAAGCTGAGATCCACACTGGTAGGTTACCTCGGCCTTGCAGCGGCGGCCAGTTATCTCATGCGCCGCGCCTAAAAATAGCGCCACACGAAGATTGACATCATCGGCAACGTTGTTGGCCAGCCGCAATGTCGGTGGCGGCGGCGCGCGATCTTTGAGCGGGCAACCGGTGCCGATCCTCCGTTTACGCGGCGAGCAAGTGACGGTAATGACAGCCGTGGATCGGTAGAAGGGCGTTGTGTGTCCAAACTTGAGCGTGTCTCGGCCGAAACGGTTGATAGATGGCCGACGTTGGAGCGGTACGCCGTAGCGCCGGCGCTCTTTTTATTGATCTTGGCGATAGTTCCTGTCTATCTAAACTCAAGTAAATCAAGCTTTTCAATCAGTCTGCTGACGTTGATCCCCATTACGGCGCTTGTTTTTGCCCATAGGTCTGTACGAAGGTACTTTTGGGTGCTTTCCTTAGCGGTTTTGTATATCATCTGTTGTGAAGTGGCGCATGGTTGGCGCAGTTTAGGCATCTTCAAGCAGCCTATGTTCTTGATGCAATTCGCCTTCTGCGCGTCGTTGTTCTTGGTTGCGGCCAAGTATGATCGACAGAAAGTAAACTTGGCAGCCGAGGCCTTCGTATGGGCTAACGCGGCGATCGGCGTCACCGTTGTGATCTTCCGCTTCCTGCCGTCGGTTGAGGCAGCGTACCTGTCATCGCCGTTCGTAACCTTGTTCAACAGCCCGGCGCAGGTTGCGGTCGTGCACGACCTTCTCGGGGTGAATGTAAGCGATCCGGGTAAGGCCGGCGGCCTGCTCTATCTGAACGGCAACCAGTGCACGGCCTATCTGCTCTGCGTCGGTGCGCTCTCACAGATGATCCTTACAGGAAAACGCGCGGTGCAGTTTGGCCTAGCTTTCCTGGCGATGGCAATCTGCACCGGATCGAAGACGCCATGGTTCGCCCTGCCGATCGTGGCAGTGCTGACAGTGACCTTATACTATACGAAACGGCTTCCGGCTGCTGCTCGAACCGCGATTATCTGCGGCATGGTCGTCGTCGCTATTGTCGCTGATCAGTGGCTCGGCGTAAGCGCCCGCGTTGCAGGTATTGACACGTTCCAGATCCGGATGAAGCTCTGGTCGCGTGCTGTTGAGCATATCGGCGAGTATTTTATCTTCGGCGCGCCGGAGGGTTATTGGGATCAGCTTTGGTGGGATTACGGCAGCCTCTACTGGGTGCTCCTGCCGGTCCACAATTACACGCTCGCATTGCTAATGAATGGCGGCATTATCGCCCTGCTTCTTGTGCTCGCGCAGGTCGTGCTGATGCTTCACCTTCTGACGCAAGCCGCCGCTCAAGGGCATGTAAAAAGCTACTGGGCAGTAGCAGCCATCACCTATGTGGTATTGTATAGCCAAGTGGAGAATTTCACTTTCTTCGGCGACTCGCGCGTATGTGTAGTGCTTGGCCTGACCTACGCCTTGGCCATTGATAGCGCCCGCCGGCGTAAGATCGGGCAGGGTCGTGGCCGGCCTACCAAGCAGGTTGGGGCAGTGGCTTAGGGTTGGTCACGCGGTTCATTAGCGACTGCGTGCCTTGTTCCATGTTGGCGTACTCAACCACCAGAGGCTCCGCCGATTGGCCGCGATAGATGCCGAACTCCCACGCAGCGCCGTCGCGCACGTTATTGTAGCCTATTGGAATGTTTCGGAGATTGACGACCTCTCGTCCATCGGCCCACGCTTGCAGCGCGCCATGGCCGAATGGGTCGGCTCGGTAACGAAGTACGATCTGCACCCACTGTCCGGTGCGTAAGCTGCCACGCCAGCGGCCAACGGCGGCGGGGCTGGACTTTGAGATCAATGAAGGGTCTGAGCGGGTCTCAAGGGAAAGGCTGGCTCCCCCTGGTGCTGGACGAAGAGTCAAGGCGAGCGAGGGCGGCACACGTGCCTCGAATGGATCGATTGAAGGATGCATCTGGCCGACGATGGCCCAATGTGATTGCTGTTCCCCCGAAACCAGCCGGAACGCGTAGGATAACCAGACATCCCGTCCCGAAGGGTACATGCGATCGGTCTGCTTGCCAGCGCTAGTGGTAACGAGCTCGGCGCGCTCATTATGGTGCATCGCATCCATCCAGTAGCCGCGATCACCTGAGCGCGCCTCGAACCGAACGAGATCGCCGGACCGGCGGCAGGCATACGGCTTGCTGGCGTCCATTGCCCGGTAATAATCGACGCCGTTCAGATTCTCATGTGTTGCGCAACCGTCGTCGGCATTTCTGGGCTGTGCCTCAGCTTCTGAGGCCACCATTGCAATCGTGGCAACTGCGAGGATTGCAGCACAACGAGCCATCTTGAAGCCCATCCTGGAAATCCTTCGATCGGGGTGGAGCGCGCCACCAGCAGATTGAAAATGGCCACGCGCTCGAAAGCCTACCAAGCGTCAACTCTTCAAGAAGCGCAAGTGCGAAGCTTGGCGCCTTACATACCCTGATCCAGGGGACGGCGGTGAGCGTAACATTGTCGACATCGCCAACTTCCCGCGATCACCACCTCTCGCAAAGTGCCGCCAAAACACCCAATAAAAGTCAACCGATCTTATGGTAAACAGATCATCAACTCTTATATTTGTGCGCGGTTACGGTCAGCTGTTTCGCGATTATTAGCTAAGTCTCGCTTAACCTCACTTCGTCGGAAGTATTTTCCAATCCTGGGTCATCTTAAGGCAACGGAGCGCTACCGCTCCGCGAGTAAGCGTGGGTGAGCGAGTAAGATGACGATCTCGTCTATTTATGTTCAGAACAACGTCCAGGACTATCTGAGTGCCAAGTCGTGGTTGGGCGGCAGCCTCAACACGATCCAGCTGCACGGCGGTGCGGCTAACTGGAGCGATTGGCTGACTTCGCCCGGTTGGGAGGCACAGCAGTTTGCCGGGCAGAACGTCAACATCATGTGGTCGATCCCGCTCATCCCGTACGGCGCCAACCTGGCGACCGCAGCCACCGGCGCCTACAACAACAACTATCTGGCGCTCGCCAAGCAGATGGTCGCGAACTCGCATAACAGCGATCAGATCTACGTCCGCGTCGGCTGGGAATTCAACGGCAAGGATTGGAATTCATCATCTGCAGTTGGTCACGCGGACGACTATATTGGTGCTTACCGTGCTTTCGTCGACACGTTCCGCAGCGTGTCCAACAAGTTCGTGTTTGAATGGACGCCCAATGTGGGTCCGACCGACATGAATCCGGAGACAGCTTATCCGGGCGATAAATATGTCGACGTGATCGGGACCGATCTTTACTACAATACGCAGTGGGATTCAAAAGATCCTCAGCAGGCGTTCAACTGGTTCGTACAAGAACAATACGGGCTTCAGTGGCAACAGGATTTTGCTGCTACACATGGTAAGCAGACTGCGGTTGCCGAATGGGGCATTAATTCGGACGCGCCGCAGTTTGTCGAATTGATGGCAAAGTGGGTCTCCGACCACAACATGCTCTATCAGAACTATTGGGACTCGAACGCTGCTTTTCAGGGTAAGCTGAGCGCTGACCAGTATCCGAATGCCGCTGCGGCCTTTGAACGGCTGTTTGGCACAAGTCAGACCGGGGGAGGTGGCCAGTTGGGAAACAGCATCAGCAATGTATATAATGGCACTTCCAAGGCTGATATAATGAAAGGATCAAATGGCGGAGATGTCATGGTAGGCGCCGATGGTAATGACACTTACTACATTAATCATCTCGCTGATCACATTAACGAGTATTATAACGCAGGGAAGGGTGGAAGCGACACAGCCATAGCATCTGTCAATTACACGCTGGATGCGAACGTCGAGAACTTGACGCTGTCTGGAACGGGAGGTCTCGTTGGAACCGGCAACAGCAGTGCAAATATTATAACTGGCAGCACAGGCGACGATACGACCTATGGTCTTGACGGTAATGACACGATCTATGCTGGTGATGGAAATGATCGAGTATACGGAGGCTCCGGTGACGATAAGCTGACCGGCAACGCTGGTAATGACACGCTCGATGGCGGCACTGGTACAGACAATATGGTAGGCGGTGATGGCAACGACGTATACCACGTTGACTCGACAGATGACGTTATATTGGAAAACTATAACTTGGGCCTTGGTGGTACCGATCAAGTTTACACATCCGTTAGTTACACTCTGTCAGCGAACGTCGAGAATCTTACCTCGGCTGTAGGCAGTGCTCTTGTCCTTACCGGCAATGTCAGCAACAACATTATTATTGGAGGAACTGGGAACGACACCATCAGCGGTGGCGATGGCGCCGATACGTTGCGTGGCGGCGACGGCGATGACCGGTTGCTCGGCGGAACCGGCAATGACGTGCTATTCGGCGGTGCAGGTAAAGATGTATTTGTATTTGGACCAGGGTCGGGCAAGGATGTTATTCAAGACTTTGGAGTAGGCGACGAGATTAACGCCTCTCTCTGGTATGCTGCCGGGAAAACTCCAACTGTCACGACCGTCAATGGTGATACTTACATAACGTTCGACGCCTATGATCGTATTATCGTATCCGGTGTTGACTCCTCGCACATTCATGGAACATCCATCGGCTTTGTGTTTCAGTAATCCGGTTTTAATATTATTATAGTCGGGGATTTTTAAGGAGCGCAAAGTCATGACTTTGCGCTCCTTAAATGTAAAAATGTTGCGGCGCAACAATTCACCGCTTAGTGGTAGGGGAGGATCAAGCGGAGTTTCCAGGTGCGTGAGGTAATCGGGTTGGTGTGCTTCTACGGCGTGGCGGACACGTATGATTTTTGCGTAAGTCTCGTCGTATGAGCGCGGCCAAGCGATCTCTAGCAGCCGCCCTGCTTTATATGGTTGCGGCGACAGCGCCTCGAGTCGCTGCATTCATCCTACTGCCCGTCTACGCGTTCGAGTTGAGCCCCGGCGATCTCGCCGCTTATGGCGTGTCGGTCTCGCTGGCGCAGTTCATCGGCATCGTCAGCGATGCCGGCATCGTCAATGGCATGATGCGCACCTGCTACGACTATCCAGAAGGCCGCGAGCGAGACGTTTACCTGAAGAGCACGGTGCTGCTGTCGCGCATCGTGGCGGCCATCAACCTCGTCCCGATCGCCGGTCTGCTGGCGCTCGCCTGGGGCGCGTTGTTCCAGGGTACGCTGCAAATCGGCATAGGCCTGCCGCTGATCCTCGCTTTCGCCTTTCTCCTGCGCGGCAATACGCTGGCCGGGGTCTACTACCGGCTGCGGCGTAAGCATAAGCTGTTCAGTTCGACCAAGATGCTGCCGGCTGCGATTCAGGTCGTCGCCGGTCTGCTGTTCGTGTTCGTGCTGCATTGGGGCGCGGTTGGCGCGATCTCGGCCGCGCCGATCGGCTTCGCATGTTCAATCCTGGTGTCCTACGTGCGCGCCCGTGCTGAGGATGCTAAGGCCGGGCACCTCTCGCGCGTGCAGATCCGTCGACTCGTCACCACGGGAGCGCCGATTATCACGGACGAGCTGGCACGCTGGGCACAGCTCCTGTCGCTGCGGCCGCTGCTGGCGCTGTTCGCACCGATCCGCGAGACGGCAGCCTTCACCTTCTCCAATGCGCCGGCGCAGGTGATCGTGCCCTTCTCGGAGGCCGCCGAACTCTATCTATCGCCGCTCTATTACGAGGCTTGTCGCCGCAGGGATGAGACGCGGCTGTCGCGCCTGCGCGATCTTACCTCTCTGTTCGTCGGCGTGGGATCGTTGATTACGATTCTGTCGCTGCTGCTGTTCGGCCCGCTATTTGCGCATCTCGCGCCCTTGCCCTATCGTGCGGCGGGTGGCCTGGCGGCGGTGAGCATCGCCGGCATGGTGCTGCGTGAGCAGCTGGCGCTGATGGTGCATAATCTGCGCCAGGACGAGCGCGGCAAGACGATTATGATGGTCGTGCTGACGGGCATGAGCGCCAGCTACGGCGAATTCTTCCTGTTCGTCGGCCAGATCCAAGCTTGGGCGGCGGCCATCGCCATCTACCTTTATCCCGTCGCCGCCTCCTGCGCGGCCTTGCTGGGGCTTGCCGGCACACGCTTCCGTTTCGTGCGCCCCAATCACCTGATCGTCGCCAACGCCGCCGTTCTAGCCGTACTGCTGACGATGCTGCTGCCGGATTGGTTGGCGCTCCAGCCGGGCCTCTACTGGTCGCTGCTGGTGGGAATGGCCGCCGCCGCGACGGCGTTGATCGGCGTCCTGGTGATCATGCCGCCCGCGCTGCGGGAACTGAGAGCTTGGCGGCGGCCACCTCTCGAGCCTGCGCTGCGCTGACGAGCAAGGGGAGAGGCATGTCGGCGCGCCTTTCGTGCGATAGCCTCTGCAATCTGGACCTCTTCATTACCGTTTGTGTAGACGCAGCCGAGAAACTCGGCTTCGCTCGGCCAAGCCTTTCGACCTCGCTCAGGGCGGCGGAGCGACTTTGGGTGCTTTGATAGCGGAGCAGGATGATGTCTGAACCTATGGCTTCCGCCCAATAGTTCGTTTCCGCAGATAAAGGGTCAATCCTGCAAATCGATCGGTGTCCAAGTCTGGTAGGTCATGCCTCGGATGTGTCGAGGATGCCGTAGAAAGCCGCGACGATCGACAGCAGCGCCTAGTAACCGGTCGGGGAGGGGGCGGCTGATCGATGCCTAACCTCCTGCAGTTGCTCGTACGGCAGGCTGCTCAGCCGATGTTTTAACCCACCTGGGCTTTGCAATCTTTGATCCAGGATCTCGCTTTTTGAAATAGCTTATTAGGGGGCGCTCTACAAAGTAATTGCAAGCTAACCCACCGCCTAAAGCTATACAAATATCTAGAGACACAAACAAAAACAAACTTGGTGTATCAACTGGTAACCCAGTCCGGCGCCAAAAAACTAAAAAAGCAGCCATTGAAATTTCGTGACTTAAATAAATTGAGTAAGAGCTATCGCTCAGCAATCGAAATATGCGCACCCGCCTAAACCATTCGGCAGACTCAAGCCCGAGGGCTCCAGCTACTAAAAAAGCTGATGTAAATCCGTAACGAGGATCATAAGGCCAGCTTGTCTCTGGCAATCCAAAATGAATAAACAGCCCGAAAACTAATAAAACGGTAGAAAAACGTCGCCCAAATGGCATTTTATCTCCATTACGATAAAATATCTCGCCAATAATAATTCCGTATAAGAACTCCCAAATTATACCATCTGAATAGAAACCTAGTATCGATAATCTTGGGGCGCTACAAACATAGCCTATTAGGCGAAGCATAACAAAGATCAAGATTATCGCTACTAAACGAATTCTCCATTTAGTAAGGAGAAGAGCGCCAAAAATTGCATAAAAGAACATCTGATAGTTAAGTGACCATCCTGCAAAAAGCAGAGGCTGCATCGCAGGCTTTCCAGGATTAATACTTGGTATAAAAAGATATGACGCAATAACATGAGGAAGAAAAAACTTTGAAATATTCATTACAGATGGAGCTGTTAGAAGCACCATCAACATGATTGTAGTCATGAGCCAGTAAAGTGGTACAATCCTAACAATGCGTCTCCAATAAAACAGCTTTGGAGATACACTATCACTGCGGGTTGTTACCCATACTATAAAGCCGCTTATCACGAAGAAGATGTCAACAGCGCTGCTTAGAGCTCTTGGCCATGCTCCAGTGTAGCCTAAATGTCCCAGTGGGCGGCCAAGATGGTATGTCACGACAACCATAGCGGCCATTGCGCGAAGCGGCTGGAGGCTTTGCAGCTTTTTAGCGGACATACACCCGCGATACTACATAGGTTGGTAATCTAGACCAGGAGCAGCTTTGGGCTTAACCCTTAATCGCCATCAAATGCTAGCTAGGCGGAGTTAGCGTTTGATCGAGGGATCAGCTACGCGCTTGGCCTTGCCTAGCGTTGCATTTGTGACTCCCATACCCGCGCTGGCGATATTTTGCAGAGGTCCAGTTCATCCCGTTTTTTGCGGTCGCTTGATCACCGACGAACTGGCATGCTGGGCGCAGCTCCTGCCGCTGCTGGAGCTGTTCGCGCCGACTCGCGACGGTGACCTTCACCTTCTCCAATGCGCTGGCACATATGTTCTCAATCCCGCGAAACGGCGGGCGTCCAGGTCTGGTAGGTCATGCCGCGATACGCATCCAGGATGCCGTAGAAGGTCGCGACGATCGACAGCAGCGCCTCATATCCGGTGCGGAACCCGCTCACCTTGGCCCGGCCCAGCAGGACCGCGCCGCCGCCCAGCACGATCAGCACCAGCAGCAGCAGCACGTGCCCGCTCGCCAGCAGCGCCAGCGCGACGAACAGCCCCGCAAGCAACAAGGGGATGATGCCGAACCAGCGCAGCACTTTGTGCGACACATATTTGTAGAGGTCGCCCACGCCATAGCGGCGGCGGATGGTCGGCCACAGGTGGCGGTGCGTATTGAACGCGCGGCAGGCGATGCGGCGCTTGCGGCGGAACTCGTCGCTGGAGGCGGTCGCATTTTTCTCGTACGCGATCACGTCCTCTGCGTGGATCAGCCGCTGGCCCGCGAACGTCACCGACATCGATACGGTCATGTCGTCCAGCAGGTGCGGCGGCACCTCGGGATACAGCACGCGCCGCGTCGCGAAGATCGATCCGTCCGCCCCCATGATCGATCCCACGCACGATTCGCGCCGCTTCAACACTTCTTCCAGGCGCCAATACATGCCGCCCACCTTGGCGGTCGCGCTCGCATCCTCGTTGGTATATTTCAGCGTGCCGGCGACTCCGCCGACCGTGGGGTCCGAGAAGTAGCGCAGCAGCGGGGTGACCGATGCCGGATCCAAGATCACGTTGGCGTCGGTGAAGATCACGATCTCGCCGGTTGCCTCCGCCACCATCCGCCGCATCCCCGTCGCCTTGCCGGTCCGTTCGGTCGAGGGCACCACGCGCAGCACGTCGGATGCGGCGTGCAGCATCTCCAGCGTGGCGTCCGTGCTGCAGTCGGAATAGGCCAGCACCTGGATATCAGGGTGGATCGCCTTGATCGCGCGCAGGTTCGCGATCTTCTCCGGCAGCGACGCCTCCTCGTTGAAAGCGGCGAACACCATCGTTGCGGACGGCAGCGGAGCCGTGTCGACGCGCCGCACCGGCCGCTCGCGAAACAGCTTCAACGATGCTGGATAGGTCAGGTAGGGATGCAGGAACAGCAACAGTAACGCGCAGGCGAGTATCACGAAAACAGCCGTCATCGGTTCCCCCGCCGCACAACCCCCGTCGTTTCGTAAAGCACGATCAGTCTCGTGTCCGCGTCGACTAGAGCAGATGTTACGACAAGGCCAGACCAAAAGGCGCGGTGACCGCCGGCCGGGCCGTTTTCCATCCTGTCGCTCCGATGTCCGGCCTCAGATCAGCCGTCCACCGCCTCACCGTCCGTCCGGCGTCCTGCCTCGATGATCACCGGCGCCGATCCGTCGAACCGGGCGGCGGTCAGCACGCCCGTCGCATAGGCGCCGCTGTCGAGGCACAGCCGCCCCGGCGCACCGTAAGCGCGCTCTTGCGGCGTATGCCCGTGCACCACCAGCTTGCCGCAATCGACCGGATTGTTCAGGAAATCCGGACGAATATAGAGCAGGTCGCGCCGGTTCTGCTCCTCCAGCGGCACGCCCGGCCGCACGCCGGCATGCACGAACAGCAGGTCGCCGATCGCGAACGTGTCGCGCATGCCGCGCATCAGGCTGACGTGCTCCTCCGGAATGGCGGCCTCGAACTGCTCGCGGGTTGCGGACCAGGCGGTCCGGTCCTTGGTGTCGGCGGGCAGCGTCACGCCGTAGGAGGCGAGCGTCGTATTACCGCCGTGCCGCGCCCAGCTCGCGCCGGCAGTTCGCTTGTCGAGGAAGTCGAGCAGCGCCTCCTCGTGATTGCCCATCAGGCATCGCACCTCCAAGTCCTGCACGCGGGCGAGCTCGGCGATCATGTCCAGCACCTCTCGCGATTGCGGGCCGCGATCGACATAATCGCCCAGGAACACGATCATCGGCTTCTCGCCCGACGGATTGGCCGCCTGGGGAATGTCCTGCTCGATCGCCCCGATCAGCTCGGCCAACAGGTCGGCCCGGCCGTGCACGTCGCCGACGGCGTAGATCAGCCGCCCCGCCGTGTCCGGCTCGGCGATGTGCGGATCGCATACTGCAAGGGAGGGGATGGTGGGTGGGATCGGCTCGGCAGCGATCAGCGGCGCATCGACCGGAGGCACGGGCGTGCCCACCGCGATCGGGCCAGGCCCGGCTTGGTCAGGCCACCCGTTATTCTTCAGTTCGTTTCTGACATTTTCGCTCTTTTTCGGCTCTTTCTGCACCCGCTCGCGCATGGCCGGCAGAGCGCCGAGTTGCATTGCCGGCAACGACTGTGCGGCGGCATCGCCTTGCCCGTCTTTCCGCTCGCCACGCTCCTGCCGCGGCAGGAAGAACAGCGTCGACATCAGCGCGCAGGTGAGGGGGTTGACCGACGTCAGCAGCGCGCCCTCGATGCTGAACCAGACCGCCAGGGTGAAGGCCAGCCGGCGGCTCGGCGGATGATCGAACAACGTATAGAGGAAGAAGGTGTAGAAGATCAGGCCCGGCAGGAACCCATATTCGACCACCGCCTTGGTGATCGGCCACCATTGATACCCGAACGTCTTCTCGATCTGCCCGGCGCCGATGCCATGGAGCAGCGCGCCCGGCCGATCGGCGGCCGCGATCAGCCGGTTCAGCGGCTCGATAAAGCGCATATTGGCGCTCCGTCCGGCCTTGTTGAACTCGTCCAGCCGATGGCTGACCAGGTCGAACCAGCCCAGCTTGTAGCTGGCATAGGCGACGATACACAGCATCAGGATGACGGTCGTCATCGATCGGATGCGCGTGCGGCCTATGAGCACGGGGATCGTGAGCAGCATCAGCAGCAGGCCGGTGCCGGCGAAGGTCGAGAGCAGCACTGCGGAGAACAGCATCAGCCGCCACGGCCGCTTGAAGATCGCGATCTCCACCGCCAGCGCGAGGGCGATATACTGGGACAGAAACGACACCTCCAGGAAGAAGATGCCGTTCGGCTTCATATATCTCATGCCCCAGACGATCGGCTGGACATAGTTGAAGTTCTGGATGAGGAAGTTTGGCGGCAGCAGCTTGTTCAAGTTGGGCCAGACCTGCCACGAGAACACTACCTGCGAAACATGCTGGGCGATGACGATGCCGCACACCGCGACCATCAACCGGCTCAGGAATTCCATGCAGCGGTGGTAATTGGCTTGGCTTGTCGTGAAGGTCACGATCATCGGCAGGTACAGCACGACGAACAGCGCCAGGCTGTTTACGGAGTAGGTATCTGCGAAGATCGCCGTGCTGCCGATCGACGTCACCACGGTGGCGAAGTACAGCACCAATCGCGACGGCGGAAAAATCGGCCGGGCGAAGGCGCAGAGCGCCACCACGCCGATCGCCATCATCGGCACGTTCAGCGCCACGACGCCCTCCGGCGTGCTGCCAAGCCCCAGCTTCTGCAGGATGGTCAGGCCGATCAGTTCGCAGATGAAGAAGGCGTAGATCGCATTGTCGCGCCTACGCACCTTGGCGCGCTCTTCCTCGGCAGCGCGGGAGAACGGTGCCGCCGTCGTACCAACCTGCTGGGCAGTAATTGCGCCAGGCGCGTTGCGACGGAGCTCTAGCGAAACATCGCCCATTCAATCCTCACTCGATCGCCGGCACGCGCGATCCGCACGCGCTACCCTAGTAAGCTGCATTGCCCCCCGCGCAAACCCCGCAGTGCAGCATGGCGATTACTCCTGCGACTTCTTCTACGACAGGGGTAGCGGCGCACCGGCGTGAGCCGCGTGCTTCAGGATTTCGGCGGCATGGCGATCCCAGGACAGGTGCGCCAGCGTCCAGTCGCGTCCGGTCCGTGCGATTCGCTGCAGGCGATCCTCGTCGGTGAGCACCGAAGCAAGCGCATCGGCGATCTGCGTGACCTGCGCGCCGTCGACGACAAGGCCATTCTCCTCGTTGGTCACGAAATCGGCCGGTCCTCCGGCCTCGCCGACGATCGCCAGCGCTCCGAACGACATGGCATCGGCAATCGCCAACCCGAACCCCTCAAGATCGGTGCCGCCGCGTGGCGCCGTCTGCGGATGGAGGAAAATGTCGCACGCTTTGTAACGTTCGGGAATGTCTGCTTCTTCGATATAGCCCGCCATCCTGACCTTGTCGGACAGGCCGAGCTCGCCGATGAGCGCCGCGATGCGCTCCTTCAGCGGACCGCCGCCGCCGATCACATAGTCAAAATTCTCGATCCCACGGTCGCGCAGCATCCGAAGCGCACGCAAGCCACCCTCGATGTTCTTCCGCTCCGCCAGTCGCGAGAAGCTGTAGATCCGAACCGGCCCGTTCGGCCGCGCAGGGCGCGCGTAAGCGGCGGCATCCTGCGCATAAGACAGGCCGTTGTGAACGGCGAACCAGTCACCCTTCGCCTTCCCTCCCGCCAAAGCGCTCCGCGCCGCCATCAGCGTCGGACGCGACACGGCGGCGACCACATCCGCCGTGCGCAGCGCCCAGCGCATCGGACGGACGAGCGGCCGCGGCGTGCTGAGCACCTCCTGGCCGTGCACGGTCAGCAGTACGATATGCCGCCGCCACCATGGGGCGAGCGCCAGCGCGGGCCGCCAAGTGGTCGGATGGAGAAAGGCGAAGCGTTCCGCGGCCAGAATCCGCCGTGCACTGACCAGCATGCGGAAAAAAAGGCGGGTCTGCTGCCCCTGACCGACATTGAACAGGCGCACCTTGCCCTCGGGGTAATCCAGATCGAGCCATCCGGTCTCGCCGGGACGCGAGCTGATCACGACTGGTTCGAGTCCGGCTTTGGCGTACGCGCGGGCAAGATATTCGCTGTAGGTCTGAACGCCGCCGACATCGGGCGGATAACCCTTGGCGCAGATCAACACCTTCGGTCGTGCCGGACGCGCGTGGACTTCCTCGTGTCCGGCCATGTCTCGATCACTCCCCCATAACGACAAACGGTCATCTGGCACACTGCCTTCGCAGGTGCAAAAAATTTGATTGCCGAGCAGCGGGGGCATTTTATTGCGTGATCCCGCACATCAAACAGCCGGCTTTCGCTGCACTTGCACACACCATCTTGCGTGTGCCTTGCGCGTCTCCTACGCCGGGTAAAGCCAGGGAGTAGGGTGTCGGTGATCATTGGCTCGAACGACCTGTCCGAGACTCCGATCGAGGCCGACATCTGCATCGCCGGCGGCGGGGCTGCGGGCCTCACCTTGGCCGCGCAGCTTGCGCAGAGCGGCCGCGACGTCGTCCTGCTCGAAGCCGGAGGCAAGGTCCGCACGGACGAATCGCAGGACTTCTACGCCGGTGAGGTCGCGGATGCGGGCGTGCACTGGCCGCTCGATACCTACCGCGTGCGCGCGCTGGGGGGCACGTCGAGCATCTGGGGCGGGCGCTCGATTCCCTATGACCCCATAGACTTCGAGCCGCGGCCTTGGGTGCCGCATTCCGGCTGGCCGATCGTTTATGACGACGTCGCCCGCTATTATCCCGCTGCGCTGGAGGCGGCCGAGGCCGGAACCGCCGACTTCACGCCCTCGGGTCCGCTCGTGCCCGGCCTGGAGAGCGAGTGGTTGCACACGACGGTCGAGCGCTTCAGCAGGCCGCCCGACTTCTGGGCGGGATACGGCAGGGAGGTCACCGCCGCGCGGAATGTGCGGATCGTGACCGCTGCCGCACTGACCGGCATCGGCCTGAAGCCGGACGGATCGCAGGTCGACCATGTCGAGGTCACCCTGCCGAACCGGGAGCGGCGCCATGTGCGCGCGCGTCGGTACGTGCTTGCAGCCGGCGGGCTGGAGACCACGCGGACCAACCAGCTGGTGGTCACCCCGACCCTGCAGACGACCCGGGATCCCGACATCTTCGCGCTGGGCGACTGCGCCTACCTGGTCGAAGTCGGATCGGAC
>CAXTUG010000004.1:0-27412 GCA_964247375.1 uncultured Sphingomonadaceae bacterium
CTCCCAACCCTCTCCCCTGAAGGGGAGAGGGCTTTCAGGTCATCCCATGGTGGGGATGACGAAGCTGGAGTCGCCTTGCGCCGAGCCGTCCGGCCAGCGCCCGGTCACCGTCTTCGTCTTGGTCCAGAACCGCACGCCTTCCATGCCGTGCTGGTTATGATCGCCGAAACCGGAGCGCTTCCAGCCGCCGAAGCTGTGATAGGCGACCGGCACCGGGATCGGCACGTTGACGCCGACCATGCCGACGTTGACGCGCGCCGCGAACTCGCGCGCGGCATGGCCGTTGCGCGTGAAGATGGCGACGCCGTTGCCATACTGGTGCGTCGACGGCAGCGCGACCGCCTCCTCGAAGTCGCGGGCCCGCACGATCTGCAGCACCGGCCCGAAAATCTCCTCCTGGTAGGCGCGCATGTCGGGCGTAACATGGTCGAACAGGCTGGGTCCGATGAAGAAGCCTCCCTCATGCCCCTGCAGTGCGAAGCCGCGGCCGTCGATCACCAGCTCCGCGCCCTCGTCGACGCCGGTCTGGATCCAGTCTTCCACCCGCTGCTTGTGCGCGGCGTTCACGACCGGGCCGTAATGGGCGTCGGCATCGGTGGAGACGCCGATGCGCAGCGCCTCGATCGCGGGGATCAGCTTGGCGCGCAGCCGGTCGGCCGTGTCCTCGCCGACCGGCACCACCACCGGCAGCGCCATGCAGCGCTCGCCGGCCGAGCCGAACGCCGCGCCCGCCAGGTCGGCCACGACCTGGTCCAGGTCCGCGTCCGGCATGACCACGCCGTGATTCTTCGCGCCGCCCATCGCCTGCACGCGTTTCCCGGCCTGCGTGCCGCGCGAGTAGACATAGTGGGCGATGTCGGACGATCCGACGAAGCTGACCGCGGCAATGTCGGGATGGTCGAGGATCGCATCCACCATCTCCTTGTCGCCATGCACCACCTGCAGGATGCCGTCCGGCAGGCCGGCCTCGCGCATCAGTTCGGCCAGGCGGACGGGTACCGACGGATCGCGCTCGCTGGGCTTCAGGATGAAGGCGTTGCCGGTGGCGATCGCCGGGCCGAACATCCACATCGGGATCATGCCGGGAAAGTTGAACGGGGTGATGCCGGCGCCGATGCCGAGCGGCACGCGCATCGACCATACGTCGATGCCGGGGCCGGCCCCATGGGTGAACTCGCCCTTGATCAGGTGCGGCAGGCCGCAGCAGAACTCGATCACCTCCAGCCCGCGCTGGATGTCGCCCCTGGCATCGGCGATCACCTTGCCGTGCTCGGACGAGAGCAGGTGCGCGAGTTCGTTCATGCTGGCTTCGATCAGCGCCTTGAACGCGAACATGACGCGCGCGCGGCGCTGCGGGTTGACCGCGGCCCAGGCGGGCTGCGCGGCCTTGGCGGCGGCCACCGCACGATCCAGCTCGGCCCCGCCGCCCAGTGCGACGCGCGCCTGCACCTGGCCGGTATTGGGATCGAATATGTCGGCCTGACGGGCCGGGCTGCCGCCCGCACCGCCGACGATCACGTGCGCAACATCGCGCATAAGCAGAACTCCTCTTCCTGGCCGCGCCCATGGGCCGGATCCGGCCGCGGTTCAACCCGGCGCAGCCCGCAACCGGATGCGGCCGCTTCACACGCGCCGTAACGCGGCTACAGTCCCGGCATGACGCCGCTCCCCGATACCGAGACGCTTGCCGCCCGCGCGATCGATCGCCTGGCGACACTCGTCGCGTTCGACACGACCTCCCGCGACTCCAACCTTCAGCTGATCGGCCATGTCGAGGGGCTGCTGGCCGAACTGGGCGTACCCACGATGCGGGTTCCCAACGCCGACGGCAGCAAGGCCAATCTGTATGCCACGATCGGACCGCCGGTCGCGGGCGGGGTCGTGCTGTCGGGCCACACCGACGTGGTGCCGGTCGATGGCCAGGCCTGGAGCAGCGATCCCTTCGCGCTGACCGAGCGCGACGGCCGCCTCTACGGGCGTGGCACCTGCGACATGAAGGGTTTCCTGGGGCTGGCGCTGGCAGCGGCGCCGATCTTCGCCGAGCCGGAGCGGCTCAGGCGACCGGTCCACCTCGCCTTCTCCTACGACGAGGAGGTCGGCTGTCTCGGCGCACCGGCGATGATCGCCGAACTGGTGCGGCATCTGCCCCGGCCGGCAGCGGTGATCGTCGGCGAGCCGACCGACATGGAGGTGGTGCACGGTCACAAGGGCATCACCTCCTACGTCGTCACCGTCACGGGACATGAGGCGCATTCCAGCCTGACCCATCTCGGCCTGTCGGCCAACATGGCGGCGATCCGGCTGCTCCACCGGCTGAGCAGGCTCGCGGCCGAACTGGAGCAGGCCGCGGAGCCGGACTCGCCGTTCACGCCGCGCCACGCGACGCTCACCGTCGGCCAGATCAACGGCGGCACCGCGGTCAACATCCTCGCCCGCGAATGCGTGTTCCTGTTCGACCTGCGCTGCCCGCCCGGGCTCGACCCGCAGGCGGTGCTCGCGCCTTTCCTGGCGGAGGCGGCGGCGCTGGATACGGAAATGAAGGCGCGCTTCCCGCACGCCGGGGTGGCGGTGGCGCGGCGATCCAGCACGCCTGCCTTCGCGCCCGAGCCGGACGGCGAGGCCGAGCGCATCGCGCGCAGCCTGGCCGGCGACAACGGACCGCCGCGGGTCGTGCCCTATGCGGCCGAGGCCGGCCAGTTCCAGGAAGCGGGTTTCTCGACCGTGATCTGCGGGCCGGGATCGATCGAGCAGGCGCACCAGCCGGACGAATATGTCGCGCGCGCGCAGATGGAGCGCGGCGCCGCTTTCATGCTGCGGCTGGCGGAGATGCTGGGGCGTTGACGGGATTCACACCCGAATCGGCATAGGCTATTGGTCTCGGAGACATCGGGCACCAGAGGAGACGTCGCCATCCGCCAGGTTGCCGCCCTGCCGTACAAGACGGACGAGGCCGGACACGTGCGCGTGCTGCTGATCACCAGCCGCGAGACGCGGCGCTGGGTGCTGCCCAAGGGCAATCCGATCCGCGGTCTCGCCAATCACGAGGCGGCCGCGCACGAGGCGTTTGAGGAAGCAGGCGTCAGCGGCATCGCGTGCCCCACCCCGCTCGGTCAGTATCATTACTGGAAGAAGCGGCGGAGCGGCGCGCTGAAGCACGCGACCGTGTCGCTGTTCCCGCTGGCGGTCACCGAGCAGGCGGCGGAGTGGCCGGAGCAGGACGAGCGCGACCTGCAGTGGTTCGACCTGCCGCAAGCCGCCGCCGCTGTCGACGAGCCGGACCTGCGCCGGCTGATCGGCGGCTTCCGCGCGCCGCAGCGCCCCACTGGACGGCGCGAGCGGTTATTGTCATGGGCGCGGCGACAAGGGGAGACGTTGCCGATGCTGCGCTGGTTCCAGGCGCTTATGCCCAAGCAGGGCCGCTTCTTCGACCAGTTCGAGGAGCATGCCGCGACCCTGGTCGCCGGCGCGGACGCGCTCGCGCGGCTGCTGCAGGGCGGACCCGACATCGCGCTCCACGTGCGCGAGATCTACGACCAGGAGCACAAGGCCGACGACATCACGCGCGAGCTGCTGCAGGACGTGCGCCGCATCCTGATCACCCCGTTCGACCGCACCGCCATCACCGGGCTGATCGCGGCGATGGACGACGCGATTGACCAGATGAACGGCACCGCCAAGGCGATCACCCTGTTCGAGCTCGACACGTTCGAACCGCAGATGCGCGACATCAGCGGCATCATCGTCGAGGCGGCGCGGGTCACGTCGGAGGTGATGCCGCTGCTCCGCTCGATCGGCGACAATGCCGGCCGCATCCTGGAGCTCACCGCCCGGCTGGTGCAGCTGGAGGGCCATGCCGACGAGATCCACGATGCCGGGCTGAAAGGCCTGTTCAGGGCGGCCGAGGGCGACGCCAAGCCGATGGCATTCATCGTCGGCCGCGAGATCTACAGCCACCTGGAACGCGTGGTCGACCGCTTCGAGGATGTCGCCAACGAGATCCAGGGTCTCGTGCTCGACCACGCCTGAGGTGAGATCGACCGCTCAAATCCGTTCGCCCCGAGCGAAGTCGAGGGGCATTGCCGAGCGCAGCCGAGGCCTGGTTCTCCGCTGCGCTCGAAAGCATGTCTCGACTTCGCTCGACACGAACGGGCTGGGGGTCTGAAATGACCCACCTCGCCCCCCTGCTCCTGTTCGGGCTGATCGGCATCGCGCTGCTGTTCGACCTGT
Source organism: uncultured Sphingomonadaceae bacterium (assembly GCA_964247375.1). Classification (GTDB taxonomy): domain Bacteria; phylum Pseudomonadota; class Alphaproteobacteria; order Sphingomonadales; family Sphingomonadaceae; genus Sphingomonas_I. The sequence continues at coordinate 4,228 of CAXTUG010000004.1, forward strand.
TGAACGGCCTGCACGACGCCGCCAATTCGATCGCGACCGTCGTCTCCACCCGCGTGCTGAGCCCGCAGGTGGCGGTGTTCTGGGCCGCCTTCTTCAACTTCATCGCCTTCCTGATCTTCGGCCAGCATGTCGCGACCACCGTCGGCAAGGGCATCGTCTCGGCCGACATCGTCGACGCGCAGGTGATCTTCGGTGCCTTGATGGGGGCGATCAGCTGGAACCTGATCACCTGGGCGCTCGGCATCCCGTCCTCGTCCAGCCACGCGCTGATCGGCGGGCTGCTCGGCGCCGGCACCAGCAAGGCCGGCCTGTCGGCGGTCGTCTGGTCGGGCGTCGGCAAGACGGTCGCGGCGATCTTCCTGTCGCCGCTGATCGGCCTGGTCTTGGCGCTGGTGATGGTGCTGATCACCAGCTGGATGTTCCGGCGCGACACGCCGGCGATGGTCGACCGGCTGTTCCGCAGGGCTCAGCTGGTCTCGGCCGCGCTCTACTCGCTCGGCCATGGCGGGAACGACGCGCAGAAGACGATGGGGATTATCGCCGTGCTGCTCTACTCGCAGGGATTGCTGCACGGCGCGTTCCACGTGCCCTTCTGGGTGGTGCTGTCCTGTCAGGCGGCGATGGGGATCGGCACGCTCGTCGGCGGCTGGCGCATCGTCCACACGATGGGATCGAAGATCACGCGGCTGACGCCGCCGCAGGGCTTCTGCGCGGAGACGGGCGGCGCGATCACGCTGTTCCTGGCGACGATCGGCGGCATTCCGGTCTCGACCACCCACACCATCACCGGCGCGATCGTCGGCGTCGGCGCGGCGCGGCGCATGTCGGCGGTGCGCTGGAGCGTGGCGTCGACGATCGTCGTCGCCTGGTTCGTCACCCTGCCCGCCGCCGCGCTGGTCGGCGCCGGTTTCTACGAACTGACGCGCCTGTTCTAAGTCGGCAAGCCCCTCCCGCTGCAAGGGGGACAAGGAAGGGATTCACGGCGCCTCTTCACCCATGTAAGCTCGCGCCATGAACCCCGCTCTATCCGTCTCCCGCTCCATTCTCGGCCAGCCCTGGCGCTGGCGCGGGCTGGCGAACGAGCGGCAGGATGCGGGCTTCATACCGGACGACCTCGTCACCCAGCTGCTGCTGGCGCGCGGCGTTCCGCGCGAGGCGCTGGACCAGCACCGCACGCCCACCATCCGCGGTTTCATGCCCGATCCCTCCATCTTCCGCGACATGGACGCCGCCGCCGACCGGCTGGCCGCAGCGGTGATGGCGGGCGAGCCGGTCACGATCTTCGGCGACTATGACGTCGACGGCGCGACCTCCGCCGCCCTGCTGGTCCGCCTCCTGCGCGGGCTCGGGCTCGCGCCGCAGGCCTACATCCCCGACCGGCTGATGGAGGGCTATGGTCCGTCGGGCGAGGCATTGGTGCGGATCGCGCGCGGCGGCGCCCGGCTGATCGTCACGGTCGACTGTGGCGCGCAGGCGTTCGAGGCGTTGGAGGTGGCGGCGGCCGAGGGCGTCGACGTGATCGTCGTCGACCATCACAAGTGCGCGGCGGCCCTCCCACGCGCGCTGGCGCTGGTGAATCCGAACCGCCTGGACGAGACCGACGGCGCGGCGCACGGCCACCTGGCCGCGGTCGGCGTCGCCTTCCTGCTCGGCGCGGCGCTGCTGCGGACATTGCGGGCACGCGGCTGGTTCGCCGACCGGCCGGAGCCGAAGCTGATCGACCTGCTCGACCTGGTGGCGCTCGGCACCGTTGCCGACGTGGCGCAACTGAAGGGGCTCAACCGCGCCTTCGTCACCCAGGGACTCAAGGTGATGGCCCAGGGGCGCAGCGTCGGCCTGGCCGCGCTCGCCCGTGCTGCCGGGCTGGCGAAGGCGCCGACCTGCACCGATCTCGGCTTCGCGCTGGGGCCGCGCATCAATGCCGGCGGCCGGGTCGGCAAGGCCGATCTCGGCGTGCGCCTGCTCACGACCGAGGACCCGGCCGAGGCGGAGACGATCGCCGCCGAGCTGAACCGCCTCAACGAGGAGCGCCGGGCGATCGAGACGGAGGTCGTCACGGCGGCCGAGGCGCTGGTCGCGGCGCAGGCCAATCGCGCGGTCGCGCTCGTCGCCGGCAGCGGCTGGCATCCCGGCGTGATCGGCATCGTCGCCAGCCGTCTCAAGGAGAAGCTCGGCCGGCCGGCGATCGTCGTCGCGGTCGATGCGGACGGCACCGGCAAGGGCTCGGGGCGATCGATCCCGGGCGTGGACCTGGGCGCGGCGGTGCTCGCGGCCAAGGACATGGGGCTGCTGATCGCGGGCGGCGGGCACGCCATGGCGGCGGGGCTCACCGTCGCCGCCGATCGGATCGACGCGCTGATCGCGTTCCTCGACGCGCGGCTGGCGGGCGATGTGGCGCGGGCGCAGGACGGCCGCTCGCTGCTGCTCGACGCGGTGCTGAGCGCGGGCGGCGTCGCCCCGGCGCTGGTCGAGGCGCTGGAAGCGGGCGGTCCCTACGGCGCCGGCTGGCCCAGCCCGCGCGTGGCGGCAGGCCCGGTGCGGATCGTGCGGGCCGACGTGGTCGGCAACGGCCACGTCCGCGCCGTCGTGGCGGGCGAGGACGGCCGCGCGATCAAGACCATCGCCTTCCGCCAGGCGGAGAGCGCGCTCGGCCAGGCGCTGCTCGGCGCCGGCCCGCACCGTCGCCTGTGGCTTGCCGGCCGGGCGAAGCTCGATAGCTGGAACGGCGGCACCCAGGCGGAACTCCACATCGACGACGCCGCCTGGGCCGACTGACCGCCGCCGCAATCCTGCGCGACGCGGTTGACCTCGCCCGGCTGTCCCCCTAAGCGGGCGCCCGCTGGCCCCTTCGTCTAGCGGTCTAGGACGCGGCCCTTTCACGGCTGAAACACGGGTTCGATTCCCGTAGGGGTCACCAGTCGGGCGCAAGCGCCTCGAATGCCGACTTCAACGCTGCTGCCAATTGTCGTTGCACGCCTACTCGACGGCGGCCCGTTTGGGCGGTGAGCTCGAACCGACCGCGCAGGGCGCCGTCGGCTATGCTTCGCCCTTATCGTTTGTTCCAAACTCGGCATTGGCTTGGTCGCCGTCGCGTAACCTAGCATCCAGGTTCAGGAGGCGCATGCCGGCGGAGATCCGGCGATCGGGAACGGAGCTTACGACTTCACCAGATCCAATAACTTGCGCCTGTGGAGGAGGCTGGGCTGCATGCCCGCATTGCGCGGGGTTTGCGGCTCGTCGGGAATGCGGGAGAGGGAAGTGCACCTCGCCGCGATGATCGAGGGGATCACCATGCGCGTCACGACCCGTCCGTTCGCTCCACTGCGGGTCCTTAGCTGCCACATCAGCCTGGCCGTTCTCTCCGCTGCGATGCCGGCGGCTGTGCAGGCTCAGCAGGCGGGCAACGCGACCGGGGAAGGTAGCGCGCAACCGACCGACAGCGAGCAGTCGTCCGAGATCGTCGTCGTGGGCAAACGGCTTCAGGACGTCCGGAACGTCGCGGGAACGGTGAACATCCTGTCCGCCCAGCAGCTCGAGGCTACCGGCGCCAAGGACGCCGAGGACATCTTCAAGCTGACGCCCGGCATCCAGTTCAACAAGGGCTCGTCCGACGGATCGCTGCTGACGATCCGCGGCATCGGCACGAACACCTCGTCCGACAATACCAGCGTCGGCCAGCTGCCGACGGGCATCTATATCGAGGACGTGCCGTTCACCGATCCCTTCCAGTATGTTTCGACGCCGGATCTTTCCGCCTTCGATCTCGACAGCGTCAAGGTCTTGCGGGGACCGCAGGGGGCGCTCTACGGCTCGGGATCGCTCGGCGGCGCAATCGACTACACGTTCAAGAAGCCCGATCCTGCAGCGATCGGGGGCGCCGTTCTGGCGACTTTGGATGCGGCGCAGGGCGGCAATATCAGGCCGTCCGTCTACGGCGCGCTCAATCTGCCGCTGGTGCGCGACGTGCTGGCGGTGCGGCTGGTCGGCCAGTATCAGGACGATCCCGCCTATCAGGACAATATCGGCACGCGGAAGACCGACGTGAACGGCCGCACCGTCAAGGGCGGCCGTGCGCTTCTTCTCTTCAAGCCGACCGACGACCTCACCGCGGATGCGCTCTATATCTACCAGCGGTCGCGGCAGGGCGACACGTCGGCGTCGGTCGGGCCGGATGTCCGCTACTACAATTCGCTGCATCCGTCGTCCTACACATCCCACTTCAGCATGGCGAAGTTGGAAGTCAATTACCGCCTCGGACCGGTGAAGCTGACGTCGCTTACGGCCTATCAGACGAAGGTGCGCGACATCGACGGCGATCTCACGCGCCTGTTGGTGCCGGACGTCACCGTCGGCATCGCTGTGCCGTCGGAAGATGTGCTCGGCATCGGCCCGTTTCCCGATGTCAAGGAATCGCGCAATGTCGAGCAGCGTAACTCCAACGGCTTCTCGCAGGAATTCCGCATCGCGTCTGCCGACAGCTCCGCAATCAACTGGCTGATCGGCGGATTTGCGCAGAACGTGAATTTTCACAGGACGCAGAACGTCTATCTCGTGGGTGCCAACGACCCCACCTACGGTGACAATTACTTCAATGTGCATCGCGACGGCAAGGCGAAGGAGCGCGCCATCTTCGGCGAGGTCAATCTCGATCTGGGGTCGTGGGAGATCGGCGCGGGCGGTCGCTACTTCGATACCCGCGTCCGCTTCCATCAGACCCGCATCGAGACGCTTGCTGCGTCGGCGCAGGACGTCCGTTACTCGCACAGCGAAAACGGCTTCACGCCCAAATTCCAGGCGCGCTACCGCTTCAACAATAGCGTCGTGGTTTATGCGACCGCGGCCAAGGGCTATCGCTTCGGCGGCGTCAACACCGCGCCCGGATCGAAGACCTACAAGTCCGACAATCTGTGGAATTACGAGGCCGGCATCAGGCTCCAGCCGACCCGAAGCCTGAGCTTCGATCTCGGCGGCTTCTATATCGACTGGAAGCAGCCGCAGATCACCTCGGCGGACCAGAACGGCTTCCTGATCGTGTCCAACGTCGCCAAGGCGACCTCGAAGGGCCTCGAGGTCAGCACCCAATGGCATCCCGTGCAGAGCTTCACGGTTTCTGCCGGTGCAACCTATACCGACGCCAAAACCGACGCGCCGTTCGAAAGCACCCGTAATTTCGGGACGGACGAAGCCGGCGGATTTTCGGGCAATTTCACCGTGCCGTCCGGGACGAGGTTGCCTGGCACCCCCAAATTCCAGGCGAGCCTGCAACCCGAATTCAAGACATCCGGCCCGTTCGGCACGGCCCTGACGCTTTCCGGGACGCTCAGCTATACCGGCGAACGGCGCGCGCAGATCGACAACGACCTGAAGCTGCCCGATTTCACGGTCTTGGATCTGCGTGCGAAGCTGGCCCGCGATGGCTGGGAAGGTTCCGTCGGCGTCGAGAACCTGTTCGGATCGAAGGGTATCTCGTCTGCGGCCTACAGCTATTTTTCCACTGGCCGGGGAAGCGACGGCTATGCGGATTACTATCTGATCCGGCCCCGGATCATCAGCGTTTCCATCCGCAAGGATTTTTGAGGAAACGCGGCTTCGTAACCGCCGCCCTGCGTGGTCCGGCTTGTACCGACGCGCGCAGGGCGCTCGCGTGCGGGCATAAGAAATGCCGGCGGCACAAGCGCGTTCCACCGAACTTCTCGCGCAGCAGCCGCAGGAATGATTTCATGACGAAAGGGCATTGGGCATCGGCTTCGTGGCGTCTCTACGATGCAGGGCCTTCGTTCGAAATGTTGGCGGTGGAGAACGAGCTTCGGTGACGGCGATGTCAAACCCTGCGGCTCCTCCTGCAACCCTCACCCGGACCAACATGGTCGGGATCGTGGCCGGTAACGTTCTCGAATTCTACGACTTCACCTTGTTTGCGTTCTTCGCGCCGCAGATCGGTGCGACGATGTTCGCGCACGGCCAAGGCACGGACGGCCTGCTGCTCGCGCTCGCCACCTTCGCGGTCGGCTTCATCGCCCGCCCGATCGGTGCGGTGGTGATCGGCCGCTATGCCGATCGGCGGGGTCGCAAGCCGGCGATGGTGGTCAGCTTCACGCTGATGGGCGCTGCGCTGATCGTCGTCGGCCTGACGCCGCCTTCCTCGATGCTCGGCGTCTGGAGCGCGATCATCATCGCGACCGCACGACTGGTGCAGGGCTTCGCACTGGGCGGCGAAGTGGGTCCGACGACCGCGCTGCTGATCGAGGCGGCGCCGAATGGGCGGCGCGGGCTCTACGGCGCGTGGCAGCTCGCAAGCCAAGGCATCGCCGTGCTGATCGCGGGCCTGGTCGGGTTGACCATCTCGCTTCAGCTGTCCCCCCAGGCGGTAATCGACTGGGGTTGGCGTATCGGCATGCTGCTGGGTGCGCTGATCCTGCCGGTCGGTTTTCATCTGCGGCGGATATTGCCGGAAACGCTGGATGCGCCGGGCCAGGCGCTGGATCGGGAGGCGGCCGCCCTGCCCTTGGCCGGGTCGCGACGATGGGGCTGCTCCTGATTCTTGCCGGCACCGTCACCACCTACACGCTCCAATATTTCAACACCTATTCGGTCGCCATCCTGAAGCTGAAACCCAGCCTCGCCTTCACGACGACGGCGATCACCGGCGGCGGCATGTTCGCCTTCAGCCTGCTAGGCGGATGGCTGTCCGATCGGGTGGGCCGGCGCGCGGTGATCGTCCTGCCGCGGATCCTGCTCCTGCTGCTCATCTATCCCGTCTTTCTGCGCATCTTGGCGTCGCCGTCGCTCGGTACGCTCTCGCTTGCCGTCTTCCTGTTCACCGCGCTCTACGCGATGTCGAGCGCGACGGCGAACGTGTGCCTCGCGGAAAGCTTTCCCCGCGCGCGGCGCAGCACGGGCTACGCGCTGATCTACACGCTGGCGGTGTCCGTGTTCGGTGGCAGCGCGCAGCTCGCGATCACCTGGCTCATCAGGCAGACCGGCGACCAGATGATGCCGGCCTGGTGGCTGCTCGGCGCGACGTTCGTCGGGATCGTTGCGGGCATAGCCATGCCCATGGCCCGTACGGCGCAGCGTCATTTCCGCCGGGAGGATTCCGCCATGACCTCAATCGGATGAACCGATGACCCTCGATCTTCCCGGATATGCCGATCAGTTGCGCGAGTGGCGCCATCACCTCCACAGCCACCCGGAGCTCTCCTGGCAGGAACATGCCACCGCCGATTTCGTGGTCGAGAAGCTCCGCAGCTTCGGGATCGAGGAGATCGCCACCGGAGTCGGCGGCACCGGCATCGTTGCGACGATCCGCCGGGGAAGCTCTCCACGCGCGATCGGCCTGCGCGCCGACATGGACGCGCTGCCGCTGACCGAGCGGCCAGGCCGCGCGCACGGATCGCAGACGCCCGGCGTGATGCATGCCTGCGGTCATGACGGACACACGACGATGCTGCTGGGTGCCGCGCGGTTTCTGGCGCAGGAAGCGGCTTTCGACGGCACCGTCCACCTGATCTTCCAGCCGGCGGAGGAGTCGTTCGGGCCGGACACCCGGCCGGGAGAGACGCCGGGCGGCGCCAATGCCATGATCCGCGACGGGCTGTTCGATCGTTTTCCGATGGACGCCATCTTCGGCCTGCACACCCGCCCCGGCCTCGCCGCCGGCGATCTCGGCGGCCGCGCGGGTCCGCTCTACGCGGCCGCCGACATCTTCGAGATCGTCGTGAGAGGCAAGGGCGTCCACGCCGCGCGACCGCATCTCGGCATCGACCCCGTGTTCGTGGGCGCGCAAATCGTCGTGGCCCTCCAAGGCGTGACGTCGCGCATGACCAATCCGATGGAATGCGGCGTCGTTTCGATCTGCCAGTTCGATGCCGGCACGGCCCCCAACATCATCCCGGATCATGCGACGATGGTGGGAACGGTGCGCACGATCGAGCCCGCGGTGCAGGATATGATCGAACGGTCGATCGGCAGCGTCGCGGGCGGTGTCGCCGCCGCATATGGGGCCGTGGCGGAGGTGCGCTACATCCGGGGACATCCCTCGCTCCACAACGAGCATGCCATGTTCCGCAAAGCGCGCGAGGCTGCGATCGCCGTGGTGGGCGAAGCACGGTTCGCCGATCTCGACGAGCCGACCATGGGCGGCGAGGATTTCTCCTGGTACCTGCGCGAGAAGCCCGGCTGCTTCATGCTGATCGGCAATGGGGACGGCGACGGCAAGGGCGCCACCATGCTCCATAATACGGGGTACGACTTCAACGACGACGTCGCGACCACGGGAGTGCGCTACTGGGTCTCGCTGGTCCAGCACCTGCTCGGATCGGGCGGCTGACACTTCCATCGCGGTACGTCCATCAGGACAATATGGTGCAACAGTATCTCTCCGACCGGACGCCGATGACGCGGGAAATCCTCGGTCGAACTGTCAGGCGCCATGGCAACGACCTGACCTATGCGGACGGGCGGGGTTTCCATGGTTGCGGACGATGTCCCCGGTCTCGAAGCCGGACTCACAATGCGAGGCCCAGGATGATGACAAGGCTCTCTCTCTTCCTCACGACGGCGGTCCTGTCAGTGACGACCCTCCCGAGCCAAGCCGAACCGCTCCCCTCCCAAATCGTGCGGATCGATCGCGACGCCATGGGCGTGCCCCACGTCTTCGGCGAGACGTCGGCAGCCGTGCTGTTCGGCGCGGGTTATGCGGAAGCGCAGGATCGCCTTGCCGAGATGGAACTGTCGCGGCGCCGCGCGCTGGGGCGCACCGCGGAAGTGTTGGGACCATCCGCCGTCGCGTCGGACATCGTTTCGCGTGATCGCATGCTCGGTTCGGCCGAGCTGCTGCGCATGTATCGTCAGATTCCGCCAGAGCACCAGCGGATGATGCAGGCCTATGTCGATGGCGTGAACCAGGTCATCGCCGACATCGCGCGCGACCCGGCGCACAAGACACCGTACGAATTCACGCAATGGGGCGTTAAGCCGGAGCGCTGGTCGCTGCTCGACTATCTGCAGATGGTCCAGGCTTTCCCACGAAGCCGGGAGGGCAACGAACTCCAGAATCTCACTTTCCTCAACGCAATGGTCGCGCGCTACGGCGAGCAGACGGGCCGTGCGATCTTCGACGATCTCGTGCCGGCAAGCGATCCGGATTCCCCCACGGCGATTCCCGCCGGCGAAGATCTCGCGCCCGCCAGGGCGGCCCCCAAGGCGACCTATCTCACCTTGGCCGGTACGACCGTCAGCGCCTCGACGCCGCTGCCCACCCCCACGCGAGACCACAGCCGTTGCCTGGTGATCGGGCCGCAGCGATCCGCCAGCGGCAAGGTCCTGATGCTCGAATCGACCGCCGACGGGCCGGAAATCCACCTGCACGGCGGCGGGTTCGACAGTGCCGGCTTTACGAGCCCCGCCTGGGGCGTCCCCATCATGGGACGCGGACCGCATCATGGCTGGCTGGTCACGTCCGGCGTGTCCGATTCGACTGACTACTTTGCCGAACGGCTCGATCCGCGGAATCCCTATCGATACTGGTTCCAGGGCCGATGGCGCGGCATGACCCGGCGTCAGGAAACCATCAGGGTCAAGGGGAGTGCGCCGGTCGTCCACGAGGTCGCGCAGACCATCCACGGCAGCGTCGTATCGTGGGACAAGGCCCATCATGTCGCCTATGCGGCGCGGTTCGCCCAGCGGGGATACGAACTCGATAATTGGGTCGGGGTGGTCGAGATGCAGCGCGCGCGCACGCTTCAGGAATTCGAGACGAAGGGCATCGCGCGGACCTCGACCGATTTCGGTGTCTGCTACGGCGACGAGCAGGGCAATATCGGTTTCTGGGAAACCGGACTGCAGCCGAAGCGAGCGCCTGGCGCGGACCCGCGCCTGCCGACGCCCGGCACCGGCGAGTATGAGTGGCAGGGCTTCCTCTCGATCGGCGAGCGCCCGCACATGCTCAATCCGAAGCAGGGCTACATCCACGCCTGGAACAGCAAGCCCACCACGTGGTCGCGGGAGGGCGACGAGGCCCGGATCGGCGCGACGTTTCGCACCTGGTTGGGCAACCGGCTAGGAGCCTCGTCGCACGGGACGACGCTTCTCGATATGGCGAACTACAATCGCCGGATCTGGAGCGCGTACGGCGCGCGCGATCGGACGCAGACCGCCCCCGATTTCTTCGCCCCTTATTTGCGCGCAGCGACACAGGCCGCGCACGATCCCGAAATTTCGGAAGCCGTCGCGCTGATGACGTCCTGGAACGGCCTCTACCAGGATCGCGATGGGGACGATCTTTACGAAAATGCTGGCCTCACCTTGTTCCGGGCATGGCTGGAAATCGCGCCGGACGCGATCTTCTCCGACGATATCAGTCATTGGTGGAAGGCGATCGACGAAGAACGCTACCTCAAATATCAGACGAGCTTCCTGCTGCGGGCGCTTCAGGGGCCGACGGCCGGCCTGCCGGTCAAGTTCGACTATTTCAACGGCCGTCCTCGTGATGCGGTGGTTGCCGACACGATCCGACGCACGATCGAGGAAACTCGCAAGCGCTTCGCCGGCAAGCCGATGCATGACTGGCGAACGCCGATCTTCTGGAAATATTTCACCGATCAGCCCGCCGATCCCGCACGCCTCCCTCTGCCCGATGACGACGAGCGCAGCGCCACGACCTGGGCCAAGCTCGGCCTCGGTCCGAAGATGGTACGCCTGAACGGAGGCGAGGAGTGGACCGGGCTGATGGAGTTGGGATCGTCGTCGCCCGTGCTCTATTCCATAACCGAAGCCGGCGGTCAGAACCAGTTCATCGATCCGACCGGCCGCGGGACACCGCACCTGACGGATCAGGTGATGATGCACGTTGAAGGCAATTTCAAGTCGATCGAGATGGAACCTGCCGCCGTTGCGCGCAACCGCGCGTCGTCGGTCCAGCTGACCTACCGACGTTAGCGAAGGGCGATCGCGTCGTGATCGCCTTACAGCGCGAGTGGAAGCGGATCCTCTTCCGCTCGCGCCACTGCCGTTGCGGGTGAAGATCGACGTTCGTTGGTGGAGGGATGATCGTTGATGCGCCTGATCGCATCGGCGCGGCGAATCATGGTCGGAATCCTCAGGCAATGCCGGCCAGGGTGTCCCGAAGCATCGCGACCATGGCGTCGATATGGCCCCGCTCGACGATCAGCGGCGGCGAGAGCGCGATGGTGTCGCCGGTAGACCGCACGAGCAGTCCCTTCGCGAAGCAGTCCACGAACGCATCGTAGGCGCGTACGCCGGGCGCATCCGGCCGCGGCGCCAATTCGATGCCGGCGACGAGGCCGAGCGTACGGATATCGACGACGTTCGCCACATCGCGCAGGGAGTGCATCGCGTCTCGCCAATAGGCGGCGAGTTCCGCGCCTCGGGTCAGCAGCCCTTCCTCTTCATAGATGTCGAGCGTAGCGAGACCGGCGGCACAGCCGACCGGATGACCGGAATAGGTATATCCGTGGAACAGCTCGATCGCGTTGTGCGGTCCGGTCATCAGCCTGTCGTGGACCTGGTCGCGCACGAAAACGGCGCCCATCGGGAACGCCCCGTTGGTAAGCCCCTTCGCCGTCGTCATGATGTCTGGTACGACGTTGAAATAGTCCGCGGCAAACGGCGTGCCGAGACGCCCGAAGCCCGTGATGACCTCGTCGAAGATCAGAAGAATGCCATGCCGGCTCGCGATTTCGCGCAGGCGCTGCAAGTAACCCGCCGGCGGAAGCAGGACGCCCGTGGATCCCGCCATCGGCTCGACGATGACGGCGGCAATCGTTTCGGCACCATGGAGCTGCACGATCCGCTCGAGATCGTCCGCCAGCTCCGCACCATGCGCAGGCAAGTCGGGCGAGAATGCGTTGCAGGCAAGATCGTGCGTGTGACGCAGATGGTCGGCGCCGCCAAGCGTCGGAAAGGCGCGCCGATTGTTGACGATGCCGCCGACCGTGATGCCGCCGAAACCGACCCCATGATAGCCGCGCTCGCGGCCGATCAGGCGCGTCCGCGTCCCCTGCCCGATCGCACGCTGGTAAGCGACCGCGATCTTGAGCGCGGTATCGACGCTTTCGGAACCGGAACCGGTAAAGAAGATATGGTTGAGGTCGCCGGGCGCCAAGCCAGCCAACCGATCGGCGAACGTGAACGCCAGATCGTGCCCCATCTGAAACGGCGGGGCGTAGTCCATGCGCGCGAGCTGCGCCGCGACGGCTTCGGTGATCTGCCGCCGGCCATGGCCGGCGTTCACGCACCACAGCCCGGCAGTCCCGTCTAGGACGTTTCGGCCGTCGTCGCTTCGGTAGAACATGCCTGCGGCTTCTGCGAGGAGCCGTGGCGCGGCCTTGAACTGGCGGTTCGCGGTGAAGGGCATCCAAAATGCCGAAAGCCGGGACTCGTTCGAAATATCGTTCATGAACCTCGCACTCCTCACACGCCCAGACTTGCCGAAAAATGCCGATGGACAAGCCGTTTTCTTTCAGAGGCACAACGCGCGGATTAGCTTCCCTTTTTGCGCAAGGTGTTGATTATGTCGAACGACCTCAACAGATGAAGAGGACGCCTGGTGAACATGGGCATCGATGTCGGAAAGCGGCTTGAGCAGGTTCGCACGCGCGCGGGCCTCTCGCAACGAGGGCTGGCCAAACGGGCGGGCATTACCAACTCGACGATCTCCCTGATCGAGGGAAACAATGCCAATCCATCCGTCGGCGCGCTCAAGCGGATCCTCGACGCGATCCCGATGAGCCTGGCCGAGTTCTTCGCCATGCCGATCGAGGAGCAGCAGACGTTCGTCTTTCACGCAAGAGATCTGGTCGAGATCGGCAAGGGAAAGATTTCGTATCGTCAGGTCGGGCGGACCGTCGCCGGCAAAAAGCTTCAGATGCTCTACGAATGCTACCAGCCCGGTTCGGACACCGGGCGCGTGCCGCTGCGCCATGAAGGCGAGGAGTGCGGGATCGTCATTTCCGGCCAGCTCGAAGTGACGGTCGACGGAGAACGGCACGTCCTATCTGCCGGCGATGCCTATGGATTTGACAGCTCCCGGTCGCATCGTTTCCGCTGCGTGGGCGACGAGCCGGCGCGCATCGTCAGTGCTTGCACACCGCCAAGCTTTTGAAGAGCATCACACCCGAAGCTGCAGCATGCCGGCGCGCATCTGCATGCATGTAATCGCCATCTAGCGAAGGCCGTTGTGTACAGTCGGTTCACGCGGCGCGGATACGGGTCATTATCTCTTCGTACGTGCGGGACATCTGCTCGCCGTTATACTCGGCATATGCGCACCTGGCCATGACCGCTGCCGGCGGAAAGATAACCGGATTGTCGCGATATTCCGGCGGCATCAGGGCTGCCGCGGCGGCGTTGGGCGTGGGATAGCGAATGGTCGAAGTGATGCCGGCGCCGGCCTTGGCATCGAGCAGGTAGTTGATGAACTTGATTGCGAGATCGGGGCGTCGGGCGTCCTTCGGGATGCACAGGCAATCCGACGATATCTGGCTCCCTTCCCTCGGCACGACAAAGTCCAGGTCCTTGTCCTCGGACATCACCTGCGCGACATCACCGTTATATTCGATCACGATATCGATATCGCCGCCCAGAAGAAGATCCTGTCCATTGTCGTCATGGAATACGGCGATATTATTCTTCTGCTTGATGAGCATGTCCTGGACGCGCTTGAGCGCAACCGGATCCTTGCCGTTCATGTCATAGCCGAGATACTTCAGGCCCAGGCGGATAAGATCTCCGGCCTCCGCGAGCACGCCGATCCGGCCCTTGTACCTGTCGGACTCGAACACCCACTTCCAGCTGTCGGGAATGCCCTGCATCTTGGACTTCCGATAGCCGAGGCCGAGCACCAGCCACGTATAGGGCATCGAGTAACGGCGGCCAGGATCGAAGTCGGCATTCTGGAAGCCGGGCTCGATGTTCCTGAAATTGGGAATCTTGGAATGGTCGAGCGACTCGAGAAGGTCAGCGCTGATCATGCGCGCCACGAAATCGTTGGTGGGAACGACGACATCGTACCCCGGATTCCCATTGCGCAGCTTCGCGAAAAGTTCGTCGTTATTTGAAAATAGCGACATATCGACCTTGATGCCGGTCAATTGCCTGAAATCCTTGAGGGTGGTCTTTCCGATATATGTGTCCCAGTTGTAGAAGTTGATGCGATTGCCGTCATGACCCCTGCATCCTTCCAGCGAGAAGGTGAGGCCGACGGCGGCGGTTCCGGCCGCGGCGAGGAAGCCGCGGCGAGTGGTTGCGAACGGCGTCATTGCACGCGCTCCTCTCCCTGTTGCCGGGGCACGCCGCCAGCAAGGCTGATCATCCGACCCATGCGACGCCGGAAACGTACCATGGCGGCCCATCACCATCGCGCCAATCGGCATTGCGGTGTCGATCGCCGCCCGGCCCGGAACATGGGCGTACGCCGTTCACAACCGGTCCCGGATCGCGAAGAACGTCATCGCGGCGACGAGCGTCGGCCAGCGGAGGAATTTTCCGCCGGGAAATGACGGAACCGGCAAACGCGTGAGGCGGTCGAACATGTCGCGATCGCCGGCGATGGCATCGCCGAGAATCTTTCCGAAATAGGGCGCGAGCACGACCCCCAGACCCGAGAAGCCGCTGACATTGAAGAAGCCCGGCTTGATCTCCCGCACGAAGGGCAACCGCGTGGGGGTGACGCTCAATGTGCCGCCCCACGCATATTCGATCTTCACGCCCCCCAGTTGCGGAAAGACCCTTTCCATGTGCGGCCTGACGAATTCCCCGATATTCTTCGGGAAACTATAGGAGTAATTCTCCCCGCCGCCGAACAGAAGGCGATTATCCGGCGTCATGCGGTAGTAATTCACCACGAAGCGCGAATCCGATATCGAAAAGCACCCGTTGATGAGGCGGCGCGCCGCGTTCTCGCCGAACGGAGTTGTCGTCGCGATATAGTTGTTGATCGGCATCACGTGCGCATCGACGACGGGCTCCAATCCATCGAGATAGCCGCCGCAAGCCAGGACCACCTCATCGGCCAGAACCGCGCCGGCCGCGGTCTCGACCCGCCAGACGCGCTGCGAGGGCCTGATGGCCGTCACCCGGCTATGAGGAAAGATGAGGGCGCCGGCGACCCTGGCGGCGCGCGCGATCCCCAGCGCAAGGTTCAGCGGATGCAGGTGCCCGCCACGCGCGTCGAAGCTCCCGCCGAAATAGTCGCTCGTGGCCACCATCGCCTGGATCTCGTCCCGGTCGACGAAGCGCAGCTGATCGTAACCATAATTGTCCCGCATGAACCTGACGTCCTGCAGGGTATGGGAAACATATTTCCGCTTGTGATCGCCATGAAGATACCCTGGCCGGAAATCGCAGGCGATCCGGTAGTCCTGGATGAGGTGGTCGAGATGCGCCCTCGCATCGAGCGACATCGCCCAGAGCCGCCGTGCGTCTTCGACGCCCACCGCTTTCTCGAGCCATCGCTGGCTCTGCCGCATGCCGACATGCACCTGGCCGCCGTTACGACCGCTCGCCCCCCAACCGACCGGCCCGGCTTCGAGCAGGGCGACGCTTCGTCCACGCTCGGCGAGCTGCAACGCTGCGGACAGGCCGGTATAGCCCCCGCCGACGATACAGACGTCCGCGCGCTGCTGGCCGACCAGCCCCTTCGCAGCGGGACCGTCGACCATTGTTGCAGCATAATAGGATGGCGTGTGCTGACGCGTGCTCTCACCCATGAACGGTCAGACCTTCAGCAACAGGTGGTCCCGCTCCCATGAGCTGATCACGCCCTCGTAGGCGGCCAATTCGTCGGATTTGATGCGATAGAATGCCTCGACGAACGGCGCGCCGAGCAATTGCGTCACCTTTTCGCACCGGCGCATCCTGCCCAGCGCCTCGTCGAGATTGCGCGGAAGCGTCCGCGCGTGCCGATAGGCGTTGCCCTGGACCATCGGCTCAGGCTCGATGCCGTCGCGCACGCCGATATAACCGCAGACCAGGCTCGCCGCGATCGCGAGATAGGGGTTTGCGTCCGCCCCCGGGACGCGGTTCTCGATCCGGGTATTGGCCGTATCGGTGATCGGCACGCGCAGACCGCACGACCGATTGTCATACCCCCACTGGAGATTGATCGGCGCCGAGTGATTGGGACGCATGCGCCGGAAACTGTTGACGTTGGGCGCAAACAGCGGCGCGGTCTCCGGCAGCAGGGTCTGGAGCCCGCCCACGAAGTGCCGGAACGCCCTGGTCAGGCCTTCGCGTCCACGGCCGTCGCCGAACAGGTTCTTGCCGGTCTTGGCATCGACCGCCGAGATATGCTGATGCATCGCGGAGCCCGGCTGATGCTCCATGGGCTTCGCCATGAACGTGGCGTAGACCCCGTGCTTGAGCGCCACCTGACGGACGATGCGCTTGAACAGGGTCACCTGGTCGCACAGATGGATGGCATCGCCGTGATTGAAGTTGATCTCGAGCTGGGCCGTGCCGGACTCGTGGATCATCGTGTCGAGGTGGAGCGAAGCCGTCTCGGTATAGTCGTAAATGTCTTCGATCAGATCCTCATATTCGGTCACAGCCTCGAGCCCGTAGGGCTGCGGAGATGTCTCGGCACGGCCCGACCGGCCGGCCGGCGGCTCCAGCGGCAGGTCGGGGTCGGTGTTGATCTTGGTGAGATAGAATTCGAGTTCCGGCGCGACGAGAATTTTCCAGCCCATATCGTCATACAGCGCGAGGACCTTTTTCAGGATATGGCGAGGGGCCGTCTCGAACGGATCGCCATTCTTGCAAAAGGTGTCCGCAAAGACGAACGCCGTCGGCGTCTTGAACCCCGGAGCGACGCAGAGCGTGTCGACGTCGGGATGTATCTTCACATCGGGATCGTACGAGGTCTCGTCGGGTTCGTCCGCATACTGGCCCGTCACCGTCACGGAAAAGACGCTCGACGGCATGCGCAGGCTGTCGCCCTTGATCGAGGAGATGAACTTGCTCGCCGGCCAGACTTTTCCGCGGATCACGCCGTTCATGTCGGGGACTAGGCATTCGACTTCGCTGATGCCCTTCTCCCTGATCCAGTTCGCGAAACTGGCTTCCCTGGTACTCACAATCCCTCTCCCGCACCTTCTAGAACCGGGTCATCGAGGGTCCTCAGCATGTCCTGGCTTCCATCCAGCGCCGCAACGATAGTCGACACCATGAAATCGATCTCCTCGTGGGTCATCACGAATGGCGGGCACATCACGAGACTGTCTCGGACCGCCCGCACCATCAGCCCGCCGGCAATACAGGCATCGCGTACGATCGGCCCGGCAATGCCCTCCTTGCCGCCGAAGCGGCGATTGGTGCCCTTCTCCGCCACGATCTCGACCGCACCGACAAAGCCCAGCGAGCGCGTCTCGCCGACCAGCGGATGATCGGCGAGACGCTGCAACGCCGTTGCGAAATAGGGGCCGAGATCGTCGCGCACCCGGTCGATCAGTTTTTCCCGCTCGATGATCGCGATGTTGCGGAGCGCGACGGCCGCGCAGACCGGATGCCCCGAATATGTGTAGCCATGAAAGAAATCATCGCCGCTCGACCTCAGCTTCTCGACGATCTCGGTGGAGACCGCTGTGGCGGAGATCGGCAGGTAGCCGGAGGATAGACCCTTCGCCATCGATACGATGTCGGGGGAAATCCCGAATTTCTGAAAGCCGAACCATTCGCCAAGCCGGCCGAAGCCGCAGATCACCTCGTCGGACACGAGGAGGAGGCCGTATTTCCGGCATACCGCCTCCACCGCCTTCCAATAGCCTTCCGGCGGGATGATTACCCCGCCCGCGCCCTGCACCGGCTCGCCGATGAAGGCCGCCACCTTCTCCGGTCCGACAGCCAGGATGCGGTCCTCGATATCCCTGACGGCGCGCTGACAGAAGGCGGCCGGATCCTCGCCGAAGCCGTCGCCGAACTGATAGGGCTGCATCACATGCTCGACGCCGGGAATGGGCAAATCGCCCTGCACGTGCATGAAGGACATGCCGCCAAGGCTTGCCGAAGCGACGGTCGAACCGTGATATGCGTTGCGGCGACTGATGAAGACCTTGCGCTTCGGCTGGCCCATCCGATCCCAATAGGTTCGTACCAGGCGAAAGACGGTGTCGTTGGATTCCGAACCGGAATTGTTGAAAAAGACGTGCTGGAGATTACCGCCCAGAAGTTCGGCGAGCTTGGCGGCAAGCTCGATCGGCGGCGGCGTCGCCGTTCGGAAGAAGGTGTTGTAGAAGGGCAATTCGAGCATCTGCTCGCGCGCCACATCTGCCATCTCTTCGCGACCGTACCCGATGTCGACACACCAGAGGCCGCCCATGCCATCGAGGATGGCGTTTCCATCGCCGTCGTAGATCGTCGAGCCTTTAGCGCGAACGATGATCCGACTGCCGCCCATATCGCGCTGCAGCTTGTAGCTGGATTGCGCGGGCAGGTGGTGGGCGACGTCGAGACGTCTGAGATCGGCGATATCGTAATTGCGCGGGACCACGGGTGCTTACTCCAATGAAGCGGCCGGCGGGCCACGCAGGGCGCCGCCGAAAATCTGGAAAATGCCGCGGCTGGCGGCATCGCGGTCCGTTTGCCATTCGGGATGCCATTGCACCGCAAGGATCAAGGCACCGTTGGGCCGGGCGGAAATCGCCTCGACCACCCCGTCGGGCGCCTTGGCCTCGATCGACAGGCCGCTGCCGAGCCTGCCGATCCCTTGAAAGTGCACCGAGTTCACATGCAGGCGATCCCGTTCCAGGGCGGTTGCCAGGACGCCGCCCGGGGTGAGGATCACGTCGTGCTCATGCCCGAACATCTCCGTCAGCGGAACGTCCGCCAGCGCATGGTGCGGGAGGGAGCGTCCCTCGTCGCCCAGGTCTCGGGCGAGAGTGCCCCCGAATGCGACGTTCAGTTCCTGCAATCCCCGGCAAATGCCCAGCACCGGTCGCGCGCGATCGATCATCGCCTCGATCAGCCGTGCGGTCATCTCGTCGCGTCCGGGATCGAACGGTCCGATTCCTTCGTCCGCGTCCCCGTAGCGCGAGGGCACCATGTTCGACGGGCTGCCGGTAAGGAGCAGTCCGTCGAGCCGCGTCGCGACCGCCTTCGCGTCGATCAGGTCGGGCCGCGCCGGGATGAGCACGGCATCGACGTCGGCGTTGCGGATCACGGCCTCCACGTAGCGCTCGATGACCAGCTGGGCGGTCTCCTGCGCGTAGGGGCGGGTGTCCGCCGTTATCCCGATGAGCGGCCGGCTCATGACAGGAGTATCGCAGGCGATTGCGGCGACCAGGTGAGCCAGACAGGCTGATCGTAATCAAAGCCGCGGTCTTCGTAGCGCCGCACGTTGGACCGCAGCACTTTCACGTTGCGGCCACCGTCGATTTCGACCTCGTAGACCGTTTCGCTGCCGAGATAGGAATAGTGGCGGATGGTTCCTGCCAGGAGATTGGCGTTGCCCGGGTTACTGGTCGGCAGCGCGGGGGGACGTCCATCCGCGCTTCGGTGGTGAAGCTCGATCTTCTCCGGACGCAGGGCGGCCCAGACCGTGCTGCCCGCAGCGCCCGTCACGCCATGATCAAGCCAGATCCGCAACCCTTCGCAGTCGATCAACGCCTGCGCATTGTCGTCCTGCACCAGTTTGCCTTCGAACAGGTTCACGCTGCCGATGAAGTCGGCGACGAACCGGTTGTTGGGATATTCGTAGAGATCGGACGGGGTCGCGACCTGCTGCAGGCTCCCCTTGTTCATGACCCCGCAGCGGCTCGCCATCGCCAGCGCCTCGTCCTGATCGTGGGTGACCATCACGAAGGTGACGCCGACCTTCTCCTGGATGATCGCGAGTTCCGAGCGCATCGCCTCGCGCAATTTGGCATCGAGCGCGGAGAGCGGCTCGTCGAGCAGCAGCACCTTGGGCCGCTTCACCAGCGCGCGCGCCAGCGCCACGCGCTGACGCTGGCCGCCCGAGAGTTGATCGGGTTTGCGCGCCTCGAACCCGTCGAGCTTCACCAGCGCGAGCGCTTCGCGTACGCGCTGCGCGCGCTCGTGCTTCGCCACGCCTTCGATGCGCAGGCCGTATCCGACATTCTGCTCCACCGTCATGTGCGGGAACACGGCATAGGACTGGAAAACCATGTTCACCGGCCGCTTGTTGGGCGGCACGCCCACCATGTCCTGCCCGTCGATCAGAATGCGCCCCTTGCTTGGAACCTCGAGTCCGGCGAGCATGCGCAGCAAGGTCGTCTTGCCGCAGCCGGACGGCCCGAGCAACGCGAAGAACTCGCCTTCCTCGATCGTCAGGTCGATGGCGTCGACGGCGCAGAAATCACCGAAGTGCTTGGAGATGCTGTCGAACTGAATCAGCGGCTTCGGCACCTTATTGCCCCCTCTCCAGCTTGGCCGCGTCGCCGCTCTGCAACTTGAGGCCGATGGCGGTCAGCGCCACGGTCACCACGATGAGCAATGTCGAGGCGGCGTTCACCTCCGGCGTCACCGAAAAGCGCACCATCGAATAGACCTTCACCGGAAACGTCACCGTGTCCGGCCCGGCGGTGAAGAAGGTGATGACGAAATCGTCGAGGCTGAGCGTGAAGGCGAGCAGGGCGCCCGAGATCAAGGAAGGTCTCATGTGCGGTATCAGCACATCGATGAAGACGCGCCATTCCGATGCGCCGAGATCCTTCGCCGCCTCCTCCTGCTCGCGGTTGAACGAGGCGAGCCTTGCCCGCACGATCACCGCGACGAACGGGAAGCTGAAGCTGATATGCGCGATCGTGATGGCACCCAGGCTGAACGGCCAGGGCAGATCATCCGGCCATGGCATGATGCGCGAGAAGAACACCATCATCGCAACGCCCATGCAAATTTCGGGCACCACGATCGGTAGCGCCAGCGCACCCTCGAAAGCCGGCTTGAAAGGGAAGCGAAAGCGCCAGCAGGCGACGGCGACCATCGCCCCCAGCACCACGCTAGCCAGCGTGGAGATGGCAGCGATCGTCAACGAGTTCCCGAACGCGGCCAGCAGATCCGTGTCGTTGAAGACGTCACCATACCAGTCGAGCGTGAAGCCCTGCCAGACGATGTTGCGGCGGCTGTCGTTGAAGCTGAACGCCATCAGCGTAATCAGCGGCGCATAGAGGAAGATCGTCACCAGGACGAGCCAGGTGCGTAGCGGCCAGCGCGAGAGGTAATCGAGCGGGGCGGCTTTCTTGCTCATTGATCGAAGCTCTTGCGACGCTTTGCGACGATGCCCTGCGCGGCGATGGCGATGAACGTCAGGTACATGAGGATGAAGGAGAGCGCCGATCCGAACGGCCAGTCGTTCGCGCGCTTGAACTGGCGCTCGACGACATTGGCGATCATCATCTGGCTGTCCGGCCCGCCGAGCAGATCCGGCGTGAGGTAGGAGCCGAGCGCCGGGATGAAGGTGATGAGAAGTCCCGAGAGTATGCCGGGCAACGCCAGCGGGACTACCACCTCGAAGATCGTGCGGATATGCCCCGCACCGAGGTCAAGGCTCGCTTCCAGCAGAGACCGGTCCAGCCGGTCCAGGGCCGAGTAGAGCGGCAGGACCAGGAAGGGCAGGTTCACATAGACCAGCCCGAACACCACCGCGAAATTGTTGTGGAGCAGCGGCCACGGTTCAAGCCCTGCCCAGCCGAGCACGTCGTTGACGAAGCCTTCGGTGCGCAGCACGGCCATCAGCGCGTAGGTGCGGATCAGCAGGTTGGTCCAGAAGGGTAGCATGATCAGCAACAGGAGCCACACTTTCGCCCTGTCCGAAGCGAAGGTGATGGCAAGCGCCACCGGGAAACCGACGACGAGACACAGGAAGGTGGTGAGTGCCGCGTACCACAAAGACTTCGCGAAGACTTCGACATACACCGGATCGGCTATTCTCGCATAGTTGGCGAAGGTGCCGGTGACGTCGATATCGGTCAGCCCCGAAGTGGTGCCGAAGCTGTAGGCCCAGACGATGGCGAGCGGAATGAGGAAGAACAGGAACAGCCACAATGCCGGCGCGGTGAATACCGCGGCAAAGGGACCCTTCGCGTCCTTCCAATTCTGATCGCCGGCTTCAGGCATTTTGCAGATACCAATGATGGTCGAGCGACGTCACGACCATGTTGAATCGGGCCTGTTCCGTGCGCTTCACCGTGGCGTAGAGATCGACGAAAGCGTCCCCCAGGTAATCGCGCATAATGCTCGACGCCTGGAAACGATCGATCGCCTTGAGCCAGTCGATCGGCAGCGGCTCCCCGCCCGCGACTGGAGCGGAATAGCCATCGCCGTGCGTCATGGCGCCGGGGTCGATCTTGTGCGTTAACCCGTAATGCGCGCCCGCAAGCACCACGGCGAGCGCCAGATAGGGATTGGCGTCCGCCCCCGCGACACGATGCTCGACCCGACGCGATGCCGACGAGCCCGCCGGTACGCGAAGTGCCACGGTGCGGTTGTTGACTCCCCAGGTCGGTGCGACGGGCGCGTAGCTGCGCGCAACATAGCGGCGATAGCTGTTGGCGTTCGGTGCGAGCACCGCCATCGCGTCGGCCATGGTCCTTGCCATGCCGCCGATCGCGGGACGCAATTGCTCCGTCCCTTCGATGGCCTCGGACGCGAAGATGTTCCCACCCTCCCCATCCAGCATCGACATGTGCAGGTGCATGCCGGAGCCGGCGGTATCGGCGAACGGCTTGGCCATGAAGGTCGCCTCGCAGCCGAGCGGACGGGCGACGCCCTTGGCCATCCGCTTGAACAGCACCGCATCATCGGCCGCCGCCAGCGCATCGGCCTTGTGATGGAGCGTCAGCTCGAGCTGGCCGGGAGAGGATTCCGAGCTGGCGCCCTCGACGGGCACGCCCTGCGCGTCCGCCGCTTTCCAGAGCGCGCGGAGGAAATCGGCGGCGTCCTCCGTCTCGGGCAGGCCGTGCGCCTCGTTCGCGCTGGGCCGCTGTCGGGTGAAGGGCGAACGGCGCAGCGAGACTTCAGCCCTGCGGCGCTCGACGAGGTAGAATTCCAGCTCGCACGCCACCATCGGCGTCAGGCCGTCGGAAGCGAAGCGGTCGAGCACCCGCCGGAGCACGGCGCGCGGATCGAACGGGGTCACGTCGCCCGAGAGATCGTGCAACGAGCACATCACCTGCGCGGCATCCGCGCCCCACCCCGGCCCCGGAACGAAGCC
>CAXTUG010000004.1:27422-35233 GCA_964247375.1 uncultured Sphingomonadaceae bacterium
GGGCACCGCGCGCGCGATGCGGTCGGCATCACCGGTTTCCCAGACGAGGCCCGTTTCAGGACAGTCGGCGCCGAGAATGTCGACCGCGACGATCGATCCCGGCAGGTAAGCCGAACCCGTATAGAGCTTCTTGACCTCCGATCGCCGCAGGCGCTTGCCGCGCGGCACCCCGCTGAGCGAGGTGAAGAACATTTCGAAAAATTCGATGTCGGGATGTGCCGCGAGAAAGGCCGTGCACTCCGCCAGAGGCGCAGAAAAGCCGCTCATATCCTGCTTTCGAAGCTGATGGTGACCGACTTCAGATCGGCGTATTTTTCCAGAGCGTGGAGGCTTCGGTCGCGACCGAACCCCGATTGCTTGAAGCCGCCGAAGGGCATCGTGATGTAGCAGGCGTCCCAGCCGTTGATCCACACCACGCCCGCACGCATCATCTCGCCCGCGCGGTGCGCCTTGGCGACATCCCCGGTCCAGACCCCGGCCGCCAGGCCGTAAACCGTATCGTTGGCGATTCGGTAGGCTTCCGCCTCGTCCTTGAAGCCGAGGACTCCCAGAACGGGCCCGAAAACCTCTTCGCGGGCAAGCGTGGCGCCCGGCGATACGGCAAAAATGGCCGGGCTTACGTAAAACCCTCCCGTCTCCTGAAGCACGCGCCCGCCGTCGAGAAGAACGTCCGCTCCTTCGTTCTGCGCAACGTCCATATAGCGCAGAGCGGTCGACATCTGGGCCTCGCTCACCATCGCGCCAAAGCGGGTCTCGGTATCGAGCGGGTCTCCCGGCCGGATCGTCCGGGCGATCGCGACGACCCGCTCCGTAAAGTCCTTGCGGATGCTCTCCTGGACAAGGAGGCGGGATGCCGCCGTGCACACCTGGCCCTGATTGTAGAACACGCCCCAAGCGGCGGCCATGGCCGCGGCATCGAGATCCGCTGCGTCGGCGAAAACGACCTGAGGGGACTTGCCGCCGAGTTCGAGCGACACGCGTTTCAGGTTGCTTTCCGCCGAATATCGCATGAGCAGGCGGCCGACATCGGGCGACCCGGTGAAGGCGATCATATCGACGTCGGCATGACGAGCGAGCGCCTGTCCCGCCTCGACGCCCTTGCCGGTGACGACGTTGAGCACGCCTTCCGGCAGACCCGCCTCAAGCGCGATCTCACCGAGCCTGATGGCCGTCATCGGAGACTGTTCGGCCGGCTTCAGAACCACCGAATTGCCCATGGCGAGCGCTGGCGCGACCTTCCACATCGCCATGTGAAGCGGGAAGTTCCACGGAACGATCGCGCCGATGACGCCGAGCGGCTCGTGAACCGCATATGACAGTCGCCCGGGATTATGCGGACCGACCTCACCGTAGACCTTGTCGAGCGCCTCGGCATAATAACGGGCCGTGCCGATCGCGAGCGGGATATCGACATTGCGGGCGTCCGAGATCGGCTTGCCGGTGTCGAGGCATTCGAGCAGTGCGAGTTCCTCCGCCTGCTGCTCGATCGCGTCGGCGAACCGGTGGAGCGCGATCTTGCGGGTCTTGGCCGGAAGACCTCGCCAGCGCCGATCCTCGAAAGCCTCCCGCGCGCACCGCACCGCGGCATCGACGTCCTCCGCGTCGCCGCGCGCGACCTCGCCGAGACTCCGTCCGTCGCGCGGACCGACATTGGACATTCGCCGACCGCTCCGAGCCGGAACATGCCGGCCACCGATAATCATGTCAGTCGGAAACCTGAGATCGCCGATACTGACAATCACGCCAAAACCTCCCTGATCCGATTGCGACCGTGCATTGGGCGGTGATATCGCCGGAATTGAGCATTCCGGTTGACCTGCTGCACGCGCTGCTGATTCAGGAGGGCGACGCCAGCGAGCCGATTGCGGCTCCGGCCCGCTTCCGCTCGGTCCGATTCAGGCCGCGACCGCGACAACCGCTTCGATCTCGACGAGCGCACCGAAATGGAGCGGGCCCGACGGGACGATCGAACGAGCCGGGCGATGCGCTCCGAAGAACGCCGAATAGGCGCGGTTCACTTCGGGCCAATGGGAAACATCGGTGACATAGACCGTGCATCGAATGACATCGTCGATGCGCGCGCCGACCACGCGGCCAAGCGCGGCTATATTGCCGAGCGCGAAATGCACCTGATCGGAGATGGAAACGGCGCCAGGATCTGCCGCTTCCTTCGTCACGCCGAGTTGCCCTGACACGTAGAGCGTGTTGCCGTGCAGGATCGCCTGAGCGTAATGCCCGCCCGGCGGGGGCGCGCTGGCGCAGCGTATTTCGGTGATGCGCTTGGGGTTCATAGTGTCTCCGGGACGATCACCATCCGTTGACGCGCGGCCAATGCCCGCCGGGCTTGCCGGCGCTCAACACGTCGTAGCAGGGGTAGGCCGCACAGGTCAGGCAAGCGTGGTTCGGGATGATGCGGACAAGGCTGCCGACCGGCAGGCGCTCGAACCAGCTTCCGTCGGGCACGCGAATGCTGCCATGCTCCTGGTGGACGGTGTCCACGCTAAGGGCGTCCAGTCGCTGAAACGTAACGGCGTCGCAAACCCAACCATATCCCGCGTCGGGCATGAACCGATGCGCGCCGATGTCCTTGGACAAAGCGAGCGCACCGGCGTCGATCACCAGGCTCGGACCCTGGTGCTGATGGCCAATCACCGTGGCGAGGACGGAGATTGCGATATCTTCCGGAGTGCACATCTGACGGGAAAGCTGCGCGAGATCCCAGAAGAGGTATATTCCGGCGCGAACCTCCGTGACGCCCGCCAGATGCTCTGCGAACAATGCCGTCGGCGTCGATCCCACGCTGACGATCGGGCAATCATGACCATGGGTGCGAAGCATCTCGGCAGAGTCGACCGCCGAACGCCGCTCGACCTCGGCCAGCGCGCGAATGTCGTCCTCATCGTTCAATGCATAGGAATGACCCGCATGCGTCATCACGCCCGCCAGCTTCAGATGGGGCGCGCAATTCCGGACCGCATCTGCAATCGCGACAAGATGCTCGGACGCCGGCGCGACACCGCTCCGATGCTCGCCGCAGTCGACCTCTATCAAGACTTCGAAGCTCGCGCCGAGCAGATCGGCTTCACGACCAATCTCGACGACGGCCTCCGCATCGTCGGTTACGATCAGCAACCGCGCGCCGGTCTCACGCTGGATGCGGTCGGCGCGGGCGAGCTTCGCCGGCACCATCGCGGTGGCGTAGAAGATATCGCGCCAGCCCGCGGCCGCGAAATGCTGCGCTTCGGCAAGGGTCGAAACGGTGATCGGCCCGGGCGCGCCTCCCGACGCCACCAGCGCGACATCGATCGATTTGGAAGTCTTCACGTGCGGGCGCAGCGTCACGCCCAAGGCCTCGCAACGCGCGCGCATGCGGGCAGCGTTGAGCGCCAGGCGATCCGTATCAAGGATCAGGCGGGGCGTGTTCGCTTCGCCGAAAAGCCCCGCCGCTTTCATCGCACCAGTTCTGCAAGCGGATCCAGCGTATCCGCAATGAGGAGTGGGCGAGCATTATCGGCGAGAAACGGCAGACCCACCCGGTTATGCCAGAACACCGGCATCCCGACGCCGGTCGCCCCGGGAATGTCGGCCGGCGATCCCGCGACGAAAAGCGTCCGCGCCGGATCGGTGCCAAGCCGGTCGAGTGCAGCGCTGTAGCACTCGGGCCGCGGCTTGTAATAGCCCGTCTCCTCGGAGGTTATGACAGCCTCGAACGGCACGCCCACCCGCTCAGCCGCCCGTCGTCCGAGAATGCTCGAACAATTCGTCACCACCGCAAGCGGAATACCGTTCGCGCTCAGATCGCGCAGCAGACGCGGCGCCTCCGTCCAGGGACGAAGCGTATCCCATCGATCGGTCAGGGCCTCTGCCGCCGAAGCGCAGATCCCCGCTTCGATCGCCGCTTCGCGGACCAGATCCTCATATGGCCGATATGCTCCGCATCCATATGTCAGCTTAAGATAGTTGCGCCGCCAGCGCATGCCGGCTTCCGATCCCGCGGCATTGTTCCACACTGACCAGGAGTCCAGCAAGGCGGTAAGCAGGTCGAAAACCACGGCCTCGACCGGCGCAGGCAAGGTATGAGCGAGCGACAAGGCAGATATACCGATATCCAAAGATCGTCGCGAGCTTAGCGAGCAGAAAGCGCTACGAGCCAATGCCCGTTGCTGATGATTTCATGCCGGCCAGCGCACGAACCATCAGGCATCGCCGGCGGATGTGTGCCGTCGCAGATCGTCGCCGGGTTCCGTCAATGCGCCGCCAGCTTCCAGAGCGCTTCCGCTGAGTCGGACTGGCGCGCGCGAGGCCGATAGAGGCGTATGTCGACGGAGATATCCCAGCGCGTGCCGCCGACCCGCACCAGTGCGCCTTGCTCGAGGTCGTCGCCGACAATGCTGAGCGGAAGCCAGGCCAGGCCCTTCCCATCTCTCGCCATCCGCGCAAGGACAAGCGTGTGCGAGGTGAACACGGGACGAAAGACCGCCGCTAGGGCGTTCCGCTCGATCATGGCGGACACGATCCGCGCCATGCCCGACTTCGCGTCGTAAGCAAGCAAGTCCACCGCGCGATCGTCATCGGCCTCGGGCGTATGAAGCGGACGTTGGCCGCCTGCATCCGGGGCGCTCACGGCGACAAGCGTGTCGGTGCCGAGCGATACGAACTGGAAACCCGCGCCGTCCAGTGCGGCGGGCGCCGCAAGGTGATGGTGGCACAAGCAAAAATGCGCTTGTCCGCTGAGCATCGTTTTCTCGGATGCCCCCAAATTATCGACCGTCATCTGGATGAGCAGCGCTTCTTCGCTCTTGGACTGCAACACGGCCAGCCATTGTGGAAAGAAGCTCAAGGCCAGCGCATGCGTCACCAGAACCTTGATCGTGGATGCCGACGTCCCGGCAATCTCCTGCACCTCGCGGCGGCCGTGCTCGATCTCTCGCAAGATCGTTGCCGCGATAGCCTCGAAACGCTTGCCCGCAGGCGTAAGGACGATCTGATGGGTCCTCCGGTCGACCAATTCGGCGCCGAGCCATTCTTCAAGAGCGCGAATTCGTCGGCTGAATGCCGGCTGGGTGACATTGCGCGCCGACGCGGCGCGCGAGAAATTACCATGACGCGTGAGGGCAACAAAATCTTCCAGCCAATTCAGCTCCATAGGCTTCACTCCAAATAGCCGCTCCTCCGATCGGTCCCAGTTCTTGTCTGAAGACGCTCCTCAACTAGTCATTACCTAAACGACGAGCATCGGAGTGCTTCTTTTCCGATGGGCTGCGCTCGTGGACATCAGCGATGTCCAATCCGACGGCGCCTTCGATCTTGAACGCCCCCGTTACCACCATGAAACTGCTTAACCTGATGCAGACGAATTGGGCGGTTGACGGTCGAGCCGAGCCAAACACTCCCGAAAATGCCACCATTGTTGATTGTGTCGCAAAGCATTCTGCATTAGCCGCGGACTGTGTCTCCTAATATGCCCTTTGTCGACGCTGCGCTCGGGGAGAGGGCGACCTTCGAAGCGGAGCCTTTCGGTCGTCTCCTCGAAGCACTCGATCAAGCCGTCGTAATCACGGCCGTCGGCCTTGAACAGCCTGGGCCGACGATCACCTACGTAAACGGCGTTTTCGAACGAATGACGGGCTATGCGCGTCACGAAGTGATCGGTGAAACGCCGAGACTGTTGCAGGGGCCCGAGACATCCCGCGCCGAACTCGATCGAATGCGCGGCGATCTCATGTCAGGCCGTACCTTCGACGGAGAAATCCTCAACTATCGCAAGAACGGTGACACGTTCTGGCTGAAATGGGTGGTCATACCGATCCTCGACGACTTCAGCCGTACCGTAGCATGGCTGTCGATCCAGACAGAATTAGACACCCCGTCCGATCAGCTTCGGCATGTTGCGGTTGAGACGGAGCGGCAGATGAGAGAGATCAAGAACGACTAGCCTCTCACAGGGATGCAAGCTGGCGGCAATCAGCGCCTTGCCCTCATCGTCGGTGAGCCTGACCAAGTGGACGCCCTTTCCTCGCCGGCTGATGTGCGGCATTCATCCCCTCCACCGCTTGAGAAGCTGGTGGTTGCTCAGGGGGAGAGAGCGAATGCGCATGCTCGGCATAGTCGCAGCTTTGACCACGTGTTTCGCTGTTCACAACGTTGCGGCTGCCCCGCCAGATGCTCCTGCCGCGACCGAGAGCGAGATTGGCGCGCCCTATACCTTCCGAGAGGTCATGGTGCCGATGCGCGACGGCGTGAAGTTGCAGACGGTGATCCTCACGCCGACGAATGCCACCGGGCCGCTGCCAATCCTGCTCACCCGCACGCCGTACGGCATCCCCGACAAGTCGCCGGCCACGGTGCCGCCTGCGCGGACCGCGTTGGCGGCGGACGGCTACATCCTGGTCTTCCAGAACATCCGCGGCCGCTTCAGATCGGAAGGCACCTTCAGCATCACGGAGGATGCCAAGGTGACACCTGGCAAGGGCACCATCGAGACCCGCGACGGGTGGGACACGATCGACTGGCTCGTCAAGAACATTCCCAACAATAACGGGCGGGTCGGCATCTATGGCGTATCCTACGGCGGCTACACCTCGGCCGCCACTTTGCTCGACCCCCATCCCGCGCTGAAGGCGGTCAGCGAGCAGGCGTCGCCGGCCAATCAGTGGTTGAACGACGACTTCTACCGCTACGGCGCGCTCCGGCTCTCCTACGCGTTCGAATATGGTGTGCTGACAGAGGGGGAGAAGACCGCCAACACCAGCTTCGGCTTCGACCGATACGATACGTATGACTGGTATCTGGCGGCGGGTCCGCTGTCGGCCTTCAACGACAAGTACCTGCGCGGCAAGATTGCGAGCTGGAACGATGCTATCGCTCATCCGCACTACGACGAATTCCGGAAGTCTCAGGCATGGTACGAGGCGATCGACCGGACAACCGTACCCAGCCTCAACGTCGCCGGCTTCTGGGACCAGGAAGATCCCTGGGGGCCGTGGCAGATCTACAAGCGCTCTGCGATGTCTGACCCGCAACGCGTCAACCTGATCGTGGCCGGTCCGTGGAGCCACGGCGCCTGGCACGGCGAAGCGTCCAAACTCGGCCCGTTGAGCCTGGGCGAGGATACCGGGCAGAGCTTCCGACGCGAGATCGAGGCGCCGTTCTTCGCCTATTGGCTGCACGGGCGCGGCCAGAAGCCCGATTATGCCGCCAGGATCTTCGAGACAGGCTCCAACGTCTGGCGGACGTACAAGGCATGGCCGCCAGCGTCGGAACCGACCAACCTGTACCTGCACGCCGACGGCAGCATCCGCTTTACCCCACCCGCCGCCTCGGAAGCGGCTTACCGCGAATATGTCAGCGACCCGGCCAATCCCGTACCCTATCGCCAGCGCCCGATCTCACCGACCTATCCAGGCGGCGACTGGCCGGACTGGGAATCGGCCGATCAGCGCTTCGTCGACCACCGGCCGGACGTTCTGACCTTTACCAGCGAGCCGCTGAGGGAGGACCTCACCGTTGCGGGCGAGGTGTCGGCAAAGCTGTTCGCCTCCACGTCCGGTACCGACAGCGACTTCGTGGTCAAGCTGATCGACGTCTTCCCCGAAAAGGCGCGGGCGACCGGTGCGGAGAACGCCCTCGGGGAAGGTCCGAAGCCGGGTGAGTATAGTAAAGGCACCAACGGGTACCAGCTGCCGATCGCGATGGAGGTGCGCCGCGGCCGGTATCTCCAAAGCTTCGAGAAACCGACGGCGCTGCCCCGCAACAAAGCCGTGCAATGGGACGTGCCCCTACGGGATCGCGACCACTTGATCAAGGCCGCG
>CAXTUG010000005.1:0-33446 GCA_964247375.1 uncultured Sphingomonadaceae bacterium
TGCCCTCGACCACGTCGAGCTCGAACTCGAGGCCCTTGGCCTCCTCGACGGTGATCACGCCTTCCTTGCCGACCTTGTCCATCGCTTCCGCGATCTTCTGGCCGACGACCTCGTCACCGTTGGCGGAGATGATGCCGACCTGGGCGACCTCGTTCGAGCCGGCGACCGGCTTCGAACGCGACTTGATGTCCTCGACCACCTTGGTGACGGCGAGATCGATGCCGCGCTTCAGGTCCATCGGGTTCATGCCGGCCGCGACCGACTTCATGCCCTCGCGGACGATCGCCTGGGCGAGCACGGTCGCGGTGGTGGTGCCGTCGCCGGCGATGTCGTTCGTCTTCGACGCGACCTCGCGCAGCATCTGCGCGCCCATATTCTCGAACTTGTCCTTGAGCTCGATCTCCTTGGCGACGGTGACGCCGTCCTTGGTGATGCGGGGCGCGCCGAACGACTTGTCGATCACGACGTTGCGGCCCTTCGGCCCCAGCGTGACCTTCACCGCGTCGGCGAGGATGTCGACGCCGCGCAGGATGCGCTCACGGGCGTCACGCGAAAACTTGACGTCTTTCGCTGCCATGTTCGTTGTTCCTTCTTTCTGTCTCGGAAGACCCCGCTCGTGCTGAGCGAAGTCGAAGCACATTTCCTCACCCGTCCGGCAGCGTCCCTCGACTTCGCTCAGGACGAACGGGGGTGAGGGGTTGAAGTCAGCCGACGATCCCCAGGATGTCGCTTTCCTTCATGATCAGCAGGTCCTCGCCGTCGAGCTTCACCTCGGTGCCGGACCACTTGCCGAACAGGATGCGGTCGCCCGCCTTCACGTCCAGCGGGGTGATGGTGCCGTTCTCGGCCCGCGCGCCGCCGCCGACGGCGACGACTTCGCCTTCCTGCGGCTTCTCCTTGGCGGTGTCGGGGATGATGATGCCGCCGGCCGTCTTCTCCTCGGCCTCCACGCGGCGAACCAGCACGCGATCGTGCAGCGGTCGGAAACCCATATGTTTGTCCCTTTCCTGCAATAAGGACGGTGTACGGCAGGGCCGCACCCGTTCCGAAAAGCGCTTGAAACTGTCTGGCACTCACAAGCCATGAGTGCCAGCGCGCATATGTGTAGCGCAGGTTAACGTGTCAACGGGGGTTGGGCGGAGGATCGTGAAAAAGCCTTCGCTCCGCCTGTGGGAGCGGGAGCAGGCTAGACTCTGCTCAGCGCATAGTCCTGCGTGCCGCGCGTGATCACCCGATCTTCGGGCAGGATGTCCGCTACCGCCAGGTCCGCCTGCTCGGCCAACCGGGCGTAGAGCGGCGCGAAGTCGGTATCCAGCGTCGCGCGCAGCAGCTGGTCGAAGCTGTCGATCACGAAATAGGCCTGCTGGTAATCGTCGATCCGGTACCTGGTCCGCATCACCCGCTCCATGTCGAACGCGATGCGGTTGGGCGAGGGATCGTCGAGCGCGAACAGGCTCTCGCCGCGCGAGGAGACGATGCCCGCGCCGTAGATGTTCAGGGCATCACCGTTGCGGATCAGCCCGAACTCGACCGTGTACCAGTAGAGCCGCGCCAGCTTGTCGATCGCATCGAACTGCATGGCGCGCAGCCCGCCCCGACCATAGGCCTGCATGTAGTCGGCGAACACCGGATGGGCGAGCATCGGCACGTGGCCGAACACGTCGTGGAAGACATCCGGCTCCTGCAGGTAGTCGAGCTGATCGGGGCGGCGGATGAAGTTGCCGGCCACGAACCGGCGGTTGGCGAGATGGTCGAAGAAGACGTCGTCCGGCACCAGCCCCGGCACCGCCACCACGCTCCAGCCGGTGGTGCGGCCGAGCTTCTCCGACAGTTCCTCGAAATTGGGGATGCCGGGGCGCGACAGGTGCAGCATGTCGAGTCCGGCCAGGAATTCCGGCGCAGCCCGGCCCGGCAGCATCGCCGCCTGCCGCGCGAACAGCGTGTCCCAGGTGGCATGCTCCTCCGCCGTGTAGCGATCCCACGCCTGCGGGATCGTCCAGTCCTCGGCAGCGTGCGGCGGGCGGGTGAGCGAGTCGGCGGCCATGGGCGGCCCCTTACCGCCGGATGGTATCATTTGAAACCAGCCGGCGCCGGCGCGGTCGGGAGATGCGGGTGCTGCCCGTGAGGATCGAGCGCGCGACCGCGGCCTCGCCGCATTGCTCCTCGAATGCATCCTGCCTATGATCCGGGGCCCGGCACCTGAACTCGCATCGGGAGGAAGCACGCGTGAGGATGTTGGTTCGCCGGATCATCGCACTTGCCGTGGCGTTGCTGCTGCCGGTCGCAGCCATTGCGGCGGACGATCCGTTCATCGGGAGCTGGCGGATCGACAGGGCGAAATCGACGATCGCCCACGATCCGGGCGTGAAGAACAAGGAGATCGTCATCTCGCCTGCTCCGAATGGCGGCACGATAACGGAAACGCTGGAGATGGTTTCGGCGCCCGGCGAGAAGCAGGTCTCCCGTCTCACCTACGTTTACGGTCAGTTTACGCCGCAGGACCGGGCGGACCTGGATGCCTTCCTGGTGGTGAGAAGCGGCGACCGCCGGGTGCTCTGGACCGCGCGGCGGAAAGGGGAGACCATCGCGCGACTGCAGGCGGATGTCTCGGAAGACGGCAAGGAGCTCACTTTTCGCTATCTGTTCAGCGCCGCCGATCCCTCGGGCAAAGTCACCGAAGATCGATACGTCTACGACCGGCAGTGATCGGACCTTCCGCGCGGATCGCCTAACCGATGTCGAGCCACTCCCCCGGCTCGCATATCTCCACCCCGACACCCGTCGTTGTCGCCGCCGTACGCAGCCGGCCGACCGGATCGTCGGTCTCGATATATTCGGGCGGACGATGCAGCGCGCCATAGTGAATCGGCGTGACCGCGCGGGCGCCGAGCATCCTCGCCGCCTTGGCCGCTTCTTCCGGCGTCATCACCGCCTCCTGCTCGCGAGGCGGTTGAAGGAAGGGCAGGTCGACGAAGGCGCCGTTGATCGGGAGAAATGCCTGGTCGAACGGACCATATGCGCGCGCGATCTTCCACCAGTAGCCGTGGAACAGCGTATCGCCGGCGTGGATGATCCGCTGGCCGTCCGCTTCCACGATCCAGCTGACCTGCGGATCGCCGAACCCGTCCACTGCGGGAACGGCGTGCAGCTGAAACGGTCCGGCCCTGTGGCTCGTCCAGGCGTCGACGACATGGACGTCGAGCGGCACGGTGCCGAACGCCTGCTCCGCATGCGCGGTGAGTTCCAGGTCGGGGCCGGAGCCGCGCGTCGGTACGGGACGGAACACCGGCGCGCGGGCAAGCAGCGCGGCGGCGAGTGCGACGGGATCGGCATGGTCGGCGTGAAGATGCGTGAGCAGGCCCGCCACCGCGCGGGACGGCTCCGCGGCGCGCGGGAACAGCTGGCGGTCGTCGCGCACCGGCAGCCCGGACGTATCGAGGATATAGTCGATCAGCAGCGTGTCGCCGGCCCGCTCGATCTCGATGCCGGACCAGCCCAGTCTCCTGATGCGCATGGGGTTCCTTCTCGATTCTCGTTGACGAGCGACGCGGCCGCGTGCGCCGGTGCTGCATGCGCGATGCCGCTCCGCCGAGATCCGGAAGTATCCTTCTCCAAGGAATGGTTCGGCCTCGACTTGACGCCATGACAATAGCGGCTTCATTGTCGGTCGATTAGCCCGTCGCATCGACCATCTCCTTGTAGCGGAGCTTCAAAGTGGACGACCTTCGGCAATATGCGGTTTTCGCCGCGACGGCGTCGACCGGCTCGATGAGCGCCGCCGCCAAACGGCTCGGCATGAGCCCCTCGGCCGTGAGTCAGACCATCCGTGCGCTCGAGGCGCGCACCGGCGTGGTCCTGTTCCGCCGGTCGACACGAAGCCTCTCGCTGACCGAGACAGGCGAGCGCTGCCTGCCGCACTGCCTGCGCCTGGTGGAGGCGGGAGAGGCGGCCGTCGCGTCGCTCGAGCAGGCGCGGGACGCACCTGTCGGCGAGCTCCGCATGGCCGCACCCATCGGGTTCGCGGCGCATGTTTCGCGTGCCCTCGCCCCCGCTCTCGCGGAGTGGCCGGGCCTGCGGCTGCGGCTGGTCGTCGACGACCGGCTGATCGACCTGGTCGAGGCCCGCATCGACCTCGCCCTGCGCGTCGGCAACCTGCCGGATACGAACTGGATCGGGCTCAAGCTCTGCGACTTCGACCGCATCCTCTGCGCCGCTCCGGCCTATCTCGAACGACGCGGGTCTCCCGGAACTCCGGCCGATCTTCCGGAGCATCACTGGCTCGCGATGAGCGTCGCCGGCCCGGGCGCCGCGACCGGCTACGGGGCGGCGGAGGGGAATGCGGAGTCGCTCGCCTTGGACCTGATCGACGACCGCGGCGTACGGCACGTCCAGCATGTACCGGTGCGCATCAGCACGACGACCCAGATCACGCTCCTGCAACTGTGCGAGGAGGGCCTCGGATTGGCCCCGCTCTTCTATCCGGATGCTCGTCCCGCGCTCGAGCGCGGGGCTCTCGTCCGCGTGCTGCCCAATGCGCGGCTGCCGTCCGCGCCGATTACTCTGGTCACGCCCAAGCCCGACGGCGATGCCGCCAAGGTCAGGGTCGCCGTGGCGGCGCTCAAGCGATACTTTTCCCGACTTCCTGCGATCAGTTAGGGAAAATGGCGGCAGAGCGGTCGCTCGGGCGAATGCAGGCGAGCCGCGTCCAGCCTCCTCGCCGGCCCGCCGGATGGCTTCCCATGCAGCAGCCATGCTGAGTCATATTTTTCCGCGGAGAAGGGGCCTCTTCGAAATAAATTCGTATGCGATGTCACACCGCTGCGTGCTGTCTCGTCATGTCCGGGAAACCTCATGGAAGGACTGTACATGACCGGACGCATCAACCTCTATGCCGCTGCGCCTGACACGCTGAAGGCGTGGATGGGTTTCTCGAACCAGGTTGCCGCAAGCGGGCTTGAGAAGCCCTTGCTCGAGCTTGTGAAGATCCGTGCATCGCAGATCAACGGGTGTGTCAACTGCCTCAACATGCACACTTACGAGGCACGGCAGGCAGGCGAGACCGAGCAGCGGATCGCCCTCCTCGCCGCGTGGCTGGAGGCGCCCTGTTACACGGAGCGCGAGCGGGCGGCGCTCGCCTGGACCGAGCAGATGACGCTGGTTGCCGACAAGCGCGCGCCGCAAGCTGTGTATGATCGCTTGGCGACGCAGTTCAGCAGGGAGGAGCAGGTCAATCTCACCATGGCGATCATCGTCATCAACGGCTGGAACAGGCTGGCGGTGGGCTTCGACCTGTTCGCACCCGAACTCGGCTGGAAGCAGTGAGCGACGGCGCGGCCGCATTCGATGTGTCGCGGTCCCAGCTGCTGCGCGTATCCTATCGCATGCTCGGCTCGATGGCCGATGCGGAGGACGTCGTTCAGGAGGCATGGCTTCGCTGGTCCGACACGGACCGGAATTCCATCCGTGTGCCGGAAGCTTTCGGCCGTAGGACTGCCTCAGTCGTTGTAGCGCTCCCGCGGAGTACCTGGCCATCGCGCTTCCTTCCAGCTGACGGTGAGCATTGCACCATCAGAGCCTTGGTAGGTTCCAGCGGAGCTGCAGGCGCTATCTGTACCGATCACACTCACTAGGGCGAGCACCATCCAGCACTCACGACCAAACCACAATTAAACGTTCGATTAGGTTATGATGTACGATTGTACAATAACCTCAAACCTCCTATGGTCATGCGAAGCAAGGATGGGAGGCTGGGATGTCGGGAAGGTCGTTCGAGAAGGGTTGGCATCAGCTCGGCAACGGTCAGTTCGCCTATCTCCAGCCATCGGGAACATGGGGCTACAGCAATGCGGGGCTGGTGGTGGACGGCGATCAGGCATTGCTGGTCGACACGCTATTCGACGAGCGGCTGACCGCGGAGATGCTGGCCGCCATGCCGGACGTGGCAGGCATCGTCGGAAACCAGATCGGCACGCTCGTCAACACGCATGCGAATGGCGATCACACGTACGGCAACCGGCTCGTGACCAATGCCTCGATCATCGCCTCCGAAGCGAGCGTCCACGAAATGCAGTTCGAGGATGCGCCGGAGCATATCGCTGCGATCATGAAGCAGACCGGGACGCTTGGCGAGCTCGGCACCTATCTGGAGGCGATCTTCGGTCCCTTCGATTTTGACGGCGTCACCATGCGTCTTCCGGACCAGACGTTCACCGGAGAGAAGCGGATCAAGGTGGGCGACAAGGATGTCCATCTGATCGAGGTCGGGCCGGCCCATACCGCCGGCGACGTGATCGTTCATGTGCCGGCGGACAAGGTCGTCTACACCGGCGATATCCTCTTCATCGATGGCACGCCGGTGATGTGGGCCGGCCCCGTGCGCAACTGGATCGCCGCGTGCGATCGTATTCTGGCGATGGACGTTGAAAGCATCGTTCCGGGGCACGGCCCCGTTACCGATAAGACTGGAGCACGCGCGATGCGGGACTATCTCGCCTATATCGAGGCCGAGACGCGCAAGCGTCACGCGGCGGGTATGACGTCGTGGGACATCGCGCAGGACATCGCCCTTGCGGAATTCGGGGCGTGGGAAGATCCCGAGCGGATCGCGATCACGGTCGACACGATCTATCGCGAGCTGACGCAGGACGCCTCGCCGCGCGACGTGCCGGCGCTGTTCGGGCGCATGGCGATCCTCGACAAGCGGCATAATCCCGGCCGCTATGCGAAGCAGTCGGCGCCGGCATGCCACGCGCATTGAACTCGCCCGCCGATGCGCGCGCG
Organism: uncultured Sphingomonadaceae bacterium; assembly: GCA_964247375.1. GTDB lineage: Bacteria > Pseudomonadota > Alphaproteobacteria > Sphingomonadales > Sphingomonadaceae > Sphingomonas_I. The sequence goes on from CAXTUG010000005.1 coordinate 6,781, forward strand.
GAACCGCCGCAATCCGGCGCGGACGCGGCAGCGCAGTTCGGAGATTATCAGGCGGAAATCTACTTGGCAGGACTGCGCGGAGTCATGCCCAGGCTGCCGGTCGACACGCCCGCGCTGGAGGACCGTGCGACAGCGGCGATGCCGCCGTCGGTGCTCCGCTACGTTCAAGGAGGCTGCGGCGACGAGTACACCCAGCGCCAGAATGTGGCGGCGTTCGGCCGCTGGGGCATCTTACCGCGGATGATGATCGATACGTCGCGTCGCGACCTCTCGATCGACCTCTTCGGGCTGAAGCTGCGGTCGCCGCTGTTCATGGCGCCGATCGGCGTCATCGGCATCTGCGCGCAGGACGGGCATGGCGACCTTGCGGCGGCACGCGCCGCCGCTATCGCGCAGGTGCCGGTCATGGCCTCGACGCTGTCGAACGATCCGTTGGAGACAGTTGCCGACGCGCTCGGTGACGGGGTTGGCTTCTTCCAACTTTACACGCCCAGGGACCGCGACCTCGCCGCGAGCCTCGTCACGCGCGCGGAGAAGGCCGGTTACAAGGCTATCGTCGTGACGCTCGACACCTGGACGACCGGCTGGCGCCCGCGCGACCTGAACGACGCCAACTTCCCGCAACTGCGCGGCGCAGCTCTCGCCAATTACTTTTCCGATCCGCGCTTTCGCGCGATGCTGGCGAGGCCACCCGAGTCCGATCTGGCGGCCGCGGTCACCTTGTGGACGAAAGTCTTCGGCAAGGTGCTGACCTGGGCCGACATGCCCTGGCTGCGTTCGCTGACCAAGCTGCCGATCATTCTGAAGGGCATCTGCCATCCCGATGACGCGCGCCGCGCGATCGACGAGGGCGCGGACGCGATCTACTGCTCGAACCATGGCGGGCGGCAGGCCAATGGCGGGATGGCTGCTATCGACCTGCTGCCTGCGGTCGTCGCGGCGAGCGGCAGAACGCCGGTGCTGTTCGACTCGGGCGTGCGGTCCGGCACCGACATCGCGAAGGCTCTGGCGCTCGGTGCGACCGCGGTCGGTGTAGGACGGCCCTACGCTTACGGACTGGCGCTCGACGGCACGGCCGGCATTGTCCATGTGCTGCGCTGCATGCTGGCCGAGGCGGATCTGTTGATGGCGGTCGACGGCTTCCCGAGCATCGCCGATCTGCGCGCGGCGGGCGCCGTCCGGCTTCAGGTCTGACGATCGCGCACGACGCGATTGCGCAGGATGCCGATCCGCTCGATCTCCAGCTCGACCGTCTCTCCGCCTTTGAGGAACTTGAGATTTTCCACGCCGCAGCCGGTGCCGACGGTGCCGGAGCAGAGAATCTCCCCGGGATGGAGCGTCTGCGCCGCGCTGACTTCGGCGATGCAGTCCTCGAAACGATGGTGCATGCTGCCCGTCGACCCGCGCGACCATTCCTCCCCGTCGACGCGCGCCGTCATGGTCAGCGCGTAAGGATTGCCGATCTCGTCGGCGGTGACGATGCAAGGGCCGAAGCCGTTGCTTCCGTCGAAATCCTTTCCCTTGCCGGGACCCAGCCTTCCCTCCATGACCAGCGCCTGCTCGTCCCGCGCCGACCAGTCGTTGAAGATGGTGTAGCCGAAGACGTGATCGAGCGCGTTTTCCCTGGCGGTGTCGATTCCGGCGGTGCCGATCACCGCCGCGAATTCAAGCTCGTAGTCGAGCATGTTCGAGTAGGCCGGCCAGACGATGTCCTGTTCGGGGTGAGAAACGGCAAAGCGGCTGGCCGTGTAGTAATAGGGTTTCCTGTACCAAATGGCAGGTATTTTCCACGCGCCAGACGCCTCCAGTTCGCGCCGCCGCGCGGCCGGATCCTCCGCTTGGTTCGACAGGATGGTGATCGCGGCCGAGGACGAGTTGAGCAGATGCTGCTCGAAGCAGAGGAAGTCGCGGATCTGCGCCGGCACCGGCAGGGGCGCCAGCAGCCGGACTGCCGCCGTATCGACCAGCGCCTGCTCGGGCGCGGGCGGGGCCCCCCCCCCCGCCCGCCCCGCTGCCGCCCCCCCCCCGGGGGGGGGCGCCCGCGCGCCCCCCCCCCGCGCCTCGTCCCACGTCCGCTCGCCCGCCTCGATCAGGGCCTGCATGGTCGCAAAGCGCGCGGGAGGCGTCGGGTCCGAGGCTGCAGCCATCAGGTCGACGATCGTGCGATCCTGATCGATCCAGGCGCCGACACGCGTGGCACCGTCCCGCTCGAAGCTGATAAGGCGCATTGGTATGTTCTCCCGCTGCTTATTTCCGATTTGAAATAGCTGTATAATCTCCGGTGTGCGAGTGTCTAACAAAGTTTGCGACAGATTGCCCAGCCGTCCTATAGAGGTAAGCAACTTCAAGGAGCGGAGCGGAATGGCGGGAAATACCGGGACGGTTCGGTCGTCGCGTTCGGCGCGGAGCGCCCGATCCGGTCGTGCCGCGACTATCTCGAAAGAGGAGGGGGGTGGCCAGCCGGCGCGAACTCGCGAGAATGAGGTCGCGCCGCGCAGTCGCATCATCGCCGCTGCCGAGGCACTCTTCGCCAAGAAGGGCCTTCATGGTGCCTCGCTGCGCGAGATTGCGCGTGAAGCGTCGATCAATGTGAACCTTGTCTGCTACTATTTCCCGGAAAAGGAAGACCTGTTCAATGCGGTGGTGGACCTGCGCGCGGCGCAGCTCAACGCCGCACGCGATCAGATGCTCGACGCGCTTGACGAGGCCTATACGCCCGCTTCACCGCCGGTCGAGAAGATCATCCATTCGCTGATCCATCCCTTCTTCCAGTTGCGTGCCGAGGATGCGTCCGGCTGGTCGGCATGGACCCAATTGCTGAACCGTGAGACCGGCACGGACGTGTGGAATCGCGCGATGGCACGTAATCTCGCGCCGGTGCTGCGTCGCTACCTGTTCACGCTGCACCGCGCCATTCCATCGGCCAAGCGCGCGGACATCCTGTTCATTCTCGAGCTCACTACGCGCGCCATGGTTCTCGCCGCAGAGGTCGAGATGACGGCGATCCTGCCGGATGCGGTTGCTGCGGAATGGACGGACGATCAGATCGAAGCGCGCATCGTGCGTTCGCTCACCGCCGCCGCAAACGCTTTCGGCACCTCATAGCTTGACAATAACACCGTTTCTTATACAGATGTCTATCATAGATTGACGCTTCGTATAGGAGATGGGAACGATGCTACCGAGCGGCTTGCTGCGCGACGTTACGGAGGAGGAGGTCCTCGCCTACGAGAAGGACGGTGTCGTTCGCCTGCGCGCGCTACTGGCGCCTGCGCTGATCGAGCAGCTCGCCCGCGGCATCGATCATGCCCTCGGCGGTCAGTGGGAGGATCCGAACGTCCAGACGTACAGCGCGACCGCAACCGCGGATGAGCTGAAGGCCGCAGGGCTCGCGGTGCTCACCGATCCCCGCGCTGAGGCGATCGCGGAGGACGGCCGGGGCAAGTTCGTGTCGATGATCGGCGCGAACACGATCAATGCCGACATTCGCGATATCGCGATCAACTCGCCATTGGCCTATGTCGCCGGCCGCCTGTTCCGCGCGAAGAAGGTCAATTTCTACGACGACCAGACGCTCATGAAGGAGCCGTCGACGCGGGAATATACCGCGTTCCATACGGACGAGCCTTACTACCACCTGAGCGGCGAGCAGGTCTGCGGCATGTGGGTCTCCCCCGATGTCGTCACCGAGGATTCGGGCGCGATGCGCTACGTGCGCGGGTCGCATCGCTGGGGTACCTTCTTCAAGGCGAACGTGTTCGTCAGCCAGACCTCCATTGGCGAGCTGATGCCCGAGGCCGAGGACGAGGAAGGACAGATCCAGCTACCCGATATCGAGGGGAATCTGGAGAAGTACGACATCGTCACGTATACGTCCGATCCGGGCGACGTCATCGTTCATCATTCCAATCTGATCCACGGTTCGGGACCGAACTATACCAAGCATCTCAACCGTCGCGCAGTCTCGTTCCGCTACACCGGCGACGACGTACGGTACCGCTTCCATCGCTCCGCCCCGCCGCAGCCGCACCACAGCTACCAGCTGAAGGACGGCGATCCGATCGACTCCGATCAGTTTCCGGTCGTCTGGCGCGAACAGGATTAACCAGGATCGGCGCTGCGCCGGGCGATCACTTCGGCAGCAGCCCCATCTTGCGGGCCAGGATCCGGTCGAGCATGCGCCGCGGCATGACGCGCGGCATGCTCCAGTTGGCAAAACGCCCTTTCAGCACCGGCTGATGCGCCTTGGGCGCACGAGCCGCCAGGGCGTCGGCCACGACGCGGCCGACATGCTCGGGCGGCAGCCCCCTGCGGCCGTTCGCCACCATATATTGCCGCATCCCAGCGAGGGCGGCGGCGTAGCGGGTACCGGCATAGGCTGCGGTATCGCTCTTCTCGGCCTTGTCCCAGATCGGCGTGCTGACCGCACCCGGCGCGACGATAACCACGTCGATCCCGAACGGCATCAGCTCGCGCCGTAACGCGTCAGCATAGCCCTCAAGCGCGTGCTTCGACGCGGCGTAGGCACCCAGGAAGGGCGTCGCCAGCGTACCGGAAATCGACGAGACGATCACGATGCGGCCAGGCCTGCCCGATCGTGCAGGGTCGACGCCGAGCAACGGCGCGAAGGCCTGCGTCACGAGGAACGGCCCCGTCACGTTGATCTCGAAGTGCCGCGCGAATTCCGCCGCCGTCTGGTACAGCAGCGGACCCGCATCGGCGATGCCCGCACTGTTGACCAATCCGGCCAGCGTGCCGCCGCCGAGCGCCGCCGCCACGAACGCGGCGGCGTCCGCAATCGCTGCGGCGTCGGTGACGTCGAACAGTAACGGGGTGAAACACGCACGGCCGATCTCGCCAGCCAGGCGATCGGCATCGCGACGGGTCCGGACGCTGCCGAAGACGTGATATCCGCGCTCGACCAGCGTATCGGCGATTGCCCTTCCGATACCGCTGGACACCCCCGTCACGACCACGGCGTTGTGCATCCCATGCCGATCTGCGACTGTCATTGCTGCTCCACCTCTTCCCTCTGGCGGTCAGATGCGCGGGCAACAATGATGCCCGCCCGTCCCGGTTCGCGCCTCGCCGTGATATGTCCGGCGTCCGTCACGCGACGGCGACCGCACCGAAGCCCAAGCGATGGTACAGGACCTCTTCGGACGCATCGAATCCGCCAGCGGCCGCGACGCGCGCTGGTCTTCGGGGGGGGGTCTCCGCGCGGCCCGGCGGGGGGGGGGGGCCAGCGCCGACGGGGGGGCGGGGGGGCTTCAGCATGGGCCCCGCGACGATCACCGTCTCGACATTGTGCACACCCGCCTGAAGCACGATGGTCGCTGCAGGATTGCGCCGATCCCAGCCTGCGAGTGTGAGATCGTCCGCGCGCAGCAGGACGATGTCAGCCTCCTTGCCGGCTGTCAGCGATCCGACGCGGTCGTCCAGCCCGCAGGCGGCGGCGCTCCCGATCGTGCCCCAATGAAGCGCATCGCGCGCATCGAGCGATGCGCGGGTACGGAATTGCCGTCCGGGCTCCGCCGCCATCAGCCGTGCACGCTCCACCTGGAGCGCCATGCGCATCTGGCTGAACATGTCGGCGCTGTTGTTGGCCGTAATGTCGATGCCGAGACCGACATTGACGCTTGCCGCGCACGCTTCCGAAATGGGCGGCCAGCCGAGGCCCATCTGCAGTTCGGTTTCCGGTGTGAACACCACGTGGCCGCCAAGCTCGCCGAGACGCGCCCACTCCTCGGGCGCGGTAAATCCCATGTGGACCAATGCGAGATCGGAACCGAGGCAGCCGATCGCGTCGAGCTTGGCCACCTCGCGCACCAACGTTCCGTCGGGTTTCGGAACGGAGTTGGCATGCATGAACATTCGGGCACCGAGTTTGCGCGCCAGCGCCACCTGCCGGCAGACCGCGTCGGTGCTCCCGGCCCAGTGCAGCGGCTCTTCCGGGCAGATACCGAGCGTCAACAGACCTGGGTCGGCGAACTCCTCGTCCGCCAGAGCTTCGACGAAGGCGAGTTCCGCGTCTCGCCCGGCGTGGCGCGCGCCATCCGGCGCGAGACCCGTAAAGCTATAGCCCCATACCGCCCGCACGCCCGCGTCGCGAACTCCGGCGATTGCCTGCCGAACATGCGCAACGGTACGGGCATTATGGCAATAGTCTGCCACGGTCGTGACGCCGGCGTTCAACGCCTCGAGCCCGCCGTGCAGCGAGGTCACGTACATGTCTTCGGGGCGGAAGAATTGCGCGGCGAAGAGGCGAATGTTGCCGACGAAGTCGAGGATCGACCAGTCGGCCGTCACCGCGCGCATCGCCCCTTCCCAGAGATGACGATGTGCATCGACAAAACCGGGCAGCGCGATGCAGCCCGACGCATCGATCACCTCCGCGTCGCCCGCAGCGATATCTACACCGACGGCGGCGATCAGCCCGTCCTCGATCAAGATGTCCGCGCCATCGATGTCGCCGATCGCCGGATCGACCGACACGACGAAGGCGTTGCGGATCAGCGTCCGACGTGGTCCGCCCGGCATTACCTGAACGCGGCAGCGAGGGTCACGCCCACTACCCGCCGCCGTGCCCACACTTCGTCCAGCCGCGATCCGGAGATGTTGAGCACCGAGGATCGATACCCTTTGTCGGACAGGTTCCGGCCCCAGATCGTAAGCGAGTAGCCGCCGTGCGTGTAGGTTGCGGATGCGTCGAACAACGTGCGCGCGGGCTCGCGCGTGCCGGGATCGACCTTCGCATTGTCCGGTTCGAAATAGAGGCTGCTGACATAATTCATGGCGCCGCGCACCTCGAGGGTGTCGCCGCCGACCGGCACCGTCACGACGCCGGCGAGGTCGAGCGTGTTGCGCGGCGCGCGGGGAAGCGCGTTTCCGCTGAAGTCGAGCGTCGGGGAATAGACGTACTTCTTGAACTTGGCGTCCAGGAAAGCGTAGCCATACTCAATCCGGAAATAACGGTTGAAGACGCCGACGCCCTCCACCTCGAATCCCTTGATATGCGATCGCGCGGCGTTGGACAGCGTTACGGCCGGAACCGACCCGCCCGCGGGGATCTCGATGCGCGGCACCTGGATGTTCTTGTAATCATAGTAGAAGGCCGCACCGTTGATGCGGAGATGATGGTCGAAGAATTCGGTCTTCGCGCCGACCTGATAGGCGTTCAGCTTCTCGGGATCGACAATCCTCGACGCCAGTGCGGGCGTGAACGCGACATATTGGAAGGCGCCGCTCTTGAAGCCCTTGGAGTAGCTGGCATAGGCTAGGATTGCGGGCGTCGGCTTGTACGACAGGGTGACGGAGGGATCGACCGAACTGAACGTCTTGTGCGGCGTGACCTGGAAGTTCGCGGGCACCAGGAAGGGAAGCGGGAAATCCGTCACGCCCCCGATCACCGCATGCTTGCTGTCGTTGCTGTAGCGAAGGCCCGCGTCGATCTTCAGCGTATCCGTCAGCTTGACGCCGGCCTGCCCGAACAGCGCAAAGCTGCGCGTGTTGACCCGGACGTTGCTGACGTTGTTGAACGGACCGCCGCTGAAGAAGGTGAGCACGCTGTCGGCGCCGATCAGCTGGCCTTCGGACCGCCTGACATGTTCGCTGTAATAATATGCGCCGATCAGCCAGTTCACCTTGTCGTCAAAGGTCAACGCTCCGCCTGACGTCGAGCTCAGTCGCAATTCCTCGCTGAACTGATGCGACTTCTCGGCGATCGGATTGGAGACGGTGTCGAGCGCCGTGCCGTCGAGGTCGCTGTCGCCGCGCTCGCGTCCAGCCCGGTATGCGGTCACCGACGTGAGTGCGAGCGTATCGCCGCTGTACGTGGAAGTCAGTCCGACGCCCCCGCTGCGATCATGCGAACCAGGAAACGAGGTCTGGGTGAAGCGGTAGGGATCGGGATCGATCGGCGAAGTCAGGCCGGGCTTCGCCACGAGGATGGCGGAGCGCGTGCCTTCGACATCGCTTCCGCGGAAGCCGAGCGAGTTCTTCGTGTCGAGATAGTCACCGGCCAGGTCGAACTCGATATCGTCGGCGGCCTTCCATACCAATCGCGCGCGCGCCGTCTTGCTGGTCTGGCCATTATAGCGGCGACCGGTGTTGGTCGCGAGCATGTCGCCATCGTCGTGATTGTAGCCGCCGGAGACGAGCGCGGCGAGCTTGCCCTCGACCAGGGGCCCGCTGACGATCGCCGTCGCGCCGCCGCCATCGGCGTCGAAATGCGACTGCCGGTTGTAGGTGCCCGTGACGCGGGCCTCGAAATCGTCGCCCGGCTTCTTCGTGGCTATGTTGATCGCGCCGCCGATCGTGTTGCGCCCGAAGAGCGCGCCCTGCGGCCCCTTGAGCACCTCCACCCGATCGACGCCGACGAGACTGGCGATCTGTCCGCCGAAGCGGCCAATATAAACGCCGTCGACAAAGGTGCCGACGGACGATTCGGCGCCGGCGTCGAACGACCGCGTGCCGATGCCGCGCAGGTAGATATTGGGGCGGGAAGGCTCGATCGACTGATAGAAGAGACCCGGCGCGACGCGCGAAACGTCCTGCACGTCGATCGCGCCCTGGGTGGTCAGCGCATCGCCCCTTACTGCCGACACGGCCACCGGAACGTCCTGCAGGCGCTCCGTCCGCTTGCGCGCTGTCACCACGATGTCGCTCAATACTTCCGAAGGACCCGTGCTGTCCTTCGAGAGCGCCTCGGAGGATGTCGCCACAGGAGTGGTTGGCGCCTGCGTAGCATCCGCGGGCGTCGTGTCGCTCGGCGGAACTGGGCTGACGCTGTCGGCCGGCATCGGCTGCGCCCACGCTGCGCTGGCTACCAGACCTAAAGCGCTCGTGATCAGCGCGCGCGTCGTCGCTCTATCCTTCATGCTCTTCTCCCCGTCAGCGCTTTGCGGCTTTCTCCATGGAAAGATGACAGACCTATTCATTTGCGTCAAGCATGTTATACAATTGTCTATAACGTGATGGGGATGCGACTTGGAACGATATTACGGTCGTTGGTCATCAAGCGAGAATGCGGACGTCTTTCCCGTCACCGATCCCTCGACCGGGCGTGTCATCGCAACGGTGCAGGGCGGCGGTGCACATGAGGTCGACGGCGCGGTGCGTGCGGCCCATGCCGCTTTCCACGCCGATTGGCGCTGGCGGCCGGCACGCGAGCGCGGTTCACTGTTGCTGGCCGTCGCCCGCCGACTACGCGTCCATGCGGACGAGATCGCAAGGATCGAGACGCGCGAGAACGGCAAGCCGTTGCCGCAGTCGCGTCTGGACGTAGAGGCATGCATCGCCTCGTTCGAGTATTTTGGCGCGCTGGCGGGCAAGCTGCCGGGCGACTTCTTCGATGGCGGCATGATCTATGGCGCCAGCCTGATCGAGCCCTACGGCGTGATCGGCGCGATCCTGCCGTTCAACTGGCCGCCCATCCACACCGCCGGCAAAGCTGCCCCGGCGCTTGCCGCGGGCAACGCGATCGTCATCAAACCTCCCGAGCAGACGCCGCTTACCGTGTTGCGGATCGTCGAACTGATGGCAGAGGAGCTGCCTGCGGACATCGTCCAGATTGTCCCCGGCGCCGGCGGGGCTGCGGGCGCGGCGCTGGCGTCGCACCCGCTGATCGGCAAAGTATCGTTCACCGGCGCCACGGCAACGGGTGCCGCCGTCGTGCGCGCGGCGGCGGCGAACACGACGCCGGTGCTGTTGGAACTCGGCGGCAAGAATGCCCTCATCGTGCTGGAGGACGCCGATCTCGATGCGGCGCTGCCGTCGATCGTCGACGCCGCCTTCTACAATCAGGGGGAGGCATGCACCGCCGTTTCACGCATCCTGGTTCATGTGCGCCGGCACGACGAGCTGGTCGAGCGGCTGAGCGCGGCGATCGTTCGGCTGAAGGTCGGCGCCGGCACCGCGGCGGGCGTGCACGTCGGACCGCTGATCTCTGCCGATCATCGCGCCAGGGTCATCGCGCATATCTCCGATGCCGTGAAGGAAGGAGCGGCGATTTCGGCGGAGGCGCCGCTGCCCCGCGATCCGGCGTTCGCCAACGGCTTCTTCGTCGCACCCACGCTGCTCACCGGCGTCACCCACACCATGCGCGTGGCGCGGGAGGAAGTGTTCGGACCGGTGCTGTGCGTTTTGCCGTTTATCGACGAGCGGGACGCGATCGCGCTGGCCAACGACACGGATTACGGCCTTACCGCCGCGATTTTCACGCGCGATCAGGTGGCGGCATGGCGGATCGCGCGCTCACTCGATGTCGGCATCGTGTTCATGAACAACTATTTTCGGGGCGTCGGCGGCATGCCTTTCGGGGGCGTCAAAGCGAGCGGCTATGGTCGTGAACACACGATCGAAACGCTGAAGGAATATGGTCGCGTGAAGCTTGTCAGCATGCCGACCGGCCTGCGCGACATACCGCAATGGCAGGCGATCGCCGATGTCGGCCTCTGAGGATTTGCTCTATACGTGCCGCTGTGCGGCCGTCGGTCCGATCGCTCAGCCGAAAGCGTCGCGCGTAAGCGGCGTAATCGACCTGCATTGCCATCTCGTCACGCCGGCGGTCGGCAGGCTTGTCGTGGATCGGCCCGAAATGGCGGCGATGGCCGCGGCAATGCCGGTCTTGATGGGCCAGGCCTCGTTCGCGCGTAACCTCGCGCTCGACCGCGAAACCGCCGTGCGGCTTGCCGACCCGGAAGCGCGGCTGGCTGACATGGACTTGATGGGAGTCGCAATCCAGGTCCTCAGTCCCGCTCCGACCCAATATCATTACTGGGCCGAGCCGGCGCTCGCCGAACGGCTTGCCGCCGTGCAGAACGAGCATATAGCCGATCTCTGCCGTCGCTTTCCGCAGCGCTTCGCGGGATTTGGCATGGTTGCGCTTCAGCACCCGGAACTGGCCGAGCGCCAGCTCGCATTCTTGATGGCGGCGGGCTTCAAGGGTGCTGAGGTCTCCACCAGGATCGGTGAGCGCGACCTGTCCGATCCGGCGTTCGAGCGTTTCTGGGCCGTGGCGGCGGAAACGGGGGCGGTGATCTTCGTCCACCCGCTGGGCTCGACCCTCGGCGTGAGGCTCGCGGACGATTACCTCGCCAATATCGTCGGGCAACCGGTCGAGACGACGATTGCATTGTCGCAATTGATATTCTCGGGTGTGCTCGATCGCCATCCGGAACTGAAGATCGTGGCGGCGCACGGCGGCGGCTATCTGCCCGGCTTCATCGGCCGCTCGGATCACGCGCATGCGGTTCGGCCGGAGTCGCGCCGGTGCCGGGAGGCGCCGAGCACCTACTTGCGGCGGATCTGGTACGATACGGTCGTTCACGCACCCGCGATACTCGCCAACTTGCTGGACGTGGCGGGCGCGTCGCAGATTGTTGCGGGCAGTGATTACCCCTATGATATGGGCGAGTACCGACTAGGAGCGCTGCTGGCGTCGGTCGCCGGCATGGATGACGATATCAGGCAGGCCATAGTTACCGGCAACGCAAAGCGGCTGCTCGGTCTGACTTGAGCCGGCGCTCGATTGCCAGGCCGACTTGAAGCTGAGCCCTCGTCAACCTCGGATAGCATCGGCCGCGTGCGTCCGCTCGTCCCCGAGCCGATCGCGAAGCGACTTCTTGTCGATTTTGCCGACGCTGGTCTTCGGTAGCGCATCCAGAAAGATCAACCGGTCGATCAGCGCATAGGTGCTGATCGTGCCGTCCTTCGCTGCGCGTCGGAGCGGTGCATTGAGATCGTCGAGCGTGATGCTTGCCGTCTCCCGTGCCACGACCGCCGCCGCCGGGCGTTCGCCCCAGCGCGGGTCCGCAACGCCGACGATCGCAATCTCCACGATCCCGGGCACGGTGCTCGCAACGAGCTCCTCGAGGGTGAGCGAGCAGATCCACTCGCCGCCGCTCTTGATGACATCCTTGATCCGGTCGCGAATACGGATCGTGCCGTCAGGATCGATGGTAGCGACATCTTGGGTGTGGAGCCAACCACCCTCACACAGCGCCACCGACGCCGCCGCGTCGCCGGCATAGCCATCAACTAGCCACGGCGACCGGACGACCAGCTCGCCTTGACAACGGCCATCGTGCACGACCGGCGTCATGTCCTCGTTCACGATCTCCGCCGAGACGAGCGGCACCGGCAAGCCGCCGGCCGTCATCGCCGCCGCTTGGTCGGCACGGCCGTCGACCGGCGGTCGCGCGATGGAGACGACCGGCCCCGTCTCCGACATGCCATAGCCCGCGAGCAGGCGCAGCCCGTGCTTCTCGGCCTCCAGCCACAAATCGCGGGCCAGTGCCGAGCCGCCGACGATCATCGTCCAGCCGTCCAGCCGCTCGCCTCGATGCGCGGCGGCATCGATCAGCATTCGGACGAGCGTCGGCACGCCATGCGAGAAGCTGACGCCCTCCCGCCGTCGCAGATCGAGGATCGCGCCAGGCTCATACCGGCCAGGATAGACCTGTCGCACGCCCAGCATCGTCGCAAGGTATGGAAATCCCCAGGCATGGACGTGGAACATCGGCGTCAGCGGCATGTAGACCGATTGGTAGCCTAGGCCGCCGGGCAGCGCGCAGATTGCGCTGCCAAGCGCCAGCGTCTGCAGAACGATCTGGCGATGGGTAAACCGCACGGCTTTCGGCAGGCCCGTCGTTCCCGTCGTGTAGAAGGTCGTCGCGACCGCATTCTCGTCAGGCTCGGGAAAAGCATGACCGCCGGCCGACGCGAGCAACGCTTCATACTCGCCCACTGCGCCATCGGGCAGCGGCTCCTCCACGCCGTCGGCGATGTGGACGACGGCGCGGAGCGCCGGCAGCGCTCCGCGCAACGCCGTCACCAAGCCGGCGAAATCACGATGCACCAGCAGGACTTCGGCGCCCGCATGACGCAGCGTATAGGCGATCTGCTCCGGCGCGAGCCGTATGTTTACGGTCTGCAGGATCGCGCCCATGCCCGGCACCGCAAAATAGGCTTCGAGATAGCGGTGACTGTCCCAGTCGAGCATGCCGACGATAGTGCCGGCGCGGACCTCCAGGGCGTCGAGTACCGCCGCGAGCTTGCCGATACGCTTGTCCAGTTCGCCATAGGTCAGCAGCGCCTTGTCGCGGTAGACGATTGTTTGGCCGGCGGCGCTGGCCCGCGCGGAATCGAGCAGATGGCGGATGGTTAGCGAAAATGGGATCATGCCGGCTCGTCCGGCGTGGTCGACACACCTCCAAGATCGCGCATCACCGCATGCGCGAAAGAATTAGGTTCGCGGCCGAGAAGCATTCGGAGCACGTTGCCGTTTCCGACGAGGCCATGCGCATCATAATGTGCCATCATCAGCAGCAGCTCGTCGACGGCCTGCGACGTGAAACCACGCGCCGCGGCCTGCTTCGCCACTAGCGCGGGATCGATCCTCTGCACGACGACCGAGTGGCCTACGGCATCTCCGATCGCACGGCCCATCTCCTCGAAGCTGAGCCGCTCGACGCCAGCCAATTCGTAGGTTGCGAAGACATGCCCCTCCTCGGTCAGGATGCGCGCCACCGCTTCGCCGAGATCGGCGATATCGACGGGCGTGAACGGCCGGCGAACGTCGAAGCCCGGCGTCAGCATCGTTCGGTCGGCGCTTAGAAAGGCATAGGGTGTCTGCATGTACATGGCGGGCTGCACGATGGTCCAGGCAAGCGGCGACTCGCGGAGCGCCAGCTCCACGCGCGACTTACGGAGGTGATGCGGCATCTGCGGTGTCGGTGCATGCAGCACCGAGTGGTAGGTCAGGCGCGGCACGCCGGCAGCGATCGCCGCGGCGATCACGTTCGCGCCGAACCGCTCTTCCGCGGCATTGTAGGTCGGCGGGATGTAGTGCGCTGCCGCCGCTCCGCGCATTCCCTCGGCAAGGCTCGCCACGTCGCCGAGTTCGACGACGGCAAAATCCTCTATGCCAGGCAGAGTGCCCATGCGAGCTGCGCTGTGGATGAGTGCGCGTATGCGCGCGCCGCGCGTCGTTAGTGCTTCGGCAAGTACCCGTCCGGTCGGACCGGCAGCGCCGATCAATGCGACATCAACCTTGGAGCTTGTCATTTCCCCTCCTCACGCCGCCGCCACGCTGTCGAGGTCCGGAAATCCGCATCACTCCGGACATCGCGCCAACGGCTCTGGTGCATTTAGACGATTGTCTATAATTAGCTATCCTCATATCCAACAACATGCAAGCGTGCGGGACGGACTGCGCGAGAGGAAGGATGAGTCATGAAGCTTGAGAACAGGACCGCGCTGATCACGGGTGGCACGAGCGGCATCGGTCTCGAACTTGCGCGGCAGCTCCTTAAGCGGGGCAATACCGTCATCGTCACGGGCCGCGACCAGACCAGGCTCGATGCGGCGGCGCGCGCCGCGCCCGGCTTGCACGGGATCAGGAGCGACGTGAGCGATCCCGACGCCATAACGGAGCTGCGCACGACCGTGCTCGCCCGCTTCCCTGCGCTCGACATCCTGATCAACAATGCGGGCATCATGCGCAACCTGGATTTGAACCGCGACCGCGACCTGCGCGACGTGACGCGGGAGATCGAGACGAACCTGTGCGGGCCGGTGCGGATGGTCCAGCACTTCCTGCCGCATCTGAAGACGCGCGGCGAGGCACTGATCGTTAACGTGTCCTCTGGTCTGGCGTTCGTGCCCTTGTCGATCGCACCTGTCTATTGTTCGACGAAGGCTGCGATCCACTCGTTCACGCAGTCTCTGCGCGCGCAGCTTGATGGCACCGGTATAAGCGTGATCGAGTTGGCTCCGCCGGGCACCGAGACGCCGTTATTCCGTGGCGAATTTGCGGAGGAGCTGAAGGGACAGAAGGCGATGAACCCCGAGGAGCTCGCGCGTCGGGCAATCGTAGCGATTGAGGACGGAAAGCTGGAAATACGCCCTGGTCAAAGCAATATCCTGAAGGCGATGAGCCGGATCGCACCGGACTTCACGTTCAGACAGATGGTGCGCATGACGAGGCGGAAAGCATGATTTGGGGAGACTAGGTGTTTGATCCCGCAATGTGGCGGTACGCTTTAACGCTCGATCATCATATACACGCCCGCCGAGTTCGAAGGTATCCGGCCAATCTTCCTGCGACGGTGAGTGCCATATGAGTTCCGGACTGGCACCCGGCTAGGCGATTTTGCCGCTAAGTCACTGATCCGCTGGTGCTGCCGGTGAGGATTGAACTCACGACCTCAGCCTTACCAAGGATGCGCTCTACCACTGAGCTACGGCAGCAAGGCACCAGCGTGGCCCGTGTCGGGCGAGGCGCGCCTATGGACAAGACATCGCCGAAGGTCAAGGAAGCATCCGTGGCAAAGGACGATCCTTCCCGCGAGGCCCGACTGGCCGAGGCGCTGCGGACCAATCTGCGGCGGCGGAAAGCGCAGGCGCGGGCAGCGGCTATGGCTGAAGTGCAGCCCGGCTGCGAATCCTCCGCCGTCATTCCCGCGCAGGCGGAAATCCATTCTACCCGCAGTGCTGGTAAATTCCCGCCCGTACGGGAGTGACGGAATATTGGGTCCAGCTCGGGACGAACGATGTAACGGTGCCGATCCTCAGAGCGGCGCCGTCTCCGCCTGCAGCCATGCCGCCGCGTCGCCGTCCAGCTGCGGTCCGATCAGCGCCTGCACCTGGGCGTGATAGCCGTCGACCCAGGCGCGCTCCCGCGCCGTCAGCAGGTCGAGGTCGATCAGCCGGCGGTCGAGCGGGGCGAAGGTGAGGGTACGGAAGCCGAGCAGCGGCTTCTCGGCGCCGGCGACCTCGCGCGGCTCCACTAGCACCAGATTCTCGATGCGGATGCCGTACTCGCCGGCCTTGTAGTAGCCGGGCTCGTTGGACAGCATCATGCCCGCCTGCAGCGGCTCGTCGCCGCCGGCGAAGCCGCTGCTGCCGGGCGCGATCCGCTGCGGCCCCTCGTGCAC
The DNA here is from genome assembly GCA_964247375.1 of uncultured Sphingomonadaceae bacterium. GTDB lineage: Bacteria > Pseudomonadota > Alphaproteobacteria > Sphingomonadales > Sphingomonadaceae > Sphingomonas_I. Next base: position 22,719 of record CAXTUG010000005.1, read on the forward strand.
CGCCAGGAAGGCGCCGACGCCGTGGCCGGTGCCGTGGGCATAGTCGAGCCCCGCCGCCCACAGATATTGCCGCGCGAGAATGTCGAGCTGCGACCCGCGCGTGCCCTGCGGGAAGACCGCGCAGGCGAGCGCGATATGGCCCTTGAGCACGCGGGTGAAACGATCGCGCATCTCCGCCGTGGGCGTGCCGACCGCCACCGTGCGCGTCACGTCGGTGGTGCCGTCCTGATACTGGCCGCCCGAGTCGACCAGGTAGAGCGAGTCCATGTCCAGCGTGCGATTGGACTGCTCGCTGACGCGGTAGTGGACCACCGCGCCGTTCGGGCCCGCGCCGGAGATGGTGTCGAACGACAGGTCCTTGAGCGCGCCGGTCGCCTCGCGGAACGCCTGCAGCCTGGCCGCCGCGCCGAGCTCGTCGACATGGCCTTTCGGCGCCTCGACCGAGAGCCAGTGCAGGAAGCGGACGAGCGCGGCACCGTCGCGCGCCTGGGCCGCGTCCTGGCCGGCAATCTCGGCCCCGTTCTTGATCGCCTTGGGCAGCACGGCAGGGTCGCGCAGCTCGAGCAGGGTCGCGCCGGCGTCGCCCAGCGTCGCGAAGATGGCCGAGACGGCGCGCTCCGGATCGACCGCGATGCGCTTGCCTTTGAAGCTGGCCAGGTGGGCGGCGAAGGCATCGCGCGGATGCACCCGCACCGCATTGCCGAGGTGCTGGGCGACATCCTCGCCGATCTTCTCGGGCGCCACGAACAGGTCGGCGGTGCCGTCGGCATTGACCAGCGCGTAGGCGAGCGCGACCGGCGTGCGGTCCACGTCGGCGCCGCGCACGTTGAACGTCCAGGCGATCGAGTCGAGCGCCGAGAGCACGGTCGCATCCGCCTTCCTGGCGGCGAGCCAGTCGGCCATCTCCTGGCGCTTGTCGGCGGACGAGCGGCCGGCAAATTCGTCCGGCTGGACCACCAGCCGCGCGGTGGACGGCAGCGGCCGGTCGGGCCAGATCGCGTCGACGGGGTTGGTGTCGACCGCGACCAGTTCCGCGCCGCGCTCCGCCAGCGCGGCGGTCGCCTGCTCGACCCACGCCTTGGTGTGCAGCCAGGGATCGTAGCCGATCCGCCCGCCTTCCGGCGCATGCTCGCCCAGCCAGGCGGCGACGCTGGTCTGCGGCACCGACTGGTAGCTCCACTGGTCGGGCGAGACCTGCTCGCGCACCTGCAGCGTGTAGCGGCCGTCGGTGAACATCGCGGCCTCCGCCGGCAGCACCGCGGCGGTGCCGGCGGAGCCCTGGAAGCCGGTCAGCCAGGCGAGCCGCTGCGCGTAGGCGCCGACATATTCGGACATATGCTCGTCCGTGAGCGGCACGACGAAGCCGTCGAGGCGGCGGCGGGCAAGCTCTTCGCGCAGAGCCTGGAGGCGATCGGCATAGGTCGACATAAGAAGGAGATAGGCGGTAGCGCGCGTTGGTTAAAGGTGGATTGCCGGATAGGCACTTTCACGTACCGTCGCATATGCTATATAGACTAGGTCGACTTAGCTAAGCTTTTGCAGATCCATCATGCGTGTCGTGAATATGCACGAAGCCAAGACTCAATTATCCGCGCTCGTGGAGCAGGCGGTCAGGTTGGGCGAGCCGTTCGTCATCGCCAAGGCGGGCAAGCCGATGGTCAAGGTCGTGCCGGCCTCTCAGGAGGAGCGGCCGCGGCGGCGAATTGGTTTTCTGCAGGGCATCATCAAGGTGCCTGACGATTTCGATAACCTGTACCAGGAGGAGATTGAGGCGCTTTTCGGCGTCAAGCCGTGAAGCTGCTGCTGGACACGCATCTGCTGCTATGGGCGTCGGAGGGTGCGCGTTTGTCGCCCACCGCGGTCGGGCTTATCGACGATCCCGTCAACTCGCTTTTCTTCAGTGCCGTCAGCATCTGGGAAGTGGCGATCAAGGCTTCGCTGAAGCGGCACGATTTTGGAATCGGGCCTGCTGAATTGCGTCGGGCGCTTATCGCGGAGGGCTATGAGGAGATATACGTGACCGGCGTGCATGCCGCCGCTGTCGTCGACCTCCCCGATCTGCATCGCGACCCGTTCGACCGCCTGCTCATCGCACAGGCGATCAGCGAGCGTATCACGCTGCTCACGGTCGATCAGGTCATGCTGCAATATCCCGGGCCGATCCGCTCCGCCGCCTGAAGCCTTGCGTGCCGCGGCCGCGCTCCCCACAGAGGCGCGCATGACCGAGCTTCCCCCGCCGCCGCGCGCCGCCACCCAGTCCCACAGTTTCGAGCATCACGGCGTCCGGGTCGACGATCCGTGGGCGTGGCTGAAGGATCCCGCCTATCCGGAGGTGAAGGACGAGGCGGTGCTCGCCTATCTGCGCGAGGAGAATGCCTATTTCGAGGCGGCGATGGCGCCGCACCGCAGCCTCGTTTCCGAGATCTTCGAGGAGATGAAGGGTCGGATGAAGCAGGACGACGCGTCGGTGCCGCAGAAGGACGGCGACTGGCTCTACTGGTGGGCGTACCAGACCGGCGGGCAGTATCCGCGATGGTGGCGGCGGCCGGTCGCCGGCGGCGCCGACCAGCTGCTGCTCGACGAGCCGGCCGAGGCGGCGGGCAAGGACTATTTCCGGGTGGGCGTGGTGTCGGTCAGCCCCGACGGCCGGCTGCTGGCGTGGAGCGCGGACGATAGCGGGGCGGAGCGCTACACGCTGCGCATCCGCGATCTCGCCACCGGCGAGGATGTCGAGACGGTCAGCGCCGTCACCAACGGCAACGTCGCCTGGAGCGCGCAGTCGGATGCGATCGCCTATACCGAGGTGAACGACAACTGGCGCACCTACCGCGCGCTGCTGCACCGCCTCGGCAGCGACCCCGCCACCGACCGCGTCCTCTATGAGGAGGCGGACGAAGGGTTTCGCGTAGCGGTCGGCGGCACGCGCGACCGGCAGTGGATCGAGATCGCCACCGGCGACAACCAGACGAGCGAGGTGCGGCTCGTCCCCGCCACCGATCCGGCGGCCGAGCCTTTGCTGGTCCGCCCGCGTCAGGTGAAGCGCCAGTACAGCGTCGACTCCGCGCGCGGGCAGCTGTGGATCCTGACCAACGACGCGCACGTCAATTTCCGGATCGTCCGCGCCGATCCGGCGGCGCCGGGCGAGTGGCATGAGGTCGTCGCCGGATCGGACCGGACCTACCTGACCGGCATCGCCGCGTTCGACCGCCACCTGATGATCAGCGCGCGGATCGACGGGCTCGACCAGATCATCCTGCGCGGCTGGGACGGCACCGAGCAGGCGGTGCAATTCCCCGAGGCGAGCTACAGCGCCGGTGCGTCCCACAATCCGGAGTTCGCGCCGGCCGCCTACCGGCTGACCTACTCGTCGATGGTAACGCCGCTCACCGTCTACGACTGCGATCCCGAGACGCTCGCGCTGACGACCTTGAAGGTGCAGGAGGTGCCGTCCGGCTACGATCCGTCACGCTACGCGACCGAGCGGCTGACCGTCATCGCGCGCGATGGCGCCAAGGTGCCGGTGTCGATCGTCTATCCGGTGGGCTTCCCCAGGGACGGGAGCGGCAAGCTGTTCCTCTACGCCTACGGTGCCTACGGCCACGCGATCCCGCCGAGCTTCTCGACCGGGCGGCTGAGCCTGCTCGACCGCGGCTGGGCGTTCGCGATCGCCCACATCCGCGGCGGCGACGATCTCGGCTATGACTGGTACCTGCAGGGCAAGGCGGAGGCGCGCTGGAACACGTTCCGCGACTTCGTCGATGCGGCCAGGGGGCTGATCGACGCCGGCTTCACCCGCGCCGGCAACATCGCGATCAACGGCGGCTCGGCCGGCGGCGAGCTGATGGGCGTGGTCGCCAACACCGATCCGGAGCTGTGGGGGGCGGTCGTGGCCGACGTGCCGTTCGTCGACGTGCTCAACACGATGCTGGACGCGGAGCTGCCGCTGACGCCGGGTGAGTGGCCGGAATGGGGCAATCCGATCACCGACGCGGCGGCCTTCGCGCTGATCCGCGACTACAGCCCGTACGACAATGTCGCGGCCAAGGCCTATCCGCCGCTGCTGATCACCGGCGGCCTCAACGATCCGCGCGTGACCTACTGGGAGCCGGCCAAGTGGGCAGCGCGGCTGCGCGCGACCAAGACCGACGGCAACACGCTGCTGCTCAAGATCAACATGGGCGCGGGCCATGGCGGCAAGTCGGGCCGCTTCGACGCGCTGGAGGAGCGGGCGGAGGCGTTCGCCTTCGTGCTGACGCAGATGGCCTGACGCTCGAAGGAGAGGTCGCGTCGTGGTTCGCGGCTGACGTCGGCCGCGGTCTTGCGATACGCTGCTCCCGTGCCACGCAAGCGAGACTCATCACGACTGGTCCCGACAGCGCCGTGGCGGCAGCTCCTGCTCTACGGCGCGGTCCTGGCGGTGGGCACGTTCGCGCTGCAGGGGCTGGACCTGCTGTGGATCGCGGAACGCCAGTCGACTCCGGTCTACGTCGTGGCGGTTGCGGTCGCCTTCCTCGCGATCGGCGTGCTGGCCGGGGTTCGCCTGCGGGCGCCGCGGCCGAGCGAGCGGCCGACGGGTTATCCGCAGGCGCAGGCGGAGCTCGGCATCAGCGGACGCGAGCTGACCGTGCTGCATCGCCTGGCCGCGGGCCGATCGAACAAGGAGATTGCGCGCGAGCTCCGGATATCGCCCAACACGGTCAAGACGCATGTCGCGCGGCTGTTCGAGAAGCTGGAGGTGCGGCGGCGGACGGAGGCGATCGGCCGCGCGCGCGAGCTCGGCATCCTGCCGTAGAAATCGTCGTCGGAACGGGTGCGAGCGCCGCAAATCACCCGTTCGGGCGATTGCCGGACGCGCTTGCCTGCGGCGACGCGGGGGTTCAACCTGACGCAAGGGGAACAGGCACATGCTCAAGCGCATCGTCTATTTCGGGATCATCGCCGGCGTGATCTTGGGAACGCCGCTCTTCGCCATGACCGTCACGCACACCGGCCCGGCGATCGGCCTGCTGGGCATGGTGATCGGCTATCTCACCATGCTGGTCGCGCTCAGCACCATCTTCCTCGCGATCAAGCAGCAGCGGGACGAGGCGGGCGGCGGCGTGATCCGCTTCTGGCCGGCCTTCGCGCTCGGCCTCGGCATCACCGCGGTAGCGGGCCTGTTCTACGTCGCCGCATGGGAGGCGGCGCAAGCGATCGTCCACGAGGATTTCGCTGCGGCCTATGCCCGGGCGACGATCGCCAATGCGGAGGCCGCGGGCACGCGGGGTGCGGCACTCGCACGGGTGGAGGCGGACATGGCGACGTTTCGGCGCAACTATGCCGACCCGCTGTTCCGCCTGCCGATGACATTTGCGGAAATCTTCCCGGTCGGCGTGCTGGTGTCGCTGGTCTCGGCCGCCCTGCTCCGCAACAGCCGCTTGCTGCCGGCCGCGGCCGGTCAGCGCATCGCGTAGCGCGCGTCGTTCTGCGGATAGCGGCCGTCGGCGGTGATGCCGAGATCGATCACGCACATCGTGCGGTAGCGCGGGTGCGGGCCGCAGGCGACGCCGGCGTAGCGCAGCTCGCCCGAGTAGATGATCGAGCGGTGGCCGCGGTCGGCAACGCCGTCGTCCACGATCAGCTGGCGCATGGCGTCGACCGCGTCGACCGAGCCGTAGGAGATGACCTCCGCCACGTAGATGTCGCCGCCCATCCGCTGCACGCGCACGCCCGGCGAGGAGCCGTCGCTGCCATCGTGGCCGGTCTCTCCCGAGCGCGCCTGGTCGGCGAGATGCTCGGCGGCGGCGGCGCGCAGCAGCATCGACGGCTGCACCTGGCCGAGCGGCTTCTGACCGTGCAGGTAAGCGATCGTCTCGTTGACGACGCCGACGCCCTCCTCGGTCACGATATCGGCGTTGAGGCCGGGGTAGCGCAGCAGGTTGGCGTGGAAGAAGGAGCGGTACTGCTCCAGCCCGCGCCGGTAGTCCTGCGGATCGGCCCGCGCCGCGTTGAGCTGGGCGAGGACCTCGTCCTCGTCGATGGCCCCATTCTGAGCCGCGGCGGGCGCGGTCGCCAGACCGGCGGCCACTACCAGAGACCATAAACCGATACGCATACTGCCAATCCACCCTGCCAGCGAAGGGTGGAGTAGGGCAGGAGAGTTTAAATTCCGGTTCCGGTTAGAGGTGTAGCAATCTTAGCCATGTTTCCGCCGCTGCGGGCCCGCGGACAAGCGTTGCGGAGCATGGCGATATCGCGCGTCGGCAATTGCGGCGCAGCCGCGCTGTCGCGAGATCAGCGATACACGTCCCGGCGATGCGCAACCTCGATGATGAAGATCGTGATGCGGCCGTCATCGATCCGCGCGATCGCCCGATAGTCGCCGATGCGGTAGCGCCAGAAGCCGCTCCAGTTGCCGATCATCGCCTCGCCGAAGCCGCGCGGATCGCCGATCTTGTCGAGGCTCTCCTGCAATGCGCGTACGATCCGCTCGGCGACGGACCGATCGAGCTTCTTCAGCTGCTTCTGGGCCCGAGGCTCATATTCAATCCGCCACATTCAACGCCTGCAGCATCTGCTCGGTCGAGAGTGTCTTGTCAGGATCGTGCTCCCGCCACGCCTCGACCGCGGTCGCATAATCTTCGAGGTCTTCCATGTAGGCGAGCAGCGCCTTGCGCGCGATCTCGTCGGGCGCCTCGCCGATGCGGGCGGCCACCTCGCTCAGGTGGCGTTCCAGGGCTGGGTCAAGGCGTAGTTCGAGCATCGTCCGATCCGGTCTGTGGCGTGGTCTGCATCCTGTCAGATGCGCCAGTCTCGCGCACATCCGGCGGCGGGGCAAGCACCACGTCCTCGAACCGCGCCAGCAGCCGGGACGTGGCCTGCTCGGCAGCCGCGCCGATCACCATGCCCGCCAGAATGTCGGTCAGGAAGTGCGCCTTGCGGGGCAGCTGGAGCGCGCCGATCAGCGCGGCCGAGCCGTAGGCGGCGGCGCGGTGGCGAGGGTAGTTGCGCGCCACCGCGCAGGCGAGCGCGACCGCGCCGGCGGTGTGGCCGGACGGGAAGGATCGCAGCGCGGGCTCCTTCGACGTGCCGTCCGTCATCGTGTAGCTGTCGTGGTGGATCAGCTGGCGCGGGCGGCTGCGGTCGACATGGTCCTTGCCCACTCCCTTGGCGGCCGTGGCGGCGAGATGCGCCAGGATCATGGCGGCGCCGGTGCGGCTGAGGCGCGCGTCCCGCCGCCACAGGCCGGCGCCGAGCACCAGCGCGGACAAGGCGAGCAGCGGCGGCTGATCGCCAATGTCGCCCACCGCACCGATCGCCCGACCTGCTTTCGTATCGATCAGCGGCGTGAGCCGCTCGATGACGGCGATGTCGAACGCTTCGACCGGTGTCAGTTTCTTCCGACCGTTTGCTTTGTGGCTCATCGCTGCTGTCCGCCGCCGATGGCGCGATCGGCGCGGAGAATACTGCTCGTCATGATGGATCACTCCCGTTCGCAGGCGGCAACGCATGAAGCGGGATCGGGGACGCGCGCCGGCAGAAGAACGGATCAGGCGGCGACATTCTCGACATCGCCGGACTGACGCATCCTGCTCGCGTCGCGCGCGGGCGGCAGGCCGAACATGCGGGCATATTCGCGGCTGAACTGCGACGCGCTCTCATAGCCCACGGCATAGGCGGCGCGCGCCGCGTCATGCTCGGCCACCAGCAGCCGCCGTGCCTCCTGCAGCCGCAGCGACTTCTGGTACTGGAGCGGGGTCATCGCCGTGGCGGCGCGGAAGTGGCGGTGGAAGGAGGCCACGCTCATGCCGGCGACGTCCGCCAGCGACTCGATCCGGATCGGCTGGTGGTAATGCTCGCGCAGCCAGTGGATCGCCTGACGGACCTGCGACAGCCGGCTGCCGCCCCGCACGACCTGGCGGAGCAGGTCGCCCTGCGGCCCCTGGATCAGGCGATAGAGGATCTCGCGCTCGATCAGCGGCGCGAGCACCGGAATGTCGCCGGGCGTGTCGAGCAGCGCGACCATGCGCGTCCACGCGTCGATCAGTTCCGGCGTGATCGCGCTGACCGCGAAGCCGGGCGTCTCCCGCGCCGCGGCGCTGCCGCCGTCGGCCAGGAGGCCCGCGAGGCAATCGAGGTCGAGCGCGAGGCTGACCGCCACGTAGGGCGTTGCGGGCGACGCCTCGATCACGCACCCGGACGCCGGCACGTCGATCGATCCGACAAAGTAGCAGGCGGTATCGTAGCGTAGCGTGCGATCGCCGATCATCACCCGCTTGGCGCCCTGGAGGACGACGCACAGCATCGGCCGGTAGAGCGTCAGCGTCGGCGCGCTGGCGGCGTGCTGCACGTGCAGGTTGACGCCCGGAATAGCGGGTAGTGCCGTCTGCGCCGCGTGGCGCATCGCGAGATCGCGCAATGCCGAGAGGGGTTCGTGCATGGGCATGATGTCGGCGCTGTACGCGTGGGGGACAAGGTCCGCTCCGATGTTTCGGTGGCGTGAGAGGATCGGGCAAGAAGTCGCGACGATCGAGCGCGGCCCGCCGCCGGCCGCCGCCTATATCGGGCTCCATCGAACATGGAGACGACTATGACGAAGCCATTCGGAGCGGAATCGACGACGGACGAGGTGCTGGCCGGCATCGACCTGGCCGGCAAGCGCGTGCTGGTGACGGGCGTATCGGCCGGGCTGGGCGTGGAGACCGCGCGGGCGCTGACGGCGCATGGTGCCGCGGTGGTCGGCGCCGCGCGCGATCTCGACAAGGCGCGCCAGGCGACCGAGGGCGTCGTGGAGGGCGCGATCGAACTGGTCGAGCTGGACCTCGCATCGCTGGCGAGCGTGCGCGCCTGCGCCGACTGCCTGGTCGCCGACGGCCGGCCGTTCGACCTGATCGTCGCCAATGCCGGCGTGATGGCGACGCCGCAGGGCCGCACCACCGACGGGTTCGAGACCCAGTTCGGCACCAATCATCTCGGCCATTTCGTGCTGGTCAACCGGATCGCGCCGCTCCTGCGCGCAGGCGGGCGGCTGGTGACCTTGTCCTCGGCGGGCCATCGCTTCGCCGACGTCGACCTCGACGATCCCGGCTTCGAGCACACGCCCTACGACCGCTGGGTCGCCTATGGCCGCTCCAAGACCGCCAATGCGCTGTTCGCGGTCGCGTTCGACCTGTGCCACCGCGACCGCGGCGTGCGAGCGGCGGCGGTCCATCCCGGCGGCATCAACACCGAACTCGGCCGGCACATGAGCCAGGAGGAGATGGAGGCGCTGATCGCCTCGATCCAGGCCGCGCAGCCGGAGGGCGCGCCGCCGTTCCGCTGGAAGACGATCCCGCAGGGCGCCGCGACCTCGGTCTGGGCGGGGGCGGTCGCCCCGGCGGACGAGATCGGGGGCCGCTATTGCGAGGACTGCCACGTCGCCCCGGTCACGGAAGGCGAGGGTGTCCGCGCCGGCGTGCTCCGCTACGCGATCGATCCGGAGCATGCCGAGGCGCTGTGGGCCAAGAGCGAGGAGTTGGTGGGCGAGCGGTTCTGAGGCTCGCTCCTCACCACCCCGTTCGTGTCGAGCGAAGTCGAGAACCAAGCCTCGGCTGCGCTCGGCGGGGTCCCTCGACTGCGCTCGGGACGAACGGGTGAGGAGGACTCGTTCTAAGCTGGTGCCGGCAACCCCGCACCCCCACGATCATTGAGAGCGGCGGACTGCCCCGCCGCCGCACAACCCAAGGAGTTACCATCATGGAGAAGCGCACCCTCGGATCGCAGGGGCTGGAGGTGTCCGCGCTGGGCCTCGGCTGCATGGGCATGTCCGACTTTTATGCCGGGCGGGACGAGGCGGAGGCCGTCGCCACCATCCACCTGGCGCTCGATCGCGGCATCACCTTCCTCGACACCGCCGACATGTACGGCGTCGGCGCCAACGAGGAGCTGGTCGGCCGCGCGATCAAGGATCGGCGGGGCGGCGTGGTGCTCGCCACCAAGTTCGGCATCGATCGCGGGCCGGATGGGAAGTCCCGCAAGATCAGCGGCCGGCCCGATTATGTGCGGCAGGCGTGCGACGCGAGCCTGCGCCGGCTCGGGCTCGACGTGATCGACCTCTACTACCAGCACCGGGTCGATCCGGAGGTGCCGATCGAGGACACGGTCGGTGCGATGGCGGAGCTGGTGACCGCCGGCAAAGTCCGCTTCCTCGGCCTGTCGGAAGCCGCGCCCGCCACCATCCGCCGCGCCCATGCGGTCCACCCGATCAGCGCGCTCCAGACGGAGTATTCGTTGTGGAGCCGCGATCCGGAGGAGGAGATACTGCCGACGGTGCGCGAACTCGGCATCGGCTTCGTGCCCTACAGCCCGCTCGGGCGCGGCTTCCTGACCGGGCAGATCGCGTCGCCCGACGACCTTGCCGCCGACGATTTCCGGCGCACCGCGCCGCGCTTCCAGGGTGAGGCATTCCAGAAGAATCTCGACCTGGTGAAGGAGATCGAGGCGATGGCGGCGGACAAGGGCTGCACGCCCGCGCAGCTCGCGCTCGCCTGGGTGCTGGCGCAGGGCGAGGACATCGTACCGATCCCCGGCACGAAGCGGCGCAAATATCTGGAGGACAATCTCGGCGCGGTCGACGTAACGTTGAGCGCGGCAGACCTCGCCCGCATCGACGCGATCATGCCGCCGGGCGCGGCCGCGGGCGCGCGCTATCCGGACATGTCCAGCGTCAACCGGTGAAGATATCGCGTGACCGGGTCAGGCGGGCATGGC
>CAXTUG010000006.1:0-2455 GCA_964247375.1 uncultured Sphingomonadaceae bacterium
GGCGCGGCGCGCCGCGCGCAGCGCCGCCGCGGTCCGCACCGTCGCCAGCAGCCGTTCGTTGTTCCACGGCTTGCTCACGAAGTCGGTCGCGCCCTGCTTCATCGCCTCGACCGCGGTCTGCACGCCGCCGTGCGCGGTGATCATCACCACGACCGCGTCGGGATCTTTCGCCAGGATGCGGCCGAGCCAGAGGAAGCCCTCACGCCCGTCGGTCGCGCCGCGCATGAAATTGGCGTCGAGCAGGATCGCGTCGGGCGAGCGCTCCCCGACCAGCGCGAGCGCCTCGGCCGGCGATGGCGTGGTCACCACCTCCGTGAACAGCTGCCGCAGCAGCAGCCGTGCCGCCAGCAGGATGTCGCTGTCGTCGTCGACGACGACGCACAGGTCGAATGCGGGCTTGTCCGCCATTGTCACTCCCCGACCGGACTGTAGCTGTCGCAGCGCAGCCCATCAACAAACGTGCCAATCTGTCCGGCCGCGGACAGGACGATGTCCGCTCCCGATCAGCGCCGGCGAGCCTATCGTCTCCGCCAAAGATGAATCCTCTGACATTCAAGTAACTTAGCTGGTTGGCACGACCGATGCTCCGCTCGATCGTGCCGGCATCAGGCCGGCGCTCTTCCGGAGTAAGTGAGATGCACCGCCTGCCCTTCCTTGCCGCAGCCGCGCTGCTGTCCGCCGCGACGCTGCTGCCGAGTGCCGCCGCCTCCGCCGCCGAGCGGCGCGTTTCCTATGCCGATCTCGATCTGACCACGCCCGCCGGTCGCGCGGCGATCGATGCGCGCATCCGTGCTGCCGCGTCGCGGATCTGCCTGCGTGACAATCGCAACCTGTCCCAGGCGGTGGCCTGCAGCCGGGAGAGTGCCGCACAGGCGCGCGCCGAACTCGACCGGCGGCTCGCGGCCGTGCAGGTCGCGGTCCGCTGATGCACCGGCTTGGCATCTGTCCGCACATGGACATGCGAGTGTCCGGTTCCGGACAGGTGCCGCCAGCGGCGGCGCGTCCGGCGCATTTTGCTGACTGCGCCGCCGCTGGCACGATGTCTGCTTGAGCGATCGTCATGGGAGTCGTCCGCATCAAGACCGAACCGTCCGCCGCAGCCCATGGCGGCAGCATGGACCGCGTCATCGAGAAGCGGGGCCTGTCGCGCCGCGTGAAGATCGCGGGAGGCGCTGGCCTGCTGCTCCTCCTGCTGATCGCCGGCTGGTTCCTGGTGCCGCGCGGCAACCGCCAGTCGGTGTCGCTCGACCGGCTCGCCATATCCGAAGTGCGCAACGGCACGTTCGACGACTTCCTGCCGCTGCGCGGATCGGTGACGCCGCTGCTGACCATCTACCTCGACGCGGTCGAGGGCGGCCGGGTCGACAAGGTGCTGGTCGAGGACGGCGCTTTCGTGCGCAAGGGCCAGTTGCTCGCGGTGCTCTCCAACGCCGAGCTGCAGCTGGCGACGCTCCGCTCCGAGACCGACGTCGCGCAGCAGCTCAACAATCTGCGCGTGACCGAGCTCAGCCTGGCGCAGACCCGCTCGGAGGATGCGCGCACGGTGACCCAGGCCGAGAACGAGATGGCCAAGGCCAAGCGGCTGTACGACCTCCAGGCACCGCTCGCACGGCGCGGCTTCGTCGCGGGCAAGGTGTTCGGCGATACGCGCGACGACCTGATCTATCAGCAGAAGAAGCTGGACGAGGTGCGCGATGCGCAGGCGACCGACAGCCGCCTGCAGTCGAGCCAGCTCGCGCAGCTGCGCGCGACGGCGCGGTCGCTGCAGACCGCGCTGAGCATTGCGCGCGAGAATCTGGACCAGCTCAACCTGCGCGCGCCGGTCGACGGCCAGCTCTCCTCCTTCTCGATCCAGATCGGCGAGAGCATGAGCCGCGGCGAACGGCTGGGCCAGATCGACAGCCCCGGTCGCAACAAGCTGCGCGCGCAGGTCGACGAATTCTACCTCGGGCGCGTTCAGCCGGGCCAGGTGGCGACGGTCGACTATGGCGGCCGCAGCTATCGGCTGAAGGTCGCCAAGATCTACCCGCAGGTGAAGAACGGCGTGTTCGAGGCCGACCTGTGGTTCACCGGCGGTGAGCCGCAAGGCATCCAGCGGGGCCAGACGCTGCAGCCGCGGCTGACGCTGGGCGATCCGACGCCGGCACGGCTGCTGCCGAACGGCGCCTTCTACAATGACAGCGGCGGCGCCTGGGTGTTCGTGGCGGCGCCTGACGGACGCAGCGCGGTCAAGCGCAACGTCCGTCTCGGCCGCCGCAACGCCGACTATATCGAAATACTCGACGGGCTGGAGCCCGGCGAGAAGGTCGTCACCTCATCTTACGCCGGATTCGCCGACAAGGATCGGCTGGACCTGACCGCCAAATGAGCTTTTCCCTTCCGTTCGCATCGAGCGCAGTCGAGATGCCCGTTCGAGCGGTGCCGAGACCCCCTCGGCTCCGCTAGGCAGCGAACC
>CAXTUG010000006.1:2465-31434 GCA_964247375.1 uncultured Sphingomonadaceae bacterium
CCGCGACGTGTTTCGGCCGTTGCCCGGGCCGCCTATACCGCGTCGCCCCCCCTCGGCAGCGTCCCTCGACTACGCTCGGGACGAACGGGCCTGATGAGGATTTCTGCATGCTGAGCCTGCGCAACCTGTCCCGCGTCTACCGGACCGACACGGTCGAGACCTCCGCGCTGAACGCGATCGACCTGGACATATTGGATGGCGAGTTCGTCGCGATCATGGGGCCGTCGGGTTGCGGCAAGTCGACCCTGCTCAACATACTGGGCCTGCTCGACAGCCCCTCGTCCGGCTCCTACCGCTTCGGCGAGCGGGAGGTGGCGGGCCTGTCCGAGACGCGGCTGAGCGACATCCGCAAGCGCCACATCGGCTTCATCTTCCAGAGCTTCAACCTGGTCGACGAGCTCTCGGTGCGCGAGAATGTCGAGTTGGCGCTGCTCTACCACGGGATTGGCGCCGGCGAGCGACGCCGGCGGGTGGATGCGGTGATGGACAAGGTCGGCATCGCGCATCGCGCCGACCATCGGCCGAGCCAACTGTCGGGCGGCCAGCAGCAGCGCGTCGCGGTCGCCCGCGCGGTGGTCGGCACCCCCGACCTGATCCTCGCCGACGAGCCAACCGGCAATCTCGACACCCAGCATGGCGAGGAGGTGATGCAGATGCTGCAGGCGCTCAACCGCGAGGGCACGACCGTGGTGATGGTGACCCACTCACCGAGCCATGCCGACTATGCGAGCCGCGTCGTCAACATGCTCGACGGCCAGGTGCTGGCCGAGCGCAAGCGCGCGGCCTGAGCGGGTACGGCAAAAGAGGACAGGACCATGCTGCGCAACTATCTGACCGTCGCCTTTCGTACCCTGACCAAGCATCGTGCCTACGCCGCGATCAACATTCTGGGACTGGCGATCGGCATGGCCGCCTGCCTGATGATCCTGCTCTACGTGCGCTACGAGACCAGCTATGATCGCTGGATACCCGGCGTGAAGAATACCTACCAGTTGCAGGCCTGGTATGACGGGTTCGATACCGGGACGCCGGACTATCTGCAGATGACCTCCTACGTCTCGGGCGATGCGCTCGCCAAGGATTTTCCGCAGGTCGAGAAGAAGGTTTATGCGCTCTCCTCAACTCCAGTTTTCTACAAGGACGGTCAGGCGTCCGCGACCGAGAGTTACATGATCGCGGACGGCAATCTGCTGGACGTCGTCCAGCTGCCGATCCTGCGCGGCGGTGCTCGTGGACTGGACAGCGTCAATACGATCATGTTGACCCAGAGCGAAGCCGTCCGCCGTTTCGGGACGGACAATGTGGTCGGTCGTACCCTCTCCCTGATAATGAAGGGCGTTACGCACGATTATCGCATCGTCGGCGTGCTCCGCGACGTTCCCAGGAATTCGTCGCTCAAGATGAACGCACTGCTGCACGTCGATTTCCAGACCTACATGGCGAAAGAGCGGCAGGTTCTGACCGGCTGGGGTAACCAGAATGGCTGGGTCTACGTCCGGCTGCGGCCCGGCACCGATCCGAAGGCGCTGGAACGGCAATTCCCTGCCTGGGAGAAGCGCAACATACCCGACGAGAATACGGGCGATGTCCACTTCAACCAGGGCGACCATCAGGATTGGCATCTCGTCAACCTGGCAGACGTCCATCTCGGCCGCGCGCAGGGTGGGGCGATGACGCCCGGCAACGATTATCGCTCCATCGCCACTTTCGGTGTGATCGCCCTGCTGATCCTGGGCATGGCCGTCGTGAACTTCATCAATCTGGCGACGGCGCGCGCGAGCCAGCGCGCCAGGGAAGTGGCGCTGCGCAAGGTGCTGGGCGCGGAGCGTAAGCAGCTCATCACCCAGTTCATCGGTGAATCGCTCCTCGTTGCCGCGATCGCCATGCTGATCGGGCTGGCATTGGTCGAGCTCAGCCTGTCGGCATTTGCCAACTTCCTGGATGCGGACCTGGCGCTGCACTACTTCGGTACCAATGGCATCGTTCTGCCGGTGGTGCTGCTCGTGCTGCTGGTGGGCGTGTTGGGCGGGCTCTATCCGGCTTTCTTCCTGTCGCGTTTTCAGCCGGCCGCCGTTCTGCGTGCGAACCGCTCCTCGGCAGAGACGCCCGGATCGGGCCGGCTGCGGACGCTGCTCGTCGTCGGGCAGTTCGCGGTATCGATCGGCCTCATCATCTGCACCGTCACCGTTTACGCGCAGACGGTTTACGCCCGCCACGTCGACCCCGGCTACAAGCGCGATCATATCCTGCAGGTCGACAATATGACCCGGTACCAGCTCATCAACATCGGTGATCGTATCGTCGAGCGGATGCGGCGGATTCCGGGGGTGGATGCCGTGGGCATCACCAGCATCGGCGTAGCGACCCAGAACAACAGCAATACCGGCGTACTGCTGCCGGGTGCGACCAAGCAGATTACCATCGGCCAGTATCAGGTGGACACCGGCTTCAAGGACGCAATGGGTCTGACGCTGGTCGCGGGCCGCTGGTTCGATCCGGCGCGCCCAGCCGACGACATAACGCTTCCCTTTCCCGTTCAGGATGCCGACCAGCAGGCACTCGCCACACGCGGCGCCAACGTCGTCGTCAACGAACTGGCGACGC
This sequence comes from uncultured Sphingomonadaceae bacterium, assembly GCA_964247375.1. Lineage (GTDB taxonomy): Bacteria > Pseudomonadota > Alphaproteobacteria > Sphingomonadales > Sphingomonadaceae > Sphingomonas_I. Next base: position 5,070 of record CAXTUG010000006.1, read on the forward strand.
GTCGATTGGGGTTCGCGCATCCGGCAGATGCCGTGGGCAAGCAGCTGCGCGCGGGATTCGTCGACAACAAGTTCGGCCTGGTGCCGATCACGATCGTCGGCGTGGTCAAGGATTCGCGCTTCCGGTCGGTGCGTGATCCGCTCGATCCCATCATTTTCCAGAATGTCCGCACGGGCGGATCGGACATGATCGTTCGCTATCACGGCGATCCGAACGCGGTCCGGGCAGCCGTTGAGCGGGCGTGGACCGGAATGATCCGCGACGTTCCGTTCCAGGCCAAGTTCAGCGACGATATCGTCGGTCGCCTCTACGAGGCCGAAGAGGCCCGTGCCGGCACCTTCGCCGGCTTCGCTGTGCTGTCGGTGATCGTCGGCTGTCTCGGCCTGTTCGGACTCGCCTCCTTCACCGCCGAGCGGCGGACCAAGGAGATCGGCATTCGCAAGGTGCTGGGCGCGCGCACCCGCGACATCGTGCGGCTGCTGGTGTGGCAGTTCAGCCGGCCGGTGCTGGTCGCCAACCTGATCGCCTGGCCCGTCGCCTGGTGGATCATGCGCGACTGGCTCAACACGTTCGACCAGCGCATCACGCTAGGTCCGGCGCCGTTCCTGCTGGCGGGCGGACTGGCGCTCGGCATCGCCGTTGCGACGATCGCCAGCCACGCCTTCCGCGTAGCGCGCGCCAACCCGATCCTGGCGCTTCGATACGAGTGATCAGATAACACCTGACGGTTCGCGTCAAATAGGGTTGAAGCTTGTCGAGCCTTGTTCCCGACATGGGCCGGCGGGTTCCAACGATGGCCGTGACCGCCGGAGCGATCCACACCCGCTTGCCTGCGCAAGCGCATCGACTTCGGCGGCATCGACACCTCCGATGGTTATCTGCTCCGTTTTGCTGTCTATCTCCCTGTAAATGCTGGATTGAACCATTTCGGATGGGACAGGTAAGAAAGGTTAAAGTGTTTAGGACGTTGTTAACCTTTAATCTTCATTACTAGATCCGTAACCACGAGCGTTGACGGTTGCCGAGACTGTTTCGAGCCGTCACCCAGGACACAGAGGTTTCAGGACCATGCGCGTACTGCTGATCGAAGATGATCCCACGACCGCCCGCTCGATCGAGCTGATGCTCAATTCGGAAGGGTTCAACGTCTATACGACCGATCTGGGCGAAGAGGGCCTCGATCTCGGCAAGCTGTACGACTACGATCTCATCGCCCTCGACCTCAACCTTCCCGACATGACCGGTTACGACGTGCTCAAGAAGCTGCGCACGTCGCGGGTGACCACCCCGGTCCTCATCCTGTCGGGCATCGCCGAGATGGACGCCAAGGTTCGCGCGCTCGGCTTCGGCGCCGACGACTACGTCACCAAGCCGTTCCACCGCGAGGAACTGGTGGCGCGCATCCACGCCATCGTACGCCGCTCCAAGGGCCACAGCCAGTCCGTGATCCGCACCGGCAAGCTGGCGGTCAACCTCGATGCGAAGACCGTCGAGGTCGATGGCGCCCGCGTGCACCTGACCGGCAAGGAATATGCGATGCTGGAGCTGCTCTCGCTCCGCAAGGGCACGACGCTGACCAAGGAAATGTTCCTGAACCACCTCTACGGCGGCATGGACGAGCCCGAGCTCAAGATCATCGACGTGTTCATCTGCAAGCTCCGCAAGAAGCTGAGCCTCGCCTGCGGCGGCGACAATTATATCGAGACGGTGTGGGGCCGCGGCTACGTGCTGCGCGAGCCCAACGAGGTGCCGGTCGCCGAAGTCGCCTGACGATCCCTTCCTTCATCCCCGAGCCTTGCCGCCGCTCCTGCAAAGGGGCGGCGGTTTTGTTTTGGCGGCTACCCGGAAGCCGTTCCCCGGCGCAGGCCGGGAACGAAGAGGATCAGCGCGCCCTTAGCGCCATCAGGCGGGCGAGGGTGGCGCGGAAGCGGCCGAGTTCGGCGCCGGCGAGCTGCGCGGCCCGGACGAACTTCACGCTGGCGGGGTTCACCGCGACGTTGTTGACGAACACCTCGAAGTGGAGGTGCGGGCCGGTCGAGAGGCCGGTTGAGCCGACATAGCCGATCAGCTGGCCGGCGCGGACGCGCTCGCCGGTGCGGGCGACGATGCGGCTCATATGGGCGTAGCCGGTACCGAAGCCGCCCGGCTGCTTGATCTGGACGTAATTGCCGTGGCCGCCGTGGAAGCCGGCGAAGCTGACCACGCCGTCGGTGGCGGCGACGATCGGCGACCCCATCGGCGCGCCATAGTCGATGCCCTTGTGCATGCGGCTATAGCCCAGCACCGGGTGGAAGCGCATGCCGAAGCTGGAGGTGAGGTGCCCCTGCACCGGTATCTTCATCGATCCGCGCGTCTCGCCGACGCCGGCCGCGTCGAAGAACTGCTCCTTGCCACCCGACGTCCACTTGAGCAGGCGCAGCTCCTTCCTGCCCTGCTGCAGGCCGGCAAACAGGAGATTGCCGGTCTCGCTCATGCCGTCGGCGGCGCGGCGATGCTCGACGACGATGTCAAAGCGGTCGTTGGGATGGATGCCCTGGATCGAGACATGCTGGCCCATCGCGCGCAGCCACGTCTGGATCGCCGCCGCGGGGGCGCCGGCGGCGCGGGCGGAGGAGAGCATGCTGGCGCCGACGCGACCTACCAGCCGGAGCGGCGTGTCGTCGACGGCGATCGGCAGCGGCTTCAGCTTGAGCTCGCTGCCGAGGCGGTTCACCTCCAGCATCAGGTCCAGCCGGGCGCGGAAAGCGAGATGGTCGAGCGGGCGGGCGACCTGCTTGTTGGGCCGGCGGCCGAGCGTGAGGTCGAGCTTGGTGCCGGGCTTGATCGCGCCCAGCTCGGTCGCGCCCGACACCATCGCCGCGACCGATTTGGCCTGGTCCTCGCCCACGCCGGCGCGCTGCAGCACGCGGGCGAAGCCGTCGCCCTGCCCCAGCGTGGCACTGACCTCGATCTGCGGCCGCTCGGGCGTGTCGGCCAGCCGTTCGACCAGGTTGGTCGCGCCCATGCGCCGGCCGGTGTCGCTGCCGTAGGCGGACGGCGCGATCGCCTCCGCCCGCATCTCCTGCTGCTGGCGTTCGCCGAGCGGTGGCGCCACGGGCGCCCTCAGCGGCGCAAAGCCGGGGGCGAAGGACAGCGCCACGCCGCACAGGGCGGTGCAGGTGGCGATACCACGCCACCACTCGCGGCTGCCGATGCGGCTGCCGAGATCGACGACGAGATCCAGCTCGGCGGCGCGGTTGAGTCCACGGCGGATCGCGTCGCCGCGCGGCAACCGCACATGTCCGCCCGGCGCCAACACCGCCGCGCCGCCGCCGAAACCGTCACTCTCACCGATAATTTTCAAAGGCTTGTCCTGCCCTGAAGCGCCGGTCTCACGCGGCAGGGAAGCAGGACTGTGGATAAGATTAGTTAAAGTCAAACTAATCCCGCAGCTTAAGCAGTAATGCTGCGACGAGGTGAATCGTTTTTCCGGTGAAGCGAGTCCGGCTGTGGGAACTCCGCTTCGTGTATCGCTGCTCAGGGTGGATTTTTGGTTCACGCGGAGACTCCGTGAGAGCATGCCGGAACGCCGCGAGAAATTCGCGTCTCCGCGCCTCGGCGTGACCAAAAAGCGATCGACATTCAGCATCCGTACTCGGTTTTCGCCGCTTGCTTTTGCCAACGCTTGCGCCATCTTGCCCGTCGAGATGACGCGTTTCGCCGCTCAGCCGCTGGTCGCGGTGCTCGGCCCGACCAACACCGGCAAGACCCATTTGGCGGTCGAGCGGATGTGCGGCCACTCCTCCGGTCTGATCGGCTTCCCGCTGCGGCTGCTGGCGCGCGAGGTCTACGACCGGGTGGTCGCGATCAAGGGCGCGGAGTCGGTGGCGCTGGTCACCGGCGAGGAGAAGATCGTACCGGACAAGGCACGCTGGTTCCTCACCACCGCGGAATCCATGCCCACGGATAGAGACTTCGCCTTCGTGGCGCTGGACGAGGCGCAGCTGGGCGCCGATCCGGAGCGCGGCCACGTCTTCACCGACCGGCTGCTGCGCGCCCGGGGACGCGAGGAGACGATGATCCTGGGATCGGAAGCGCTCAGGCCGATGCTGAGGGCGCTGACGCCGGACGCGGAGATCATCACCCGCCCGCGCTTCTCGACGCTGACCTATGCCGGCCCGTCCAAGCTGTCGCGCCTGCCGAAGCGATCGGTGGTGGTCGCCTTCTCGGCCGAGGAGGTCTACGCCGTGGCCGAGATGCTGCGGCGCCTGCGCGGCGGCGCGGCGGTGGTGATGGGCGCCCTGTCGCCGCGCACCCGCAATGCGCAGGTGGCGATGTTCCAGGCGGGCGAGGTCGACTATCTCGTCGCTACCGACGCGATCGGCATGGGCCTCAACATGGACGTGGCCCACGTTGCCTTCGCCTCGCTGCGCAAGTTCGACGGGCGCAAGGCGCGGCGGCTGACCATCGCCGAGATGGCGCAGATCGCCGGCCGCGCCGGCCGTCACCAGCGCGACGGCACGTTCGGCGCGCTCAGCCTGGAAGGCGGGCAGAGCGCGCAATTCGAGGATGAGGAGGTGCTGGCGATCGAGGAGCATCGCTTCCCGCCGCTGGACCATCTCTACTGGCGCGAGGGCAGGCCGGCCATGGCCTCGCTCGACGGGCTGATCGCCGACCTGGAGCGCCGCCCGTCCAATCCGGTGCTGCGCGCGGCACCGCAGGCGATCGATCTGGCGGTGCTCAAGCGGCTGGCGGACGAGCCGTGGGTGCGTGACCGCGCGCAGGATCCGTTCAGCGTGCGGCGGCTGTGGGACGCCTGCGGCCTGCCCGACTTCCGCAAGACCGGGGCCGAGCCGCACAGCCGGCTGGTCGGCCGCGTATTCAGGCATCTGAGCGAGGAGGACCGCCGGCTGCCGGTCGCCTGGTTCGCCGACGAGCTGGCACGGCTCGACACGGTTCAGGGTGACGTCGAGACGCTGGCCGACCGGCTCGCCGCAGTCCGCACCTGGGCCTATATCGCGCACCGGCCCGACTGGCTGGGCGAGCCTGAGCATTGGGCGGCGCGGACGCGGGCGCTGGAAGAGAAGCTGTCGGACGCGCTGCATCAGCGGCTGACGCAGCGCTTCGTCGACCGGCGCACCTCCGTGCTGATGCGCGATCTCGGCGCAAAGGGCGCGGACCTGCTGCCGATGAAGGTCGACGAGGACGGGGCGGTCACCGTCGACGGCGAGGCGATCGGCATATTGATCGGCTTCCGCTTCAAGGCCGATCCGCAGGCGCGCCACGGCGACATGAAGCGGCTGATGGCCGCGGCCGAGCGGCGGCTGGGCGACGAGCTGGCGCGGCGCGCGCGGGCGCTGGCGGTGGACGAGGATTCGGGGTTCAGCCTCGCGACCGACGTCGGCCGCCCGGTGGCGCTGTTCTGGCAGGGCGACGTGGTCGCGCGCCTTACCCGGGGCAAGACCCTGATCGGCCCGCGGATCGCGCTGCACCGCGCGCTCGACGCGTTGGCGCCGCCGGATCGCCAGGCGGTATTGCGGCGACTGCAGCTCTGGCTGGACGACCAGATCGCGCGGCACCTGGGTCCGCTCGCCGACCTCGCTGCGGCCGCACGCGATCCGAACCATCCCGCGACGGTGCGCGCGCTGCTCGCACCGCTGGCGGAGGCCGGCGGCGTGATCGCGCGGAGCGAGTTGGAGCCGGTGCTGGCGAGCCTTGAGCGGGACCAGCGCGGGCCGGTCAACAAGCTGGGCGTCCGGATCGGCACGCTCGATATCTTCGTGCCGGCGCTGATCAAGCCGGAGCCGGCGCGCTGGCGGGTGGCGCTGGATGCAGCATATGACGATCGCGTGATGCCGCCGCTGCCGCCGATCGGCGCGGTGTCGGTGAAGACGCCGGGAGAAGAGGCCGGTGTCCAGGCCTTTACGCACGCGGGCTTTCGCCCGCTCGGCGCGCAGATGCTGCGCGTCGACCAGGTCGAGCGTCTGGCGCGCAACGCGCACGATACGCGCTCCGGCCGCGCTGCCTTCGCACCCGACGCGGCGCTCGCCACGTCGCTCGGCCTGCTGCCGGCGAGCTTCGCGCAACTCATGCTGGCGCTCGGCTTCAGGAGCGCGGGCGCGGGCTGGGTCTGGAAGGGTCGTGCGACGCCGCAGCCCGGTCCGGTGCGGCGCAAGGCCGACAAGCCGCGGCCGGGCAACGCCTTCGGCGCATTGGCGGGATTGCGGCTGTGAGCGCCACAAGCATCGCATGAGGATCGACAAGTTCCTGTTCTTCGTGCGGCTGGTGAAGACGCGCGGGCTCGCCCAGAAGCTGGTGGAGGACGGGCACCTCCGCATCGACGGAAGGACCGTGGACCGGACGCATGCGGAGGTGCGCGCCGGATCGGTGCTGACCTTCCCGCTGCATGACCGCGTCCGTGTGCTGCGGGTCGAGGCGCTGCCGCACCGGCGCGGACCGGCGCCCGAAGCGATGGCCTGTTATACCGACCTAGCGAGCAAGTAGCGCGCGTCCCTCGAAGAAGGTCAACCGTTTGGCACAGTTGACCGCCGAAGACGCCCGCCATATGCGCGCGGCTTCGAGGAGCATCCCATGACCTACGTCGTCACCGACGCCTGCATCCGCTGCAAATATATGGACTGCGTGGAAGTGTGCCCGGTCGACTGCTTCTACGAAGGCGACAACATGCTGGTGATCAATCCCAGCGAGTGCATCGACTGCGGCGTGTGCGAGCCCGAATGCCCGGCCGAGGCGATCCTGCCCGACACCGAGGGCGGACTGGAGAAGTGGCTGGAGCTGAACGCCACCTTCTCGGCGCAGTGGCCCAACATCACCCGCAAGCGCGAGGCGCCCGCCGACGCCGACGCGTGGAAGGGTGTCGCGGACAAATACGACACCCACTTCTCGCCCGATCCCGGCGAGGGGGACTAAGGCCGGCATCTCGCCGCGCGCGGCTCTCGACGCAAAGCTGGCATAACGGTTGTAATTCTGTTACAACCGCCCGCAAGAAGTGAGCGCCGTGCGGGTGCCTCACATAGGAACTGTCTACCGACCGCTCCCTGCCGCCGCCAAGCCGCCCATTGCGGGACGGACTTGCCGGGGCCTGCGGTCCGCTTGAGCAGAAAGGTCTCTCTACATGGCTGCAAAGGCGCTGAGCTTCGTCGTCGGCGATTATGTCGTTTACCCCAAGCATGGTGTCGGCCGGGTGGTCGAACTCCAGAGCCAGGAGATTGCTGGCGCGAAACTCGAGCTCTACGTGCTGCGGTTCGAGAAGGAGCGCATGACGCTGCGCGTGCCCACCAACAAGGCCGAGAGCGTCGGCATGCGCAAGCTGTCGTCCAACGCCCAGATGTCCGACGCGCTCACCACGCTGAAGGGCAAGCCCAAGGTCAAGCGCACCATGTGGTCGCGCCGCGCCCAGGAATATGAGGCGAAGATCAACTCGGGCGATCTCGTGTCGATCGCCGAGGTGGTGCGCGACCTGTTCCGCGCCGAAGACCAGCCCGAGCAGAGCTATTCGGAGCGGCAGATCTTCGAGGCGGCATGCAGCCGGCTCGCACGCGAGCTGGCGGCAATGGAGCAGGTCGACGAGCCTACCGCGCAGGTGAAGATTCTCGACATCCTGCGTGCCGCGGCCGCGATCCACAACAAGGTAGCGGCGACCGCCTGAAGGCGGGTACCTTTACCTTAAAAAAGGCGGTGTCCTGCAGCGGACATCGCCTTTTTTCTTGCTCGGCATCGCTTGACTACAGCTGTAATAAAAGTGTATCGCTCTACTAACACAGTGGAGTGATGCCGATGCGCCTTCTCATTCTCTCTGCCCTGCTCGCCGCCACCCCGGCCATCGCCGCCGAACGGAGTTTCCCGACCGGCGGGACATTCGATCGGGTGAGCAACAGCACGCCGTTCGACGTCTATGTGCACACCGGCAAGGCACCGTCGGTCCACGCCACCGGGCCGGACGAGGCGCTCAAGCGGCTGCAGATCGACAACCGGGGCGGCAACCTGCGTATCGGCACCACGCCGGGCAGCTGGCTGTCCGGTTGGCATTGGGGACGCGGCGAGCGGCTGCGGATCGACGTGACCGTGCCGATGGTGAGCGAGGTAAACCTGTCCGGGCCAGGTAACCTGACCGTCGACACGGTCCGCACGCGCGACTTCGGCGCGCATCTGTCCGGCCCCGGCGACATCAGCGTGGGCTCGGTCGACGCGTCGGGCGTGACGCTCGCGCTGAGCGGGCCGGGCAACATCGCGATCAACGGCCGTGCCGACCGCGCGGTGATGAGCCTGACCGGGCCGGGCGACATCCGTGCTGCGCACCTGAACGTGGCCGAGGCGACCGTCACCTTGAGCGGGCCGGGCGACATCACCGCCAACGTGACGCGCAACGCCGACGTGCGGCTATCCGGACCAGGGGACGTCTCCATCACGGGCGGGGCGCACTGCGCCATCCACAAGAGCGGGCCGGGCGACGTGCATTGCGGCTAAACGGCTGCCCCTTCTGCGGCCGATGAGGCAGACTATGGTCAAGACGGATGTAAATGCGATCAAGGCTGCATCGCAGACGGCTTTCCCCTGAACACGCTTTCTGCTTAAAGGCGGAGGCAAGTCTCATTTGGGGAAGTGGGAATGTCGATGCGATCGACCCTGCGTTTTTTGTGCGCGATGCTATCTGTCGCTCTCCCGGGTCACGCCGTTGCTCAGAAAGGGAAGCCGGTCGTCGCCGTGTCGCAGATCGACGACATCGCCCACACCGGCCAAGCCAACGCCTTCCAGCAGATGATCGAGACGGCGGTGGCATCCACGGGCAAGTTCCGCGTGATGGAACGCCGGATCGGCGGACTGCTGGCGGAGCAGCAAGGCGCCAAGGCGCGTCTCTATACCAGCAACACGCCCGGCAAGATCGGCGGTTTCGAAGGCGCCGACTTCCTGATCGAGGCATCGATCACAACGGGGCAGGCCATTCAGAAAAGTAATTTCGGCGCTTCGCTCGGCCGGTCCATGCTGGGCAATATGCTTACCGGGGGCCGCTCGGTGCAGAACTGCTCGAATGCGGTCGCGACCTTGGGCATCGACGTGCGGATCACCGATGCGTCAAGCGGACAGATCCGTTATGCCACCCGTATCAACGAGCAGCAGCAGACCTCCGCCACATGCGGCGGACAGGCACAGGTCGATCTTGCCGCGCTGCTGCGCTCTGCGGCCGACAAGACCGCCACCGGGCTGCTTACCACCATGTACCCGATCATGATCGCGGCGGTGCAGAGCGACGGCACGATGGTGCTGAACTATGGCGAGAGCGCGGTGCAGCTCGGTTCGATCATGGCCGTGCATGCCAAGGGAGAGGACATCCGCGATCCGCAGACCGGAGAGGTGATCGGCAGCAACGAGGCGCTGCTGGGACTGATCCGGATCAGCGAGGTCCTGCCGCGCATGTCGCGGGCTACGCCGGCAATGCCGTTCGCATCGGCTCCGCCCGTCGGTTCGCTGGTTCGCCCCGCCACCAGCGATGAGATGGCACGCCTGACGCCGCGCAGCGGCAAGCGCCGCTGATGCGCGCGCTGCTGCCGGTCCTGGCTGTTGCCGTCGCCACGGCCGGCTGCGCAGGCGCCGCAATGCCGACCATCCGTGTGGGCAAGATCGACAGCGAGAAGAGCTGCACGCTGTACCGCATGACCGCCGGCCGCCATCGCGAAGCCGGCGCAACCGATGGCTATGCCGCCGCCTATGCGTCCGAGACCAGCTGGATCTCCTACCTGGTACGCGACTGCGCCGACAATTTCGCCTCCTTGCGCATCAGCCTGCAGGCTGCGTTGGCGGCATCGGGAAAGCTGGCCGTCGTGCCGGGCGCGGCCGGCGGCAGCTACGTGGTCAGCGGCCGCATTTCCGACGTAGGCGGCAGCGCCACGACCGGATCCGCCGCAGATGGCGGCTTCTCGGCATCCTCCAGCAGCATGGTCGTCAACATGGACGTGGCGCTGCGCGATGCGTCGGGGCGGATCGTCTATGGCGGGCTGATCACCAAGTCGCTCGAGATCGGCTCCGCCATGGAGACGCAGGGCCTATCCTCGGGCACGAGCCGGTCTGGCCAGGCCCTGTACACGGAACTCCAGCACGAGGTTGCGCTGGCGGTGGCGCGGACCGTCGCGTTCAGGATCGAGCCGCTGCGCGTAACCGGCGTCAGCGGATCGCGGATTCAGCTCAATTACGGCGCGCCCCTGCTGCGGCTCGGTACCATGGTGCAGGTCACCGCGCCGAGCGGCGCGATCATCCGCTACAATGTCACCGGTGCGGGGCAGGGCAGCGCGCAGGCGGATTATTATGGCGGCGCCCCAGCCGGCGAGGCGACGCCCGGCAGCACGGCCATCGTGATCGAGCAGGAAGACCCGGCCGCCAACGGGCGCCGCTTCGAGAAGACCGATCTTCCGGGACAGCCGTAACGCCTGTTCAGAGCAGATATAGCGAAGCGAGTTCGCGGACGAGGTTGGTCGGCAGGTCGGCGAGTTCGTCCGCTTCGCCGTCGAGGTCGGGCGGCGCGTCGCCGATGGACAAATAGCGCCAGCCCTGGTGCGCACGCTTGGGGCGGATGCGGATCGGCACGCAGGGGTCGGCCAGGCGGATCAGGCAGTGGCCGCGCTCATCCTCCTCGAAGCGCAGGATGCGGCTGCGCGCGACGAGCTGGTGCTTGACGATCCAGTAGAGCGAGCCGCCGATCAGCTCCTGGTGGCGGGTCGGACGATAGCGCGTGGTGATGTAGCTCTCGCCGTCCACCGCTCGCCCGCTCAGGCGCGCACGGAGCGCCTCGGGATCGGCGCAGCCGACCGCGACCTTGGTGATGTGGAGGGAGGCCATCGCCGTCCCATGTGGCAGCTACACGCCGCGGTTCAAGTCAGCCGCGTACGCCTACCAGCGCGGCCAAGCCCAGGAACGAGAAGAAGCCCATGCAGTCGGTGCACATCGTCACGAACACCGCCGACGAGACCGCCGGGTCGACGCGCAGCCGCTCCAGCGTGAGCGGCACCAGCACGCCGGAGAGGCCGGCCACCAGATTGTTGATGAGGATCGCCAGGCCGAACACGATTGCCAGATCGGCATGGCGGTAGAGCAGGTAGGAGCCGGCACCGATGAACAGGCCGAGCAGGACGCCGTTGGTGGCGGCAATGCGGAACTCGCGCGCGATCATGCGCAGCGTGTTGGACTCGGTCAGCTGGTTGGTGGCGAGCGCGCGCACCACCACCGCCAGGGTCTGCGTGCCGGCATTGCCGCCCATGCCGGTGACGATCCCCATCAGTGCCGCCAGCAGCGCATAGCGCGCAATCTCTCCGTCGAAGAGGCCGACCACGGTCGCCGCCAGCATCGCCGTCGGCAGGTTGACCAGCAGCCACGTGAGGCGCGTGCGCACCGTCAGGCGCAGCGGCTCGTTGATATCGCCGTCACCCGCGCCGGACAGGCGCAGCGCGTCCTCGCCCGCTTCCTCCTGGATGATGTGGACGACGTCGTCGACCGTGATCATGCCGACCAGCCGCCCGCTGGCATCGACCACCGCGGCCGAGATCAGCGCATATTTCTGGAAGCGAAGCGCCACCTCCTCCTGGTCCATGTCGACCGGGATCAGCGTCTGCTCCTCCTGCATCAGCGCGGTGATCGGCACCTCCCGCTGCGAGCGCAGGATCCACGACAATTTGCAGGTACCGACCGGATGGTGGCCGTGATCGACCACGAACACTTCCCAGAAGTCGCTGGTCAGGTCCGCATTGCCGCGCAGATAATCGAGCACGTCGCCGACCTGCCAATGTTCCGGCACCGCAATCAGCTCGCGCTGCATCAGGCGGCCGGCGGACTCCTCCGGATAGGACAGCGCCTCCTCGATCGCCGCGCGATCATCCGGCTCCATCGCGCGCAGGACCTCGCGCTGGTCCTCGACGTCCATGTCCTCGATGATCGCGACCGCGTCGTCGGTATCGAGTTCGGACGCCAAGTCCGCAACCTGCTGGGCGGACAACGCCTCCAGCACCTCGTCGCGCACCCAGTCGTTCATCTCGGCCAGCACCTCGCCGTCGAGCAGTTCGGCCAGCGTTGCGGCGAGCGGCTGGCGCTGGTCGGCCGGCGCCAGTTCGAACAGGTCGGCGATGTCGGCGGGATGGAGCGGCTCGACCAGCGAACGCGCGGCCGCGGCGTCGCCGGCCTCGACCTGCTCGATCACCGCGTCGACGAAGTCGGGGGTCAGCCGATCATCCTCGTCATGCGCGGGCTCGGCGGCGGGGTCCGCCGGCAGCGTGGCAATATCGTGTGCGGCAGGATTGGCGATGTCGGTCTCGCGCTCGCCCATGGCCACCCTCCCCTCGCTGCGGCTGCGGCTTAGGCGCGCATTTCCTGCTTGTCAGCCCTTCATCGGCGGCGCCGGCACCCCATATCGCCGGCATGACATACCGCCTGTCGGTCCTCGACCAATCGCCCATAGCCGCCGGCCAGGACGCGGTGCAGGCGCTCCGCAACACGATCGATCTGGCGCAGACCGCCGACGCGCTCGGCTATCACCGCTACTGGCTCGCGGAGCATCACGCCTCGCGCTCGCTCGCCGGCGTCGCGCCCGAGGCGCTGATAGGCCCGGTGGCGCTCGCCACGCGCCAGATCCGCGTCGGCTCGGGCGGGGTAATGCTGCCGCACTACTCGCCGTTCAAGGTGGCCGAGACCTTCGCGATGCTGAGCGCGCTCGCACCGGGCCGGATCGACCTCGGGCTGGGCCGGGCGCCGGGAAGCGACGGGCGCACCGCCTTTGCCCTCCAGCGCGACCGGTCGAAGCGGATGCCGTCCGACTTTCCCGAGCAGCTCGACGAGTTGAGCGCCTATCTCGACGGCACGCTCGCCGCGGATCATCCGTTCGCGCCGCTGCAGCAGACGCTGCCGGCAGGCGGCGGCGCGCCCGAGCTGTGGATCCTGGGATCGTCGCCGGACTCGGCGATCTGGGCAGCGGAGCGCGGGCTGCCCTACTGCTTCGCGGACTTCATCAATTCGGATGGGGCCGGCTATGCGCAGATGTACCGCCGCGGCTTCCGCCCGTCCGCGCATTTGGCGCAACCCTACGTCATGGCGGCGACGTGGACGATCGCGGCACCATCGTCCGACGAGGCCGAGCGGCTGGCCGCGCCGGCGCGGATGATGTTCGCGCACCTGATCGCAGGCACGTCCATCCCGGTGCCTTCGATTGCCGATGCGCTCGCCTGGCTGGACGCCAATCCGGCTGCCGCCCGCCGCCGGCGTCGGACCGTGCTCGGCACGCCCGCCGAGGTGCGGCGCGGACTGGACGAGGTTGCGGCGGATTATGGCGCGGACGAGCTGATGCTGGTCAACATCCTGCCCGATCATGCCGCGCGCAAGCTATCCTACGAGCTGGTGGCGGCCGAATATGGACTGGCGCAGGTCCGAGAGGCTGCCTAGAGCCCTGCAACCAACCTCCGCCCATCCCTCATTGCGCGGTGCCGCCGTTGCGCGGAAGCTGCGCAGGATGAGCAGGTAATGTTAGACGAACGGAGACATTCATGGCCGAAGACACGCTAACGCTCACGCTCGACACCGGCAACGATCAGGGCGGCGACGTCGTCATCAAGCTGCGCCCCGATTTGGCCCCCGGTCACGTCGCGCGCATCACCGAACTCGCCAAATCCGGCTTCTACGATGGCGTGGTCTTTCATCGCGTGATCCCCGGCTTCATGGCGCAGGGCGGCGATCCGACCGGCACCGGCATGGGCGGCTCCGACGAGCCTGACCTCAAGGCGGAGTTCTCGGCCGAGCCGCACGTGCGCGGCGTCTGCTCGATGGCGCGCTCCTCCAACCCGAACAGCGCCAATAGCCAGTTCTTCATCTGCTTCGACGACGCGACCTTCCTCGACCGGCAATATACCGTCTGGGGCGAAGTGACCGAGGGCATAGAGCATGTCGATGCGCTGCCCAAGGGCGAGCCGCCGCGCAGCCCCGGCAAGATCGTCAAGGCGACGGTCGGCTGATCTTCTCCTCCCCGGCTGTTGCCGGGGAGGAGACTAGGCCACCGCCTCGAACAGCCAGTCGTGGAAGATTCGCACGGCGCGGTTGGAGAGGCCGGTGCGGCGGGCGGCGAACCAGTAGCTGTAGGAGGAGTCCGCCACCTCCTCGAAAATCCGCACGAGGCGCGGATCGTGCGAGCCTTCGACATGCTCGTCGAGCATGAAGGCGACGCCCAGCCCCTGCGCCGCCGCGTCGAGGATCAGCTGACCGGAATCGAAGTGGTCGATGGCGTCGGGCTCGAGATCGGGCCGGCCGATCGATTCGCGCCAGATGTTGAACAGTTCGGGCATGTCGCGATGGACCAGGATGGTCGCGCGCGCGAGATCGTCCGGCACCCGGATCGGATCGCGGCCATCCTTGAGCCGGGGCGATCCGATCGCGGCCACCCGGCTCTGCGCAATGCGCCGCGAGTAGAGCGCGGGATCGATCTCGCGCGCGATCACGATTGCGGCGTCCAGGCCTTCGCCCAGGCGCGTGAGCGCGTGCGGCTGGGTATCGAGATCGATGTGGAAATCCTCGTGCCGGGCGCGCAGTTCGGGCAGCCTGCCGATCAGCCGCTGCGATGCAAAAAGCGGCGGCACGTTGAGCCGCAGTCGCAGCAGGTCGGCATCGCCCGTGGTTGCGTCGATCGCAATCGCAAGCGCGTCGAGCGCCGGCGCGATCCGCGCCAGCAGCTGCTCGCCATCGCTGTTGACGACCATGGCCTGGTGACGCCGCTCAAACAGCGGCCGGCCGAGGAAGCGTTCCAGCGACTGGATGCGGCGACTGAGGGCGGGTGAGGACAGCGCCAGCTCCTCGGCGGCCGCCTTCACGGAACCGAGCCGTGCCACCTGCACGAACGCCTCGACGGCAGTAAGCGGAGGAAGTCGACGCACTTCAATCTCCCGCATTCCGGCGTAGAGCCGTCCCTATTCTCTCCGCCAATTCAGAACATAATGAATGCGAATTGCGCAATTCGCAACTGCAAAAGAACTGTTCGCAATTGCACGGTGATTGCGATGTCAGCATACGGATTGCGCCTTTCAGGCATCCTCTCCTAAACTTTCACGGCCGGTCCTGCGGGATCGGCTTTTTTTGTTCCTGCGCGCGTTGCCAGCGATGGTCGCGCGTCACCGTCGCGACCACCACCTCGTAGCGGTCATACCAGGCGGCGCGGCCACGTTCCCGAATAGCGCTGTGCTGCGTGTGCCTTCGCCAGGCGATCGCATCCGCTTCCGTGTGCCGGTAGCTGATCGTGATGCCGTCGCCGGCGGTGTCGCGTACGCTGTCGATGCTGGCGAAGCCAGGTTGCCGTGACGCCTCGGCCGCCATCGCCGCGGCGGCCGCCGCATAGCCTTCCGGCTCGTCGGCGTTGCGGCGGCTGGTGAAGATCACCGCACACATGCCACGCTTCGTCTCGGCCATGCGTCCGCTTTACGCCTGCTACGTTGCAGCACAACCGCCGCCCTTGCCAATGCCGGCCAGTTTTGCGACGGGTTGCGGACGTAAATGATTACAGGGGTCGTTCTGGCATGAATTCACCGGTCGCCGAGCAGGCGCTGACGCGTGCCGACCGCCGCCTGGGCGATGGCCCCGGCCCGTTGGCAATGTTCTTCAGGGGTTTCCTGCGTCATCCGGTGATGGTCGGATCGATCATTCCCTCGTCGCGCAAGCTGATCCGCCGCATGCTCTCGCGCACGGACTGGTCCAAGACCAGGCTGTTCGTGGAATATGGGCCGGGCGTCGGCACCTTCTGCCAGGCGGTGCTCGACCGGATGGGTCCCGACGCGACCTATATTGCGATCGACACCAACCCGGACTTCATCGACTATCTGGCGCGCACGATCGTCGATCCGCGCTTCGTGCCGGTGCTGGGGTCCGCCGCCGACGTGCAGCGCATCATCCGCCAGCACGGCCATGAGCAGGCGGACTATGTCCTGTCCGGCCTGCCCTTCTCGACCCTGCCGCCGGGGATCGGCCCCAGGATCTCGGCCGAGACCAAGGCGGTGCTGCGTCCGGGCGGCGCTTTCCTGGTGTATCAATTCTCGCCCAAGGTGCGCGACTTCCTGGCGATGAGCTTCGAGCGGATCGACCATGCGTTCGAGCCGGTCAACATCCCGCCGGCCCAGCTCTACTGGGCCTGGAAGGACTGAGCCGTCGCATCCTCTTCGGCTTCTGCCGGGAAGGATGCGCGCGTTACTTGTCCACTCCAAAGCTCAGGCGGCGCGTCACCGAGGCGTCGACCACCGCCATCAGGTAATAGGCCGCCGCCCAACGCAACCGCGTAACAACGCCGGCGCGCTCGTGCGTGCTGGGCCTGATCTGGCGTGAGTGCGCGAGCTCCTCCTCGAAATAGCGCCGCATTCGCTCGGCGAAGCGCTTGTCGTGGACGCGCAGCATGATCTCGAGGTTGAGGAACAGGCTGCGCACGTCGAAATTGGCCGAGCCGACGTGGACGACGTCGTCGATCACGAACAATTTGGTATGCAGCTTCTGCGGCTGGTACTCGAAGATCCTGACCCCCCGCCCGAGCAGCCGATGATAGGTATGGCGCGCCGCCGCGATCGCCGCCGTATGATCGGTCTTCGACGGCGCGATTACGCGTGCCTGGCCGCCGCGCTTCGGCACGCTCTCGATCGCCCGCATCATGCGCGGCGTCGGTGCGAAGTAGGCGGCGATGAGGTCGAGCCGGCTCGCCTTGCGCACATCCGCGCGCAGCGCGAGCGCCCAGGGGCTCAGCCGCCGCGTCGGCCCGCCCAGCAGCCAGTCCGCCTTGCCGTCGGCCGGGTTGCTCCAGCGCTTGAGCGCGCGGCGCAGGTCGCGCAGCCGCGCACGCGGCTGATGCGTCCAGCGGGCGAGCGCGTCGAAATAGCCGACCAGCCGCTCCGCCGCCGGCCCCTCCACCTGAAGGCCGAGGTCCCGCCAGCCTTTCTTGTCGTCGAAATAATCGTCCTCGACGTTGAACCCGCCGATGATCGCGCGCCGTTCGTCGGCGAGCGCCAGCTTCTGGTGGTTGCGCAGCAGGTAGCGCCGACCGTAGCGCGGCAGGAAGCGGCAGACGTCCGCGCCCTTGTCCTTCAGCGGCGTGAAGAATTCCGGCCTGGCCGAGCTGCCGAAGCCGTCGACGATCAGCGCGACGGTGACGCCGCGGTCGAGCGCCCGCTCCATCGCCGCGCGCACCATCCGGCCGGTCTCGTCGTCGGTGTAGATATAGTAGAGCAGGCGCAGGCTGGACCGGGCGCCGTCGATCAGACCGATCAATGCCCGAAGCCGCTCCTGGCCTCCGATCAGGAGGGTCAATCTGTTGCCGTCGACGGTGAAGCGCTCGCTCCGGATGCGCTGGCGAGGCGCCGATTGGGGCCGAGATGGCGTTTTCATTGACTCCCGCATCACCTCGCCCTATTTCGCCCGTCTTCCAACACCACCAAATGCTTGGTCAAGCGGAGCGTTCAGAATGGCGCGCGTTACCGTCGAGGATTGCGTCGACAAGATTCCCAACCGGTTCGACCTGGTGCTGCTCGCAGCCCAGCGCGCCCGCCAGATTTCCGGCGGCGCCGAACTGACGATCGATCGCGATCGCGACAAGAACCCGGTCGTGGCGCTGCGCGAGATCGCCGACGAGACGATCCTGCCCGACGACCTGAACGAGGCGGTGGTGCAGGGCATGCAGCGCGTGCAGGTCGACGAGGAAGATACGCCGGACGCGATCGGCTCGCTGTCGGCCTCGGCCGAGGCGCTGCGCCTCACCGCCGCCGCGCCGCCGCGCACCCAGAACCTCGGCGCCGACTACGAATAATCTTCCGACCGGCACTGCCGGCCGGAACGGTCCCGGTCTCCGCGAGGAGCCGGCGCTGCTCGGACGTGTCATCCGTAGCGAGTGGCTGATCGTTCCTGGCCTGCTGCTCGTTGTGCTGGGCTTGCTCTGCTGGCGGTGCGGGCTCGACGTGCCGCTTCATCGGGCGCTCCGCGTTACCGGAGTCGCGGCGCCGCATCTGGCGCAATTCTCTGCGCTCGGAAGCCTGCTGATACTGGGTCCGGCGGCCCTGCTGGCGCTGGCAATGCTGCTGTGGCGCAGGCGGCGGGGCGACGCGTTGTGGCTGCTGGTGACGATCGTCAGCGGCCGGCTGGCGGTCGAAGGATTGAAGGCGCTGATCGGACGGCCGCGGCCGCCCCGGATCGACTGGCTCGAGATCGTGCAATCCTGGAGCTTCCCGAGCGCGCATAGCGCGAACACGATGATGACCTGCGTCGCCGTCGCGCTACTGTTCGGCCGCAGCCGCTGGAGCCTGGCCGCGGCACTCGTGATCGCCCTGCTGATCGGCTGGAGCCGGCTCGCGCTGGCCGTCCACTGGCCGGGCGACGTGCTGGCGGGCTGGGGATTCGGGCTGCTCTGGCTGGGACTGGCCATGCGCTTCCGCCGGCCGCACGGTCCGGCGCCGGAGCCTTGTCGCCGCTGACGAGTTTTCCCCCGGATGACAGAGGTAGCCAAGCGCCGCGACACTTTGACGTTGGCCGTTCGCCGGACCGCCGAGATGGCAGCGACCTTCATGATCGGCGACGGCCTGCTCGGCATCACCCAGCCCGTGCGGCACGTCGACCTGTGGCGATCACGCCATCCCGCCATCGACCTGCTGGTACGCCCTTTCGGCGGCCGGCCGGGCCGACGCCGCCTCTACGGCGCGCTGCAGCTTGGGGCCGGGCTGGCGCTGGCATCACGCCTGCGCGCGAAATGAGGATGGTGCGGCCGTCGCACTCGAACTCGGCCGCTAAACTGCTGATATTGCTACCAGACCTCCATGTGATTTTCGCCGTGGCCACATCGTGGTTCCACCCCCAACGTGATTCCTCCTTCCGGCATCGAACCCGTGCCAATCGGCGTGATTCGGAAGGTTTTTGCCTGCCATCAATGGCATCCGTTTGATGCCTCGCCGGGCTGCAGTTTCGCGGTGATCAAACTGCTCCGCGCGACACAGCACAACCTTCCCGTTCGCAGCTCTGGGCGATCGTTCAGAGGTCCTGTCGGTACGCCTGATCGGGACATCATCAGAGGAACGGCTGGGTCGATATTCTCGCGCGGCAAACCCTCCGGCACCCTTCGCATTGTTCAACAGCGTGGGCCTGCTCACGCCGCCAGGCGCCCGTTCTCGCCGCGCCAACCAAGCGCCGGCGCGACATGGGTCAGGATGCTCTCGATGACGTGCGCATTGTAGTCGACGCCGAGTTGGTTAGGCACCGTCAGCAGCAGCGTGTCCGCCTCTGCGATCGCTTCGTCCGCTCGGAGTTGCTCGATCAGCCGATCGGGCTCGGCGGCATAGGTGCGTCCGAAGACCGCACGCATGTCATCGATCACGCCGACCTGGTCAGAGCTGTTGCCGCGCCCGAAGTAGGCGCGGTCCATGTCATTGGTCAGCGCGAAGATCGAGCGGGAGACCGAGACGCGCGGCGTGCGGTCATGACCCGCCTCGCGCCAAGCTCCGCGGTATGCACGGATCTGCCGCGCCTGCTGGACATGGAACGGCTCGCCGGTCTCGTCCACCTTCAGCGTCGAACTCTGCAGGTTCATACCCATTGCTGCCGCCCACACGGCGGTGGCGTTCGATGCAGAGCCCCACCAGATGCGCTCGCGCAATCCCTCCGAGTGCGGCTCGATCCTGAGCAGCCCTGGTGGGTTGGCGAACATCGGGCGTGAGTTGGGCTGCGCGAAGCCCTGACCCTTGAGCAGCTCTAGGAACGTCTCAGCATGCGCACGGCCCATGTCGGCCTCGCTCTGGCCTTCCGGAGGAGCGTAGCCAAAGTGACGCCAGCCCTCGATCACCTGCTCGGGCGAGCCGCGACTGAGACCCAGCTGAAGCCGGCTGCCGCTGATGAGATCCGCCGAACCTGCGTCCTCGACCATATAGAACGGATTTTCATACCGCATGTCGATCACGCCGGTGCCGATCTCGATCCGCTTGGTCCGGGCACCCACTGCCGCCAGGAGCGGGAACGGCGAGGCGAGCTGGCGCGCGAAATGGTGGACGCGGAAATAAGCGCCGTCGGCTCCAAGCTCCTCCGCCGCAACTGCCAGATCGATCGACTGAAGCAGCACGTCTGATGCAGACCGTGTTGCCGAGCCGCGCGTGTCAGACCAGTGGCCGAAGGAGAGGAAGCCGATCTTCTTCATGTGTGTAAATCCCGATGTGCTTGACCAGAATGTGGTCAGTGCAAATCAGGGTGCAAGATCAGCGTTGGCACCGCAGCGTTTCCGAAAAAACCTATTTGTCGACGTTCAGCGTGGCATCGGCGGTTCTCAGAAGCATACACTGACCTCGCCCAACGGCAGATCTTCACGCCAATGAGCTATTTAAACGGCATCCATTGGGTGGCAAACAGAACGGCGGCTTAGAGGCGCACTTCATTGAAGGTGACGCTTAGGTCGCTACAGGCCTTATCGTGGAAGGGCACGTGCCCGCCTTCGTTCCAGAAGAGCCGACTGTCCGTATGGTGGATTTCTATGCTGCTGTTCGAAACCCATTGAATGCTCGCTTCAGCATCGTGGTAGTGTGAAGCCGCTGCACAACCGGCAAGATACCAATCAGGCATCCACCAACGCCTGACCATGATTACAGTCGACGGCACTCCGCCGACCACAATCCGCTCTACTTGTGCGATGCGCAATGCATCCGGAGACTTCGCTCGTGAGATCAACGTTCGTTCGGAATCAAGGAAAACCGCTGGGCCCATTCCCCAAAATGGAAAAGTCACTAACCCTACTACTAAGGTCACCACGACCATTAAAATCAGCTTTGCCAGACGCTTCATGATCGCACGGTGTCAGGCATCCGCAATGGCCGCAAGGAGGTCGCTAGCTGCCGGTCCGCTCCGTTGGCATCTGCTTTCGCATTGTCTGCTCGGCAAAGTTTACTGCCTCGGCAACAGTGATAGTGAAGACGCCGCCTTGCGCCTGCCGCCATTGGTCGATGCCACCGTTCGCGTCAGGAAATGACGCCTTCGACGTTGAAAGGTGCGTGACGCTCGCATTCAACACAGCTTGCGAGAAAGGTGCATGCTGAAGAACGCCATTGAACGGCAAACCTTCGAAGTGTAATCTGATTATGCTGACATGATAGACAGGGCCAGTTTTGGCGAACTCTGGCAAGACCTCGCGGTCGCCCGCGCCGTGTTCCTTACGCGGCTCGCGATAGCGTTCACCGCTGACCATCATCGCCCAGATCATGCGGGCGTTCTTGTTAGCGAGCGCGACCGCTGCGACCTTGGTCTTGCGGCGGGCGAGCAGCTGCACGAGCCACGGCCGCTTCGCGCCGTTGCGCTCGGCGTAGCGAACTACGGCCATGGCGCCGACGATCAGCATCTGGCGCAAATACTGGTGCCCAGCCTTGGTGATCCCGCCGAGCCGCTCCTTACCGCCGCTCGAGTTTTGCCGCGGCACCAGCCCGATCCACGCGGCCAGGTTGCGGCCCGAGCGGAAGATCGCGGGATCGGGAACGGTGGCGACAATGGCGCTGGCGAGCAGCGGGCCGACGCCGGGGATCTCCATCAGCCGGCGACCGAGCTCAGTCTCTCGTGCGCTCGCTAGGATACGGCGGTCGTTCTCCAGAATCTGCTCCTTCACGATGCGCAGCTGAGCCGCAAGCATCTCCAGGCAGAACCGCGCATCGGTCGGCACGCGCTCGTCAGACGGATCGGCGATTACATCAAGGAGCTGCTCGATACCGTTCCTGCCGATCGGTGCCGCGATCCCGAACTCCGCCAGGTGCGCCGCATCGCGTTCGATAGCTGCGTGCGCTGGCGGTTGAGGATCAGACGAACACGATGCAGCATCAGCGCGCTCTGCTGCTCGGGCGACTTGATGCCGACGAAGCGCATGGTTGGCCGGGTCACCGCCTCGCAGATCGCCTCGGCATCGGCCGCGTCGTTCTTGCCCCGCTTGACGTAGGGCTTCACGTACTGCGCTGGCATCAGCTTCACGTCGTGCCCAAGCGCCATCAGCTCGCGCGCCCAGTAGTGCGAGGTTGCGCACGCCTCGATGCCGACCAAGCACGGTGGCAGCTTGGCGAAGAACTTCAGCATGCGGCCACGGGTCAGGCGCTGGCGGACCACCGCCACGCCATCGGCATCGACGCCGTGCACCTGGAACACGTTCTTTGCGAGATCGAGACCTATCGTCGTGACACTTCCCATCGCGGTTCTCCTTCCGGCTCTCCGCAGATCAACCTGCGGGAGGGGTGGAGAGCCGTCCACGACATCAATTCGGGACGTTCGCGGACGCTCGATCACTTCTCAACTGCGGCCGTCCGTTCATCTTCGTTGGCTAGAACAGCACCTTCAACAAGGTCAGGTTGCGTAAGCAGTAGCGATCATGGGCGACAATAAGAGCTCGCGGACAATGGCTCGGCTACTCCGGTGGAGGGCGCTCGTAATCTGGCTCGGCGCTGCGCCGCCGCGACCGCGCAGCCATTCATCCAGCAAGGTCATCTGGGACGCGGCGATCTGGGCGGCGACGAGTCGATGGGGCAAAGCAGCGGATCCGGTGCCGGCCGCCGCAAGACGCTGCTCA
Source organism: uncultured Sphingomonadaceae bacterium (assembly GCA_964247375.1). Classification (GTDB taxonomy): domain Bacteria; phylum Pseudomonadota; class Alphaproteobacteria; order Sphingomonadales; family Sphingomonadaceae; genus Sphingomonas_I. The sequence continues at coordinate 27,625 of CAXTUG010000006.1, forward strand.
ATCAATTCGGCGAGTGCCAGGGTGATGAGTGTCATCGATCGCCCTGAAAACACCGTGCGCGCATGGTGGCGGTTTTCCCAGAAATGCTCCGGCACGTATGAAAGCCCTTCCGGCTCGACCTCGCTGACACAGGCCTCGGCCAATTGCGCGAGAAACGGCCGTAGGCTTCGGACCAGCAGATCGTCCTTGCCGCGGAAGTGCTTGTAGAGGGTCGACCTGCCGACATTGGCTTGTGTCGCGACCTCGCCCATGTCGATGCTGTCGTAACCGCGCTCGAAAAACAGCGTGCGGAACGCCCCCAGAATGGCGCGCTGGCTGCGTTCGATTCGGCGATCTGCGCTGTCCCGGATCATGCCGGACAATATTAGCGCTTTGTCCAAAAACGGCCATAACCCGTGTCATGTCCCAGAAGGATGATCCCGCAGCGGTTATGCCTGCGCTTCCACTTGGAAGGTATGCCGATGCTCCGTTTTCTCCCGCTCGCCGCCGCAACGGCGCTGGCCGCCGTCAGTCCGGCCGCCGCGCACGAAATCCGCTTCGGACCATCGGCAGCGTCCGACCCCTATGCACCCTATGCCTTCCTGGTCGGCGATTGGGATGTCGCCAATGCATCGGGCGGCGCGCCCTTCATCACGCTGCGGATCCACTGGGCGCAGCATCACGCCTACCTCCATTACGGTGGCTACATCGGGGAGGATGCGCATTTCGAAGGGATGATGATGTGGAACGGCGTCCGTCATGACCTCGACGCGCTGATCGCAATGGATATGGATCATGGGCTGGTCCAGGAGCAGGGCAGCGTCTCCATCGTCGATGGCGCCGCCGTACGAGATAGTCTCGCCTCCTATTCGGAAGGAGTCAGCGCGGGTGGGCCGCTTGCCGGCGCGCGCGGCGCGACTGAACGTACCCGTCAGACGATGCGCCCGATCGACAAGGACCATATCGCGCTCTCGTTCGAGGTGGAGACTCCGTCGGGCTGGAAGCCGGCGATGGCGGGCAGCGATCATCTGCTGATGACACGGGCAAAGCCGTAAGCAGCCGGGAACTCGACATGAATATGCCCGTGATCCTTCGCTCCTCGTATCGGAATATGATGCTTCCGGACAATTGCGTTGCCGCCCGGACCCCATCGTAGTGCAGCTCACGATCTTCCTGATTGCGGTGGCGGTTCTCGTTTCGGCGGTCTCGCCGACCGCAGCCATGATGGGCGGTCTTTGGATCAGATCGCTCTTCCTCGCACGGATCGCCGCGCTTCTGGCAATCGCGCACTGGATGTTGGGCAGGAGATCGCTCGGGTGGTCGGATGTTGGGCTCAATCGACCCAATTGGCTGCGCTTCGCGGTCGCGACGCCCGCCGGCATTCTGATGACCCTATCCTCTGGCGTGCTCGCCCGCGCAGTGATCGTAAGAGCCGGCCTGCAGCCCCCCGATTACGCGATGTTCGCGCCGATCAGAGGCAATCTCGGCCAATATCTGTTCTGGCTGCTTCCGGTCAGTATCGGCACGGCAGGATTTGGCGAGGAGCTGATCTTCAGAGGGTTTATCGGCGACGCCTTGCTAAGGCTCCTGGGTGGATCCGGGTTCAAGGTGCTGGTCGCCACGCTAACCCTGCAGGCGATCATATTTGGAGCACTGCACTTCTACCAGGGCTTCGGCGGAGTGATTGTCGCTGCCATTATGGGCGCTAGGCGGCGGGGTCACGGTGACTTCGCCGGAACAAACCGCATCGTCGGACGCGTCACTGCCTCGCAGATCGCTTCCGCATCAGCTGCGTCGGTCTTGCCGCGCTTCAAATAGGGCTTCACGTACGCGGGCGGCATCTGTCGCACATCGTGGCCAAGCTTGATTAGCTCACGAGCCCAATGATGTGCCGTGCCGCACGCCTCCATGCCGACAAGACAAGGCGCCAAGGTCGCAAAGAAGGGCAGAAGCTGCGCGCGTCGCAGCGTCCTGCGGACAACCACGTTGCCTTCCGCATCAACACCGTAAACCTGGAAAACGTTCTTGGCCAAATCGAGGCCGCCGATCGTGCTAATCTCCATGACGGGTGGCTCCCATATGCTCGTGAATGCCTGATAGCCTTCACACCTTGGCACCTCGATGCCGTGAGCGGGAGCCATCCACCCCATTCGTTCATTCTACGGGATTGGCAGGTTCTGTCCCTCGCGCGGCCATCAGGGTCGGCTGCATGCCAGCTTATTGAACGGCAGGTTTCGACAGGAACTCCTGAATGTCATTTTCTGGGGTCGGAAGCAGACAGCGCTATAAGACCGTTGGCGAACGTCCGTTTTCGGGAGCCTGTCGAGCTCCCGCGGACGACCGATCTTAGGGCGCAAAGCTGCCAAAGCGCCTGCGGTTAAAAACCTCGGTTAGCAGTCATCGACGGATTACCCCGTTTGAATCCAAAATACCTTTAACCGGATCAGCGCTATGCGATGTGAGCCGGGGTGCGAGTTGGTGTGCACCTAGTATTTGGCGAAAGACGCAATTTTGGAAAGTTTGTTGATCTCCGCTTAACCACATCGCGACGATAATTGGTGAAGGAGAGCGCGATGAACGTAGATGCAGGTGCTGCGCGCCAGACGGTGAGCTATGTTTTCGACGCTGCGGCGCGCGGTCGTGCTACGGCGTCAGGCGCAGGCGTCGCGACCTTTTCGGCTGCTTCCAACTCGCCATCCATTGCTCAACCTGATGCATCCGCTCCGTCAGCTCATGATGTTGTACCGGCCAGCTCGTTTAACGGGGAGGATGCTAGGCAGAACCTGCTCGACTTCCTTCAGCATCCCGATACCGCTCACCTAAAGATGATGAGGGTGAGCCTCCATACAGTCACTTATGGTGCAACTAGGCAGCAGTCCGCGCCCAAGCTGCCAGTAGTCACCCCACCGATCGACGCATCCATTCCGATCCATGTCGGCATGAGAAGCGCTGACGACAGCGTCGGAATAGGTGTCGGCAATCCCGTCATCTCATACATGATGCTACGCAGTGCCATTCACGGACGTCGTGCAGCCGGCCAGACAATCAAGCTGATAGAGGGTCTCGATAACACACCAATCGATCCGGACCAGTATCTTGAAACTCTTAGACAGACAGCGATTGCTGCGGTCGAAGCGCAAGGAACCGTCGACAAAACTGCATGACGGCGTCCGAGCCAGCTCCAACGAATGTCGGCTTAGATCGACATTGATCGAATTCGACTATCACCGTTAGCATCCGCAGTAGCCGCTTTTGCGATTGGAAATGGCCGACCGGAATGACTGAAGTGAGGGCGCGCAGCAGCCGAGGCACTGCCGATGAACAAATGGCCGCTTAGCTCCGGTCAGCGCTCCAAACCGGCCGTTCCGCTCTCCAATCCGCGGATCAGCCGACCGAGAACAGGTCTGGCGCGCTCTGGCAGCCTGTGGCGTCGTAACGGCACTCCTCCTGCATCCCGCTTGCGCCCAGAATGGCGCAGCCATCTTCAGGAGTAGCCCCATGTCCGACCAGCCCGATCGCATACTGCGGCTCAAGGCGGTGCTCGACTGCACTGGCCTCAGCCGCTCGACCCTCTATCGCAAGATGCAGGCCGGCAGCTTTCCCCGCTAGGTCGCGATCAGCACCCGCTGCACCGGCTGGCGCGAGTCCGCCGTCGCGGCATGGCTGCGCAATCCCATGTTCTACGACGTGAACGACTTCCCTCCAGCCTGAGCCCAGGCCTGTCCCGCCGCCCGGTCAGAGACCCTGCGCGCAGAGCCCGCGATCGATCGGCAATCGCCTAGGGTCGAGACTCAATCAGGTCCACCATAGGAGGATGGCAGCGATAGCGAC
>CAXTUG010000007.1:0-29882 GCA_964247375.1 uncultured Sphingomonadaceae bacterium
ACCCCCAGACCCCGCACGCGCCCCGCGCCGGGCCCCTGCACCTCGATTTTGCCCCCCGGCGCCCCCGCCCCCCGCCGGGCGCGGGTGCGCACCGCCAGGGCCTCGCGCTGCTCTGCCGCGAAACCTGTCTCCTGTCCGCGCGGATAGTAAGCGGGGCGGGACCAGCCGCCATAATCCTCGAACACGGCACCGGCGGCGACGTGGCAGGCGTGTGCCGGCATCCGTCGTCGTGGACGGAACAGCTCGCCCCGGTTGCGTCCTGCCATTGCACCGAGCGCGACGGGCGTGAAGGGAAGGCGGTAGCGGGTATAGCCCGTCTCTTCGGCGGTGCGGCCAGTGAGCGCCCCCATTATCGCCAGCGCATTGACGTTGGACGTCTTACCCTGATCGGGCGCCATGCCGAGCGTGGTGTAACGCTTCAGATGTTCCACCGACTGGAAGTTCTCCCTGGCGGACAGAGCGAGGTCATCGATACTGACGTCGTTCTGGAAGTCGACGAACGCCTTGCTGCGGCCGCCGTCGACCTGCCAGCACGCCTGTATCGCCCATTCCCCGCGCTCGCCGGTCACCTCCGGAGGGCGGCCCGATGCCGACGGGAAACCCGTCGCACACGCCGCCTCGCAACCGGCCTCGTGACCCTCGCGCAGCGCACCGGCAGTCGTGAAGGACCCGCGTGCGGCGCCGGCCGATCGGGCAAATTGCGGCGTTTCATCGGGCACGAAGCCGGCGATGGCGTCGTCGTAGCGCAGCCGCCCACCCGACTGGCTGAAGAGGTGGACCGTGGGGTTGAACCCGCCCGACATTGCGAGATGGTCGCAGGCAAGCCACTCGCATCCCGCGGCCGAACGGATGCGGACCCGCTGCAGCGCCTTGCCGCCGCGCGTGTCGATCACCTGTCCACCCGCGACGAGCCGGATGCCGCGTTCGGCCAGCATCATCGCCAGATCGTCCGGCGGCGTCTCCCGCACATCGACGACCGCCATGATCTTCGCGCCGAGCTCCCCCAGTGCGATCGCGGTCCGGTAGGCGTCGTCATTGTTGGTGAAGACGACGATGCGCCTGCCGCAGGCTACGGCGAAGCGCCGGGCATAGTGGCGCGAGGCAGTCGCCAGCATGACGCCCGGCCGGTCATTGCCGGAGAAGACCAGGGGGCGCTCGATCGCGCCGGTTGCCAGCACGACGCGTCCCGCGCGGACGAGCCACGTCCGATAGCGCGCCTGGCCCGGATCGGCCGCGCATTGCGCCTCGTTGCCGATCTGCTGCACCATCGTCAGGCTGTTGTGATCCTGATAGCCGACGACCGCGGTGTGCAGCAGAATGCATGCTTCGGGGCAGGCCCGGATCGCGGCCTCCGTTCGCATCGCCCAATCGCCGCCATCCGATCCGTCGATCGACGGATCGTCGTGGAGCAGGGTGCCGCCAAGTGCGCTGTCCTGCTCGGCAAGGATTACGCGCGCGCCGCTCTCCGCTGCCGCCCGGGCCGCAGCGAGGCCCGCCGGGCCGCCGCCGACGACCAGGACGTCGCAGTGCGCGAAGCGGCTCTCGTAGCGATCGGGATCGGGCTCGCCCGAGACCCTGCCGAGACCGGCGGCGCGTCGAATGAAGCCCTCATACAGGTGCCAGTCAGGCCACATGAACGTCTTGTAGTAGAAGCCCGCGGGCAGGAACCGCGACAGGATGTTGCTGATCCCGCCGACGTCGAAGCGACTGCTCGGCCAGCAATTGACGGGCTGCGCCACCAGACCGTCATAGAGCAGGACTTCGGTCGCGCGCATGTTCGGTGTCGAACGCGCGCCCTTCCCGAGCTGAACCAGCGCGTTGCTTTCCTCGACGCCGGCACCGACGATGCCGCGCGGCCGGTGATATTTGAACGACCGTCCCGCCAGCTTCACGCCGTTGGCGAGCAGCGCGGACGCGAGCGTATCTCCGGCATAGCCCTCCAGCGCGCGGCCTTCCCAGGTGAAGCGCAGGCGGCGCGACCGGTCGATGCGGCCGCCGCTCGCCAGCCGGGCCTGCTGCGCGCCGTTCACAGCGTCTCCTTGCCGTCGAACGGCGACGGGGCGGGCTCATGCATCACGTAGATCGCCTCGATCGCGTGGGTTTCGGTGTGGCGCGCGACGTTGAACCATCGGCGACAGCCGAAGGCGTGCACCCAGCGCTCGTAATGAAGGCCTTTCGGGTTCTTCCGCGTGAACAGATAATCGCCCCAGTCCTCGTCCGAGACCGTTTCGGCCGGGCCGGGACGGCGGACGTGGCTCTCGCCACCGCAGCGGAACTCCAGTTCCTCGCGCGGCCCGCACCAGGGACAAGTGATCAGCAGCATGACGGAATCCTCAATGCGCGATGCCGGAGGCCGCGGCCTCGTCGATCAGCGCGCCCGTGGAGAAGCGGGAGAGCGAGAAGGGCTCGGCCAGACGATGCGGTGCGCCGGTCGCGACATGGTGCGCGAGCAGGGTGCCACCCGCCGGAATGGCTTTGAAACCGCCGGTACCCCAGCCGCAGTTGATGAAGAGGCCGGGCACCGGCGTCTTGCCGAGGATCGGGCTCGAATCGGTGACGATGTCGACGATCCCGGCCCATTGCCGCAGGAAGCGGACGCGGCCCAGCGCCGGATATTGCTGCGCGACCGAACCCAGCACGGACCGCACCGTCGGCATGTTGCCGCGTTGCGCGTAGGACGGGTAGAGATCGAGCGCGCCGCCGATCACCAGTCCCCCCTTGTCGGATTGGCTGAGATATACGCCCGTCGCCAGCGACAGCACCACCGTATCGAGCACCGGCTTGACCGGCTCGGTTACGAACGCCTGAAGCGCGTAGCTCGTAATCGGCAGGCGAAAGCCCGCCAGACCGGCGAGAACGCTGGAGTGGCCCGCAGCCGCGATCGCTACCTTGCCGGCGCCGATATATCCGCGGCTGGTCTCGACGCCGGTCACCGCACCGTCCGCGCTGCGACGAAAGCCTGTGACTTCGCACTGCTGGATGATGTCGACGCCGAGGGCATCGGCGGCGCGCGCATAGCCCCACGCCACCGCGTCGTGGCGCGCGGTCCCTCCACGCTTCTGCACGAACCCGCCCATCACCGGGAAGCGCGCGTGGGTAGACATGTCGAGGATCGGTACCCGCCGTGCGATCTCCTCCCGGCCGATCATCTCGGTAGCGACGCCGTTGATTCGCATCGCGCCGACCCAGCGGGCTGCGGCTTCGACATCATGACGGCTGTGGGCGAGCGCGAGCACGCCGCGCTGACTGAACATGATGTTGTAGTTCAGCTCGGTGGAGAGCTTTTCGTAGAGCTTCAGCGAGAAGTCGTAGAGCTCCGCGCTCTCGCGGTAATAGTAGTTCGACCGGATGACGGTCGTGTTCCTGCCAGTGTTGCCGCCCCCGAGCCAGCCTCTCTCCAGTACGGCAACGTTGCGGACTCCGTATGTTTTCGCAAGATAATAGGCCGTTGCAAGACCGTGACCACCGCCGCCGACGATTATTACGTCGTAGTTGGACTGCGGTTCAGGGCTACGCCATGCTTTCGACCATCCCTGCTGACCGCGAAGCCCCTCGCGCAACAGGCGCCAGCCCGAATATTTCAGCCCTTCTGCCATTTGCCTCACGATACAAGGGTGTATTGCATCGATCTATCTGAAGAGATAGGTAGCTTGCAAGTCCTCACTTCAGGGCATGCGCCTAATCATGCAGATCATTGCTGGATCACGGCGAACCAGGATGTACGCGGCGGACCTGCTCCTCCGTGGCAAGATTGTCCGATCCTTGCTTGGTCTACTTGTCCGTCGAGATATCTTGCGCCCGAATCGGCTCGGACCGAACTGCCGCATGACCGATGAAGGAGATGATGTGACGCTGTCCCGATCGATGAGCCGCACCCTTCGCGCACTGCTCGTTGTCGCATCTCTCACCTCCTCTTATGCGGCGGCGCGCGAGAAAGGCGCCTTCGTGCTGGAGAGCGCTGACTTGCCGCCGTCCGGCCGCTGGCCGGGCGAGATGATGCTGGCGGGCGGCGGCTGCGCAGGCCGCGACGTCTCCCCGGAGCTGCACTGGCGCGGCGCCCCGCCGGGAACGAAGAGCTTTGCCGTTACGATGTACGACCCCTACCGCCCTCCCCAATCGGGGTGGTGGCATTGGATCGTCTACGACATTCCGGCGGCCGCAAGCCGCCTGCCGCGGGGCGCGGGATCGATGGTGAACGCCGCATCGCTGCCGCGTGGAGCGCACCAGGGCCTGCCGGACGGTGACGCGTCAGCGCCGCGCTACTACGGGCCATGCCCCGACCGGGGCGACCGGCCGCATCCCTACCGGATCACCGTGCATGCGCTGAAGGTCGCCAAGCTTGACGTTCCACCTTCGGCGACGGCCGCGTTCGTGGATTATGTGATCGCGGCAAACGCCATCGCGAAGGCATCGATCGTCCGGCCGCTGGCACGCTAGCCGGTCCGCGTAACGGACGACCGCCTAGTATTCTGACGTTCCGGAGTGCTCACACCGGAAGAGCCGTCGTGTACTTTCGCCTCGACAGTGCGAAGCTCGACGAGGCCGCGGCAACGACCGCATTCGCGAGAAGGTGCTGGCGCAGAAAGCCCTCATAGGCTTCGACGTCTTTTGCCACCACGCGCAGCAGATAGTCCCAATCGCCGGACATCGCATAGCAGTCAACGATCTCGGGACGTGACCCGAGCAGAGACTCGAACGAGTCGGAGCTCGCCGGCAGGTGATTCTTGAGCCGAACGTGGCAGAATACGGTCACGGAGAGACCCAGCGCTGCCTGATTTGCGAGCCGGACGGTCGTGCCCAACGCACCGCCCTGTTCGAGCGCTCTGATCCTGCGCCAGCATGATGCCGCGGACGCGCCGACCCGCTCCGCCAGCGCGGCCTGACTCAACGTGCCGTCTTCCTGAAGATGGCGCAGGATGTTGCGGTCGACCGTATCGAGCTTCATCGTTCATCAGATCCCAAAACGTGAACGGCTCATTGCATCGATTTGCCGAAAGGCGGCATTTATGAACCGCGCCGATCAATGCAAGCGTCTATTACCGTTGCATGACGACGATCCGCCTGGATGCAGGTTCGCCTGATGCGGAGGCTTTCGGTTCGCTGACGCGTCAGCCGGCCGACGCCCTCCTTCAGCTGATCGGGCTGCATCGGGAGGATCCGCGCGAGCACAAGATCGATCTTGGCGTGGGCGTCTACCGTGACGATCGAGGTGCTACGCCCGTCATGCGTGCGGTGAAAGCGGCCGAGCGGCACCTCGTGGCGGAACAGGAGACGAAGGCCTATCTCGGCGCCGAGGGAGATGTCGGCTTTACCGATCGCCTGGCGCAGATCGTGTTCGGCATCGGCGCGGCGCGGTCGGACAGGCTCACGGGCGTGCAGACGCCGGGCGGCACGGGGGCGCTGCGTCTGGGAGCCGAGATCATCGCACGGTCGCATCCAGGTGCCACCGTTTGGATCGGCGTTCCGACTTGGCCTAATCACGCCCCGATCTTCCACGAGGCAGGGCTTGCCGTCAGGAGTCATCCCTACTTCGACGTGGCGGCCGGCCAAGTCGACTTCGCGGCCATGATGGATGCGCTGGCAGAGGCGGCACCCGGCGACATCATCCTGCTGCACGGATGCTGCCACAATCCGACCGGCGCCGACTTCAGTTTGGAGCAGTGGCGGAGCATCGCTGATCTGGTCGTCTCACGCGGGCTGCTGCCGTTCGTGGATCTCGCCTATCAGGGGCTCGGTGACGGGCTCGAAAGCGACGCGGCGGGTCTGCGCACGATGCTCGCGGCAGCATCGAGCGTCTTCGTGGCGTACAGCTGCGACAAGAACTTCGGTCTCTATCGGGAGCGGGTCGGCGCGCTCTGGATCCAGGCGCCAGGCGGCGCGGCAGCGGCGCTGATCCGCCAGAACATGCTCGTCCTGGCCCGCAACCTGTGGTCGATGCCGCCGGATCATGGCGCCGCGCTCGTGCGACTGGTGCTGAGCAATCCCGCACTCGCTGCCGACTGGCGATTGGAACTGAAGATCATGCGCCAGCGCATCAACGAACTTCGGTCGGCGCTCGCCGTCAGCCATCCCCGGCTGGCACCGCTATCCCGCCAGCGCGGCTTGTTCGCGATGCTGCCGCTCTCGCCGGAACAGGTCGCAGTGCTGCGCGAGCGGGACGGCATCTACATGGCGGCAAGTGGACGCATCAACATCGCCGGCCTGCGTTTCGACACCGTGGAGAAACTGGCCGGCGCCCTACGCCCGTTTCTCGATCGCTGAACAAGGCGCCCGTTATAGTCAGTGTGAGCGGAGCAGGCTGCTGGCCTGCACCTTCCTCGTCAACGCGGATCGGATGTCCGGTCGTCGAAGGCAGCGCGGGCAGCGACTATGCCGGGCTGCCACGCCTCAGCCCAGCTGATCAGGCTATGCATGTGATCCAGCAGCGTCCGCCCCATCTCCGTCAGGGCATATTCGACGCTCGGCGGGCTCGTCGGGAGCACCGTACGGCTGACGAGCCCGTCGCGTTGCAGGTTGCGCAGCGTTTCCGTGAGCATCCGTTGCGAGATGTCGTCGACCGCACGGCGCAGTTCGCCGAAACGGCGCGGGCGCTCGGAGAGGGTAAGGATGAGGAGGAAGCTCCACTTGTCTCCGATCCGGTCGAGTACGATACGTATCGCGCAGTCCGGAAGAGGCCGTTGCGGCCATGCTTTGGACTGCGGTTCCCTCAAGGTAACCAGCATTGCTCAACCTGCCTTCTTTACTTCGCCGTCGGCGATCCATAGCTGATCCCGGTCAGCAATCGAGATCGGCGAAGGACGAGATAGCTCATGAAGATCGCGATCATTGGGGCCACCGGCAATGTCGGGCGGGCTCTCGTCGCCGAAGCTCTGTCGCGCGGTCACGACGTCACCGGTATCGCACGCGACGTGTCGTCGCTCAAGCCGCAGGACGGACTTGCCGTCGCGGCGGGTGACGTCAACGATCCGGCAGCGCTCGCCAGCCTGCTCGCCGGTCATGATGCGGTGATCAGTTCGGTAATGTTCCGATTTGGCGACCCGCACAAGCTGCTTACCGCCGTGCGGCAAGCAGGAGTGGACCGCTACGCGGTGGTCGGTGGCGCCAGCAGCCTGTGGGCCGCGCCCGGCGTGCGGCTGATCGACACGCCCGATTTTCCGGACGCATATCGCGAGGAAGCGGGGAAGGGCGTCGAGTTCCTTGAGGTGCTCCGTCGCGACGGCGGTGATCTCGACTGGATCTTCCTCAGCCCCTCGGCGCTGTTCGTCGACGGCGAACGCACGGGCACCTTCCGGCTCGGCCTCGACGACCTGCTGGTGGCGGCTGACGGTCGCAGCTGGATCTCTTATCAGGATTATGCGGCGGCGCTGGTCGACGAGCTGGAGAAGCCGGCCCATCATCGCCAGCGCTTCACGGTGGGCTACTGACCGTCAATCCGGCGGCCGGCGCGCAAGAGGCGTAAGCACCGCCAAGCGGAATCCCGCCTAGCGCCGCCCGCATACTCTGGCGGCGCGGCTTCTCCGACGGCCTCTGCTCGGGCTGTTCCGGAAAACGGCGTGCTCGTCGCGGGAGGAGCAATCGTCTCTCCTGATAGCCACGGGTCATCGCCTGAGGTCAGAAATCATCACCCCGCCGCTTGTTCGAGCGGGCATAGCCTGACACCTTGGAACCGCAGCTTTGCAACCTCCTTTTGCCTTGGACGACGCTCATGCCGGCGAGAGTCGGCGCCGCGATGCGACGCCGGCACTGCCAGGCGCTGCGTAGAAGAACGGGAGGATAGGGGATCAACGTGGCACTATCAGCGGGGACGACCGAGACGCCGCGCCATCGGACCGCCTGGCTCGCAGCCGGGCCGGAAGACGGACCTGTCATGATCTTCATTCATGGCTGCCCCGAGCTGTCGATCGTGTGGCGTCGGCAGCTGGAGCATTTCGGCGAGCAGGGCTGGCGATGCATCGCGCCGGACATGCGCGGATATGGCGGATCGTCGATGCCCGATGCGATCGGCGCTTACGCGGTACGTGAGATCGTGGCGGACATGGTCGAGCTGCACGAGGCGCTCGGCGGGCGGCCGGCCGTCTGGGTCGGGCACGATTGGGGCAGCCCCATCGCCTGGGGCATGGCATCTCACCACCCGGAACGCTGTCGCGGCGTCGTCAATCTGTGCGTGCCCTATCTCGCGCGCGGAACGACGCTATCGACCCTCGGGCCGCTGGTCGACCGGTCCACCTATCCGGCGGACCGCTATCCCGTCGGGCAGTGGGATTACTGGCTGTTCTATCGGGAGCATTTCAGCCGCGCAGTGGCGGACTTCGAGACCGACGTGGCGAGCACGCTCAACCTCCACTACCAGCGCGCCCAGCCCTGGGACAGGGGAACGCGCGCCTTTACCGCCGACGTCCGCGCCAACGGCGGCTGGTTCGGCGAGGCGCGTCATGCGCCGCAAATGCCGCGTGATCCCTCGGTCATGAACGACGACGATTTCGCGACCCTCGTCGCGGCCTTCGAGCGGAGCGGCTTCTCCGGTCCCTTCGCCTGGTACGTCAACGACGCCGCCAATCACGCCTTCGCGGACGAAGCGCCGAATTTCGGCAAGCTCTCCATGCCCGCACTGTTCATTCACGCGGCGCGGGATCAGGTTTGCGATACCCTTCACAGCCGCCTGGCCGAACCGATGCGCGAGGACGTGCCGCACCTCACCGAAGTGTCGATCGACGGCGGTCACGAGCTCATGCTGGAATGTCCCGACGAAACGAACGCCGCAATCTCAGCATGGCTCGAGACCGTGCTCAGCAAGGAGAAAAACCGATGATACGTGTCGTTGCAATCATAACGGCCAAGCCGGGCCAGCGGCAGGCCATTCTCGACGAACTGCATGCCCGTATCGAGCATGTGCGCGCCGAGCCGGGTTGTCTCGAATACGTCACTACCGTCGACGGGAACGCCGAGGGACTCAGCCATCAGCCTGCCGCCTTGGGACCCAACACGTTCCTGATCATTGAGAAGTGGCGGAGCACGGAAGATCTGGCGGCTCACAGCCACCTGCCGTTCGTCGCGGAATATATCGAGAAGGTCGGGCCGATGATGGCCAGCCGCGTCGTCCACGTTCTCGAACCGCTTGCCTAAGCTGATTGATCAGAAGGAGATACGGCGATGGGCCGATATGATGGAAAGAAGGTCTTGGTCACCGGCGGCACGAGCGGCATCGGACTCGCTACCGCCAAGCTGCTGATGGCCGATGGCGCTCGGGTCATGATCACCGGGCGCAGCGAAGGTGCGATCGGGAACGCACGCGAGGCGCTTGGCCCGGACGCCGTCGTGCTGCAGAGCGACGCTTCTTCGCTCGGCGAGATCGAACGATTGGTCGATCAGGTCAGATCGACCTTCGGCACGCTGGACGCGCTCCTGATCTCCGCGGGGCAGACCCGCTTCATTCCCTTCGAGCAGATGGACGAGGCGACCTACGACGAACTGTTCGCGGTGAATACGAAAGGTCCGTATTTCACGGTCCAGAAGCTCGCCCCGCTGATCGCCGACGGCGGAAGCATCGTCTTCGTGACTTCCGTCGCGAACCGGATCGGGCAGCCGATGATCAGCGCCTACGCGGCCACGAAGGCGGCGCTCCGTTCGCTCACGCGATCGCTGGCGCGCGAACTCCTGCCCCGCGGCATCCGCGTCAATGCGGTCAGCCCCGGTCCGACCGACAGCGGCATCCTGCAGAAAGCGATGCCGAAGGAGGCCGCCGACCAGGTCAAGCAGCAGATGAGCAGCGAGAACCCGATGGGCCGCTTCGGCACGTCCGAGGAGATCGGCAAGGCGATCGTCTTCCTGGCGTTCGAGGCGACGTACAACACCGGCGTAGAGCTCGCGGTGGATGGGGGCGGCACGCAACTCTGAAACGAAGTGGAAGTGGCGTCGGTTCTGGCGATTGAACCCGGGACCGATGCATTCGAACGATAATGGCCGAACGGCAGGTCCTCGCGTGCCGTTTGGCAGGAGCGGCTGAGCATGACTGAACGCGTCGGCAGGATCGATCCCGAACTGGCAGAGGCGCTTGCGGTGGCGCTCGACGGCCAATCCTGCCTGTACGACCTGCGCGACCTGCCGGCGGCGCGCAGCAAGCTGGCGCAATTTGCAGCCGCAGCCACGGCAAGCAGCCCCGACGATCCTTCCGTGTCGGTCGAGCTCCTGGAAGCGGCGCGGCCCGACGCGAAGGGGATACCGATCCGCCTGTTTCGACCTGACGTCTCAGGCCCGCTGCCGGCGCTCCTCTGGTTCCATGGCGGCGGACAGGTCATGGGCTATGCGGCACAGGAAGACGCCTATCTGAAGCGGCTGGCGTCCGAAGCCAAATGCGTCGTCGCCGCCGTCGACTATCGACTGGCACCGGAGGCACGTGCGCCGGCGGCTGCAGAGGACGGCCGGGCCGCCTACGTCTGGATCCACGCCAACGCCGACGCTCTCGGTCTGCGCCCGGACAGGATCGGCATCGCCGGGGCGAGCGGCGGCGGCGGCATAGCGGCGGCGGTCGCGCTGCTGATCCGCGATCGCGGCGATTTCCCTCCCTGGTTCCTGTCGCTGAACTATCCCATGCTCGACGATCGTAACGAGACCGCCTCGTCGCGCGAGATGACCGACATCGGCATATGGGACCGGGCCACCAACATTCGCGCCTGGGACATGATTCTGGGTCCACACGAAGAGGGCGATGTTTCCCCCTATGCTGCGCCCGGGCGGGAAACGGACCTGAGCGGCCTGCCGCCGACCTTCCTCGCCCTCGCCGAGCTCGACGTCTTTCGCGACGAGGGGCTCTCGTTCGCGACCCGGCTGATCGCAGGCGGAGTTCGCGTCGAGCTGCATCTCTACGCCGGCGCCTATCATGGCTGGGACGGTATCGCGCCCACGTCCGCCCTCGCCGACGAGTTCTTCGGTGCCTGGTTCGGTTTCCTGTCGCGGCGGTTTGCCGCCCAGCACTGATCGCCGATGATGCCTTCCGTCATGGTCAGCGGAAGTTGAACCCCAACGTGACGCCGTAGGTCGCCGGCCGGGCCGGCGAAACGCGATGACGTGTCGGACGTGGACCCGCGTGGTCGGCGCAGCGGGTCGCACGTTCTCATTGACGAATTCAGCTTCCTGCTGCGGGCAATCACCGGCAGCTGCCTCGTGCAAGGCCGCGGACTCGCGGATCGTCGTGTCGGAGTATGATCGACGGAGCCGCCCGGTGGCGATGAAATCTGCCCCGACATGATGCCGGCCATTACAGGGCAGCCATCCGGTTCGACGTCACCGACGCTGCGGATCGATCAGATATTTTCGACCTGTCGCCCGCGCGGCGTAGGCGCGCATCGTCTCCGGCTTGATCGCATCCTCGAGCGAGATAGTCGCGTCGAAGTGACTGGCGAAGGTGGTCGTGATCTCTTCCGCGGCGCGATCCCGCAGGCGGTCGGCGACATCGCGGCCCACCCGGTCCAGAAAATGGAAGAGCAGCCAGCCGTCGACACGCCATGCCATGCCGATCGCGCGATCGATCGTGATCGGACTGGGATCGAGCCCGCCATAGACATATACCTGCTTCAGCACCGGCGAGCCGTAGTGGCTGTACTTCGTCATCCGCCGAACGGCCACCTGCTCCATGACCCGCAAGATCCGGCCCGGCATCGGGCCGCCGGTCGCGTCGAACGCGATCGTAGCTCCGGTGGCGTCCAGCGCGGCGCGCAGTTGCTCGTCGAAATCGTCCTCGCTGCTATTGCATATGTGGGTCGCGCCTTCGTCCCGGAGCATCGCCACCTGCTCCGGCCGCCGTACCACGTTGACGAGTTCGATCCCCTCTT
The DNA here is from genome assembly GCA_964247375.1 of uncultured Sphingomonadaceae bacterium. Lineage (GTDB taxonomy): Bacteria > Pseudomonadota > Alphaproteobacteria > Sphingomonadales > Sphingomonadaceae > Sphingomonas_I. The sequence goes on from CAXTUG010000007.1 coordinate 11,829, forward strand.
CCCGGCAGAGCCGCGCGAGCATGCGACCCAAGTTGGAGGCAGCGGCGGTGTGAACGATCGCGCGATGACCCTCGAGCCGCATGGTCTCGACCATTCCGAGCGCGGTCATCGGATTGATGAAGGCGGCGGCGCCCTGCGCTGCCGGGACGCCGTCCGGAAGAACCAGGCAGCTGTCGGCTGCCACGGTCCGGTATCCGGCGTACATGGCGGCGTCGGCGACGCAAACCGTCCGACCCAGGAGAGCGCTCGCTCCTGACCCTGCCGCCACTACGGTGCCCGCGCCCTCGCTGCCCACGTTGAGCCGCAGGTCCAACCGGCCCGCAAAGTTCGGCAGCGCCGCCGGCGGTACGGTCAGCACGGTGCGCTCACCCTCTCGGGTGGCGCTCGCCACGTCGGCCGCGCCCAGCATCAGGCCCAGGTCGGTCGGGTTCACCGGTGCAGCCTCGACGCGCAGGACGATCTGGTCGTCAGCCGGGGCTGCCACGGCCTCCTCGACTATCTCGAGTTCAAGCCGACCCTCGTGCGTCATCGTGGATGTCAGGCGGCGCGTGCGCTCGGGGTAATCGCCCATGAGATGCATCCTTTCCAGCGGAAGTCGATCCGATACACGCGGGTGACCACGCCGACGGCGTAGTGGATCAGAACCTGTGAACTGAATTTGTCGCCGACGGGTCCGCCGGTCGCGATGAAAAGTAAGCCGAGGCGATGCCTGCCGCTTATCATCGGCTTTCAAATAGGGCCCGAGGCGCACGCCCATTTCTCGAAACCTGCTCACGCATGCGGCTGCTGTAGTTTGCGCCGGCCACGAGGGTGAGCATGGCCGAGCGCAGGCTATGGATCATAATCCCCTGAAATGAGGGCTTCAACCGGCAGTCGGGGCGGTGTCAGCCGCCGGCAGCAGGCCTCTTGCGGCGATCGCCAGCCCCAGGCTGGCCATCGCGGCGGCCGACGCCATGCACGCGATCATCGGTCCGAACCGATCGAAGGCATAGCCGCCGATCCCCGCTCCCAGGGCCTGCGCGAGGAAGAAGGTGGCGGCGAACAGGGACAGCGCGGCGCCCGGGGCGTCGGGCGCCATGCGCGTCGCCCGGACCTGAAGTACGTTGTGCAGAGCGAAGAAGCCGAGCCCGGCGACGAACAGCCCCACGCTCGCCATCAGCGCCGACGATGAGAGCGTCAGGAGAAGGAAGCCGCCTCCCGCGAGGCTGCCGCCCCAGGCTGCGCGCTGACGCTCAGCGAATTCTCTCGTTGCCCAGCGGGCCAGAAAGACGAAGGCGATTCCGCCGGCACCGAACAGTGCGATGATGGCGCCCCCGACCGACATGCTGACGGAAAGACGATGCTGCAGCAGGCCGGCAAGGTAGGGCAGGCTCAAGCACATGGCGACACCCTCGACCGCCGCTGCGATGAGAACGTGCCGAACGGCCGGACGCAGTATCAGCATGTGGAGGGAGGATCCGCGCGCGTCGGTACTCTCCCGAACCGGAGCACGGCTGCCTAGACGCGGGTCCCTCATTTTCATCCACGTCAACGCGGCGCCCGAGCCTGCGAACAGCGCCGCGATCATGAAGAATGACGAAGGCCAGCCGAACCTCGCGCCGGTCAGGCCGCCGCCGACCTGTCCCGCCATCGCGCCGATGATCGACGCGGACGTGACGCGCGCGACGGCGATCGGTCGATCGGCGGCCGTCGTCGCCTGACTCACCCACGTGAGCGTCAAAGGTCCGATCGCGGCGGCGATGCCGCCCGCCAGGAAGCGCAGGCCGATGAGCCAGCCCAGCGAGGACGCGAGCCCGCAGGCAAGCGCGGCGGCTGCCGACAGGAGCGCTGCCCATACGATCACGCGATATGCCCCGACGCGGTCGCCGAGGGGGCCGTAGAACAACTGGCACAGGCTGTAGCTCAGCGCGTAGGCGGTGACCACGGCACCGGTCGAGCCGATCGTCTGGCCGAAGTCGCGCGCGATCGCGGGCAGGAGGGCGTCCAACCCACGCATCGACGCGGCTCCGGCGAAGATTGCGACCGCGAGCAGCGCCATCACGACGTTGCGGTCGGTCTCGCGCTCGCCGTCTCTCGTGCGGGATAGGCGGAATGGCCTGCGGTTCGCGCGCGGCACCGTCGTCAGCGCCTGAGATGCAGCTCTGCAGCGGCGTCGATGATCGCGTCGGCATCCAGCCGGTAGGCGCGATACAGATCGGGCAAGTCGCCCGTCTGACCGAAGCGGTCGGTACCCAGCGGACTCACCCGCATTCCGCGCACCGCGCCCAACCAGGACAGCGTGGAGGGTGAGCCGTCGATGATCGTCACCAGCCCGGCATGGGGCGGCAGCGGCGACAGCAGCTGCTCGACGTGGCTCGATCCCACGCCGCCCTTCGTCCAGCGCGATGCCTGCGCCGCCGACCATCCCCTATGGAGCAGGTCGGGGGAGGTGACGTTGAGCAGGCCCAAGCCCGGAACGTCCTCGACCATGGCCTCCCACGCTGCGATCGCCTCCGGCGCGATCGCGCCCGTGAAGGCGATTGCGACATCGGCATCGTTCCCCGGCGGCTTGAGCCAGTAGCCGCCGCGGAGGGCGTCGGCCTGCCACGCCGCGTCCGGCCGCTCGACCTGCTGAATATGACGGGTCGTCAAGCGGAGATAGACGGAACCTCCATCCTCGGCCTGAAGGTGCTCGAATGCCCAGCGCATGACGAGCGCCAGCTCGTCGACGAAGGCGGGCTCGAAATAGGTAAGCGCCGGTTGGCCGATGCCGATCAGGGGGGAGTTGATCGACTGGTGCGCACCACCTTCCGGTCCCAGCGTCAGTCCCGAAGGTGTCGCGACCAGAAGGAAGCGCGAATCCTGGTAGCAGCCGTAGTTGAGCGCATCGAGCCCGCGCGCGATGAACGGGTCGTACACCGTGCCGACGGGCAGGAGTCGGGTTCCGAACAGCGGCGCAGCCAAGCCCAGCGCAGCCAGCATGAGGAACAGGTTGTTCTCCGCGATGCCAAGCTCGATATGCTGGCCCGCCTGGTGGCCTGCCCATTTCTGGGGTGACGGTATCTTGGCCGCGCGGAACACGTCGGCCAGCTCGCTTCGCCGGAACAGTCCACGCTGGTTCACGAACCCGCCGAGGTTGGTCGACACGGTGACATCCGGCGAGGTGGTGACGATCCTGTCGGCGAGCGGGTGGTCCGATTTCGCGAGATCGAGCAGGATGCGTCCGAACGCGGCCTGCGTCGACTGCTCCGCGCCTTCCGGCACGGGCAGAGCGGCGGGGACGGCGATCGGCGGCCCGCTCGTCTTCCGCGGACGCCCGAAGAGGGGCGATGCTTCGACGAAGGCCTGCAGCGAAGCCGCTTCCTCATGGTCAAGCCCGGCATACCTGTCCCACTCGTCGCCCGCCGCGATGCCGAGCTGGTCGCGCAGATCTTCGATCTGGCGGGGGTTCATCAGGCCGGCATGATTGTCCTTGTGGCCGGCGAACGGCAGCCCGGATCCCTTGATCGTGTAGGCGATGAAGAGCGTGGGGACGTCGTCCGCAGCGGCGTCAAACGCCTCCGTCAGCGTCTCGATGCAGTGGCCGCCGAGATTGGTCATCAGCGCGGCCAGGGCATCGTCGTCGTAGCCCGCAAGGAGATCGGCCACGTCTGGTTCCGCGCCGATGTCGCGCAGAATCCGATCGCGCCAGGAGGATCCTCCCTGATATGTCAGCGCGGCGTAATCGACGTTGGTGCACGCGTCGATCCACGCCTGCAAGGCCGATCCACCCGGTTTGGCGAAGCAGTCCCGCTGTGTGCGACCATGTTTGAGCGTGACCACGCGCCACCCGCAGGTGCGGAAGATGTCGTCGAACCGATCGAACATCCTGTCCGCCGTCGTGTGGTCGAGCGACTGGCGATTATAGTCGACGATCCACCAGCAGTTGCGGATCGAGTGCTTGTAGCCCTCGATCAGGCACTCGTAGATGTTTCCTTCGTCGAGCTCGGCATCGCCGATCAGGGCGACCATGCGGCCGACCTGTTCCTCGGCGACTTCGCCATGGGCGACGAGATAATCCTGCACCAAGCTCGCGAAGACGGTGATCGCCGCGCCGAGGCCGACCGACCCGGTCGAGAAGTCGACCGGGATTCGGTCCTTGGTACGCGACGGGTAGCTCTGCGCCCCGCCCAGCCCGCGGAAGCGCTGAAGCTGATCCAGCGTCTGCTCGCCGAGGAGGTACTCGATGGCGTGAAGGACGGGACTGGCATGCGGCTTCACGGCCACCTTGTCCTGGCGGCGGAGCGCGTGGAACCAGAGCACGGCCATGATCGTGGTCATGGACGCGCAACTCGCCTGATGGCCGCCCACCTTCAGACCGTCTCGACTCTCGCGAATGTGGTTGGCGTTATGAATGGTCCAGGCCGATAACCAGCGGAGACGCCGATCCAGCGCCTGCAAGCATCCGGCGAGGGTCGTCTCGGGCCGCTCCAGCGCTTCCGTCGTGCTCACGTTCGTCCTCATAATGCGTTTCGACCGGCTTGAAAGCGTCCGCTCTGCCCCAAGACGCTGCGGCCGCACGATGATTTCTCGACGAACGAGATGCTTGCTGACTATCGCTCGATGCCGCTTCGGTACGACTTGCGCGTTTGGACCCGTAGCTGCGAACGTGCTGCGATGCGCCGCGTAGGGCAGGGCGGCGGCACTAGCGACGGTCGGGCGGCGTCGCAAGGTCGTTCACGGCGTCGTTCGCGGGCATGCCGCGCGGGCTGTCAGGGCCGGATCCGGCATCCCGCCGGCGTCCGCACGGGACTGCAGCGTGCCATCGCATTGTCGGGAAGCGTTACGGTGAAGCCCAGGTGCAGCGGGTCCGGCGCCCCGGGGTAATAATCCGTGCTGACGGCCTGAGCGCCGCTCGCCATTGCCGCCCGTGCCTTGCTGAAGTCGTGCCGGCGCGCCTCGACCGTATTGGCATCCGTGCGGGTCCGCACGATCATTCCCGCTTTGACCCACTCGCGAATGCGGGCGCCATCGACCAGCGGGTCCTGCACGATCTCGATCGCCGCCTCGGGCTCGCTGTCGGGAAACCAGCCGAACATCGCCCGGCCGGCAAGCGCCGAGTGGCCGGTCCGATAGACGTCCGATACCGCGCGGCGCACGTCGAACAGGATGTAGATGCGCCCGCGCGTGGCGGTCAGCGCCGGCCAGCCGCGGGAGCGCACGGCATCGCGCAAGGTGGGCGCGCCGGCGCGGACCTCGTCCGGCGTAATCAGGCGCGGCGGCGGCAGGACCGAGCGGATCTCGGCGTCGAGCGCGTCGAGCAAAGCGGGATCGTCCAGCGGCAGCGGCGCGGAGATGCCGGGCCGCGCGGAGGGCGTATCGGCGGCGTTGATCGTGATCATGATCGGCAGGTGGCGCGGATGCGCACGCGACCAGTCGTCGATCTCGCGCAGGCACCGCACCAAAGTCACGCAGCCGCTGAGATAGTCGACGTCCGGAATGTGGAACACCTTATATCCGGGCTTCAGCATCGCCGCGCGATCGAACCCGCTGCGTTCGCCCGCGGCGAGCGTCCACGCCTCCCCTTTCGGATCCGCGTAGCGCCCGCCGTCCGGATCGGCGAAAATGTCGATCTCCAGCTGACGCACGCCGGCATCGAGCTGACGCGCGAGCGGAAGGTGGTAGTAATCGAGCCCTTCCGCCAGCGCGGGATCCGCGGCGCACAGTTTCGCCATCACCGCCCCGGGTATCTGCGACTTGAAGCTGTTGTGCGATCCCACGACCTGGATATCGTTCATGGCGCGCGGCGCGACCGCCCCGGCCGACGCGATCGCCGCCGCGAGAAGGATCGCCTGCACCGTCAGAACTCGGCCCGCACGCCGAATAGGATCGTCCGGCCGTAATAGTTGATCTCGCCGAAGCGCAATTTGTCGTCGTTGTACGAATAGGTGCGCGCGCCGGCGATGTTGATCGCTTCCACCCCGGCAAGAACGTTCTTGGTCAGGCGAAGCGAGACGCTGCCGTCCAGCGAGCCGAACGGCGCGAGGTAGGTCGACGCCTGGGTCGTACTGCCGTTGCCCGTCAGGTAGCGGTCGCGCCAGACGTAGGAGAGTCGCGCCGAGAACGGTCCCTTGTCGTAGAAGCCGACCAGATTGTAGCTGTTCTTCGACAATCCGATCAGCTGGTTTCTGATCGGTCGCGCACCAGCGGTATAGTTCGAACGCACCGACGTGTGGGTGTAGGATGCCTGGAAGCCAAGTCCGTCGAACGGCTTCGGCAGGAAGGTGAAAACCTGATTGTAGGCGGCTTCGAGGCCGTACACCTTCGCGTTGCCGCCGTTGACCTGCGTGCTCAGCAGGACGGTGCCGCGGCCGGGAATGTCGATGTTGATGTTCTGCGCCGTGATGTAATCGTCCATCTTCTTGTAGAACAATGCTCCGGTGAGCGAGCCCTTGCGATTGAAATACCATTCAAGCGATGCGTCGAACTGCGTCGCGAGGAAGGGCTTCAGATCGGGGTTGCCGCCGCTCGCGGTCGGCGCATCGGTCGACACGCTGATCTGCGGCGCGCTCTGCGTCACATTGGGACGGGTGAGCACGCGGCTTGCGGCGAGGCGGCCGATCAGCGACGGCGTCAGCTCTGCGCGCAGGTTGAAGCTCGGCAGCCAGTCGTTGAACGTCTTCGGAAAGCTGGCCGGCGTCGGCGCCGTGCCGATCGTCAGCGTTCCGCTCGCCACCTGATCGGTGTGGACGTAGCGCACGCCGAGATTGCCGGTGACGTCCACAGTGCCGAGCGCGAACGCATAATCCACGCGCGCATAGCCGGCGGCGACTTCCTCCTTGACGATATAGGACGCCCGCAGGTCGCCCGCGGCCAGCGGCGCATTGGCGATCGCGTCCGTGAACAACTTGTCGTAGAAAACATCCGTGATCGGCACCAGCCAGTTGCGCGGGTAATTGCCGGAAACGCCCTTCAGGAAATCGTTGTACGGCATCTGCTCGAAACCGTTGGGTGCGAATTGCAGCAACGGCACGTTGTTGGCGCTGTTCACGATGAAGTCGCGGCGACGGTAATCGCGCTTCCGCCAGTGATACTCGCCACCCGCCGCGATCTTGGTGATGAAGCCGGTGAAGTCGCGGGCTACGTCCAGCCGTCCGTAGCGGTCCCAGTCCTTGCTGTTCTTGGGCGCGATGTTGAACGGATAGATGGCATAACTCGCGGGATCGCTGGCGTTCAGCGTCGTGGTGATGGTCGGCAGCTTCCTGTATCCGCCCGACGCATCGTAGGTGAGCGGGGCGAAGAACAGGACGCGGCTGCGCACGGTGCCCTCGACGTAGCTGGGGTGGAAGCTGTGCGCATAGGACCAGTTGGCGCTCGTCGCGACGTGCCAGTGGTCGGCCGGATCCCAGGTCTGCCTCAGCCCGACCGTCACCAGATCGTGGCGGTTCAGGCTATATTCGCGCGTGCCCATGAAGCGAACGTCGTTGATGGTGGCGCTGACAACCGTGTCGTCGACGGTCTTCACCGATCCGGGAACGAGCGTCGGCCGGTGCCCGGCGACGCTGCTGTCGTCCGGATAGATGTCGAGCCCGAATTCATCATAGGCCACGTCCAGCCGCGTCGCGAGCACGTCCAGCGAGGTCCGCAGCTCGGGCGTGGGTTCCCACTGCGCCGACAATATGCCCGAGATGCGCTTGCGGTCCTCGGTTTCGACGGTCGGCCGCAGGCGGGTCGGCGTGTAGAACCCCGTCCCCAGCACGGACGCGAACTTATCGAGGTTCCACCCGGTCTGGTACGCGCGGTCGTTGCGGACTTCCTTGCGCCAGTATTGCGCGCCCGCGAGGATGCCGAACGTTCCGTCCTGCGTCTTGTAGCTGGTGAGCACGGTGGCGTTGGGCCGGACCTTCTTGGTCAGGTCCGTGTAGGTGCCGCGCAGGTTGAGCGTGGTGCGCGTGCCGATATCCAGCGGGTGGAAGGTGCGGATGTCGATATTGCCGCCCAGCGCGCCTTCGGTCATGTCCGCGGTCGGCGTCTTGATCACGTCGATGCGCGACACGAACTCCGCGGGCAGCATCTCGAACCGGAATTGCCGCCCGTTCGCGCCGCCATTCTCGATCAGGTCGTTGATCGCCACCGGGCTGCCGTTCAGCAGGGTGCTCTGGAACTGCGGCCCCAGGCCGCGCACGCTCACGTAGAGGCCCTCGCCGCGGGGCCGCGTTATGGCGACGCCGGTGACGAGCTGCAGCGCTTCGGCGACGTTCTGCGCCGGAAACTTGCCGATGTCGGTCGACGCGATCGAGTCCACGCCGAAGGCGGCTTGCCGCTTGGTCTCCGTCGCTTCGGCAAGGCTGCGGGCGTAGGAGCCGGTGACGATGATCTCGCCATTGTCGCCCGCCTGCACGTCTGCTGCCGGGGCGGGGGCCGTGGCGTCGCCGTCAGCAGCTTGACTGCTCTGGGCAAGGGCCGGCGTGGCCCCGAGCATGACCCAGGTAAATGGAAGCGTCGCCTGAAACAGGCGCAAGCGGCGTGACATCGATGATTCCCCCTGGCGAAGGCCGTTGGCCTGTCGAGGAGGTTTCTAAGGGTGCGACATTACGCTTTCTGGGCGGAATTGTTGCAGCAACGTTGCAACGCGGCCGTGCTGGCGCGCGAGACGTGGTGATCCCCCTCTCGGGAACGGAACCGCGACGCATGCGGTGCGGCGTCTCCGACAGTCGGCTGCCCGGCCGTCAGCCGCCATAGCGCAGACCGATCCACACGGTACGCGGCAGTGCGCGCTCGATCGTCCCGTCCGCGGCGACGGTTGCCTCCACTCGCGTCTTCGTCACGTTCTCGGCGCGTGCCTCCACCGCCAGATTGCCGCGGATCGGCAGGCTGAACGTCAGGTCGAGCGTAGTGGCGTGGCGGTCGACCCGGCTGTTCTGGTCGTCCTCATACTGGCCGGCGACGTAGCGGATCGTCGCCGAGGCGGCGAGGCCGGACAGTTCCTGCCGCCCGATCGTCGCCGACGCCTGCTGCCTGGGCGTCTGCGCCGGGCGCAGGCCGTCGCGCGGTGCCGATGGTCCGGAGCCTCGCACGCGCGCATCGACATAGGCGTAGGAGGCATTGAGCCGCCACTCGCCGTCGGTGATGCTGGCGTCGAACTCCGCGCCGTTCGAGCGGATCGCATCCAGGTTGGCGCGCTGGCGGTAGACGCCGCCCGCGGCGACGAAGCCGACGCCGGCGAAGGTGCCGGGTCCTCTCCCCAGCGTCACGTTGCCGATCGCGTCGTGCAGCACGTTGTGGAACAGCGTGCCGGCCAGCTTGACGTTGGGATAGGGGCTCCAGTCGATCCCGCCGTCCACGCCGTCGAGCCGTTCCGGCTTCAGCGTCGCGTTGGCTGCGGTCGCGTCCGGTCCGGCGCGGAACGGCCGATAGAGTTCGTTCAGCGTCGGCAGCCGCCAGCCGACATAGGCGGCGGTGCGGACATGCCAGTGCCGCACCGGCTTCCACGACACGCCGACGCGTCCGGTCCGCTCGGTGCCGTGCCGGTCGGGAAAGTCGCTGTCGGTCACGAACGCGCCGGTCGCCAGGGTACGCTCGCGCAGCCGGCCGTCGCCGATCCACCAGCGGTCGACGCGGCCGCCGCCGGTCAGCACCCAGCGGTCGCCCGCCAGCCCGCTCAGGTCGGCGAACAGGCCGGCGGTGGTGGTGCGGCCGCCGGCCTCGCGCTGGCGGGTCGGCTGCCCCGCGGCGTAGCTGAAATATTCCTGCGTCTCGCCCTCGGTGTAGCGGGCGTCGCCGCCGACCCGCAGCTCCAGGTTGCTGCTGATCGGCGGACGCAGCTCGATCCGGCCGCCGATGCCGGTCGCGGGCACGTTGAACTGGTTCAGCGTCGTCGTCGCCGTGGTGCGCGTCGCATCGGCGCTGGCGAAGCCCGATCGGAAGCTGCGCATCTGCAGGTAGGTGAGCGCCTCGAAGCCCCAGCGGCCGCGGCCGACCAGCCGCAGACTGGCGTCCGCGCCGGTGTTGCGGTTGTCCGTACCCGGCAGGCCGCGCGAGCGCCGGTCGCTCAGCAGCAGCAGGTTGGCCTGCAATTCGGTCTCGGAACCCACCGGAAACAGCGCCCGGCCCGCAACGCTGCCCTGACGATAGCCGGCCCGCCTGTCGATCGGACCCCGTTGCGCGGCGACGATCGGCACGAAACCATCGCCGCGCTGATAGCGGGCGGAGAGGGTGGCAAAGCCTGCCCCGGCGACGCTGGCGACGACCGCGCCGGCGTCGAGCGCGTCGCGGCTGCCATAGGCCAGCGTCGCCGTGACCGGCCGCAGCGCATCCGGTCCGGCGCTGTCGATCTCGATCGTGCCCGCGAGCGCCCCCGGGCCATAGATGCCGCTGCCCCCGCCCCGGGTGACGCGAACCTGGCTCAGGCGGGCCGGATCGAAGGCGGTGAAGGTCACCCAGCCGCCGAACGGGTCGACCTGCGGCACGCCGTCGAGCACGATCAGCGCGCGCGACGAGGCGTTGCCGCCCAGCCCGCGCAACGTCGCGCCCTGGCTGGTCGGATGCGCCGAGCGCGAGTCCGAGCGGCGGAACTGGGTGAAGCCGGCGATGTCGCGCAGCACGTCTTCCAGCCGTCCGCTCGCCGTGCTCGTCAGGCGGGTGCGGTCGATCGTGACCACGTCGTAGGCGGCATCGCCCGACAGCTGAGCGAGGCCGGTCCCCGTCACGACGATTTCGGCAGGATATTCTGGCGGCGGAACGGCTGGCATCGTGGGCCCTTAGGGCCTCGTGGCCGCAGGCGAAACCCGCCATCGCGGCGTCGATCTCTCAGCGGCGGACGTCGAGGCCGCCCTCCAGGAAAGCGGCGAGATCGCGCCGGGTGAACAGGCTCGCGTCGCCCGGCAGGCTGTGCTTGAGCGCGGTCAGCGCCAGGCCGGCCTGTGCGATTTCCTCCAGCGGCATCTTCTCCAACAGGCCATGCAGCACGCCGGCGGCGAAGCTGTCGCCGGCGCCGATCCGGTCGACGATACCGGACAGCAGAATCTCGTCCGTCTGGAAACCGCGCGCGCGCACGTCGATGCGGGCGGACAGGCGATGGCGGTCGCTATGCTCGACGTGACGCGCGGTCGATGCCATCAGCTGCAGCTTGGGAAAGGCCGCGAAAGCCGCCTCCGCCGCCTCGCGCCGCCGCTGCGGCCCTTCGCCCGAATAATGCTGGCCGAGCAGCAGCGCCACGTCCTGATGATTGCCGAACAGCAGGTCGGCCTGCGCCACCAGTTGCCGCAGCGTCTCGCGCGGCGTGCCCTCCCACTGCGCCCACAATTTGCCCCGCCAATTGCCGTCGAACGAGATCAGGATGCCGCGATCCGTCGCCGCCTGCGCCGCCGCCAGGGCCGCGTGCGTGCCGTTCGGGCCCAGCGCCGGCGTGATGCCGGACAGGTGCAGCCGTCCCGCACCGTCGAGGATGCGCGCCCAATCCCAACTGTCCGCAGGAGCGTCCGCGAAGGCGGAACCGGCACGATCATAGATCACGTCCGTTGCCCGCATCCCCGCACCTGGCGTGACGAAGTAGAGTCCCATGCGCCCGGTGCGCCGCTGCACGAGGCTGGTGTCGACCCCCTGCGCTCGCAGCGCCTGCACTGCCGCATCGCCCAGGGGGGTGTCGGGCAGGGCGGTCACCATGCGCGCAGCATGGTCCAGCCGCGCCAGTCCCGTGGCGACATTCGCCTCGGCACCCGCGACCCAGACGTCGAGCCTGCCCGACTGCAGCAGCAGTTCGCGGTCGGGCGGCGACAGGCGCAGCATGATCTCGCCGAAGAAGACGATCGGTCTGCGGTCGGTCATCGCCGGCTGTGCCTCTCACTCATGGCCGCTTTCCTTACGCAGGTGCTCGGGTCTCCGGCAATCGCCGCCGCACATGGCACTGCCGCGGGGCTGGGGAGTTGCCGTCGCGTGGCGGAACATAGCGCAGGCATCCTGTTGTACCGACGAGGCCCGCAGGGACTGCAGGTGCTGCTCGTTCATCCCGGCGGTCCGTTCTGGAAAAAGCGCGACGCGGGTGCCTGGCAGATACCGAAGGGCAAGATCGACGACGGCGAGGAATTGCTTGCCGCGGCCCTGCGCGAGTTCCGGGAAGAGCTCGGCGCCGTCCCTGACGGCGATGCGCGCCCGCTCACCCGCATCCGGCAGGCCGCGGGCAAGTGGGTCGACAGCTTCGCGGTCGAGGGCGATCTCGACGCGGACGCGATCGTCAGCGAAACCTTCGACATGGAATGGCCGCCCCGCTCCGGCCGGACCCAGTCCTTCCCCGAGATCGACCGCGCCCGCTGGTTCGGCCTCACCGAGGCGCGCGCCAAGATGCTGCACAGCCAGCTGCCGCTCCTTGATGAGTTGGAGACGTTGGTCGGGTGATCTGCACCGTTCGTGTTTTACCTCCGTTCGCCCCGAGCCCTTCGACGCCGCCTGCGGCGTCGCTCAGGATAAACTGCGGCTTCGCCGCAGCCGAGGCATGTTCTCGACTACGCTCGACACGAACTGAGTAGGAGGAGAGACCGGTTAGAGTCCCTACGAACCCATCTCCGCCACGAACACGCCGAGCGGCGCCAGCTGCAAGGTCTGGCTCGACTGGCTCACCCGGTTCTGCACGATGACCCGGCCGATCTTGCCGCCGCCGACCTGCGCCAGCGGCACGCTCGCCGCGCCGTTGCCGAAGTTCAGCACGGTCAGCACGCGCTTGCCGCCGCCGGTGCGCACGTAGGACAGCACGTTGGGATTGGCGCGGTCGAGCATCGTGATGTCGCCGGCGAGCGCCGGGTTGGTGCGCCGCTCCGCAATCAGCGTGCGGTAGAAGCTCAGCACCGACGCAGGATCGTTGCGCTCCGCGGCGACGTTGCGGGTGCGATAGTCGGCGCCGACCGGCAGCCACGGTCTGGCGCCGCCGTTGAAGCCGGCATTGGCGCCGGCGTTCCACTGCATCGGCGTGCGCTCGCCGTCGCGGCCCTTCTCCTTGGGCCAGCCCTTCTTGCCGATGATGTCCTGCACGTCCTCGACCCGCTGGGGATCGTTGTTGGGCATGCCCAGCTCCTCGCCATAATAGAGGATCGGCGTGCCGCGCAGCGTCAGCAGCAGCGCGCCGCTGATCCGGGCGAGGTCGTCGCCGGTGGCGCCCGCGGGCAGCGGATAGCGGCTCGGCACGCGCGTCTGGTCATGGTTGTTGAGCGCGAAGCAGGGCCAGCCGCCGACCGGATTGCTCTCCACCGCTTCGATCCGCTGGCGCAGGTCCGCGACCTTGAACTCGCGCGAGATCAGGCTGAGGAACATCGGCAGCTGCAGCTCGTCATTATGCGCGCCGTAGAAGCGGGTCAGCTCCGCGGCGGTGCCCACGTAGGTCTCGCCGATCAGGATGCGCCCCGGATAGCGGTCGATCACGTGGGTGCGCAGCCGCTGCAGCGCGGTGTGCAGTTCCGGCTGCTCGGTATTGTAGATGCGCTGCTGCTCCGGCAGGCCGAATGCGTCGGTGCCGGGCGCAGGCGGATTGTCCTTGAGGTCGGCGCGCTCGAACATCGTGCCCACCGCATCCAGGCGGTAGCCGTAGACGCCGCGCTTCAGCCACCATTCGGCGGCGTCGAACATCGCCTGCTCGACCTTGGGATTGCGCCAGTTCAGGTCCGGCTGCTGCGCGTAGAAGAAGTGATAGTAATATTGGCCCGTCGCGGGATCCTTGTCCCACGCCGACCCGCCGAACAGCGACGTCCAGTTGTTGGGCGGAGTGCCGTCCGCCTTGCCGTCGCGCCAGACGTAGAAATCGCGATAGGGATTGGTGCGGCTGCTGCGCGACTGCTGGAACCACTGATGCTTGTCGGACGAGTGGTTCACCACGAAGTCGAGGATCAGCTTGACGCCGCGCGTCTTGCCGCCGGCGATCAGCGCATCCATGTCGGCGATCGTGCCGAACTGCGGATCGACGCCATTATAGTCGGCGACGTCGTAGCCGAAATCGACCTGCGGGCTCGGGAACATCGGCGTCAGCCACACCGCGTCCACCCCCAGGTCGGCGAGGTAATCGAGGTGCTGGGTGATGCCCTTGATGTCGCCGATGCCGTCATTGTTGCTGTCGGCGAAGCTGCGCGGGTAGAGCTCGTAGACGACCGCGCTCTTCCACCAGTCCGGCCGCGCCGCCGCTTGGTTGGCAGGCATCTGGGAGGGCGCGGCCGCCGCGACCGCGCTCGCCGAAGCCGCGGCCAAGATCCCCGCCGCCAGCCGTCGCATGAAAGTCGTGCGCATCGTCATCCTCCCTCGGAGCCGCTCTGGCGGAAGCCGGCGGCGCTTGCGCCAAGTGTCAGCCGAACCGGCCGCAAGCCAAGCAGGGCACATACGTATTCTTGATCCGTCGGTCGCTTCTCTCTCCACCGTTCGGTGGTGGAGCACCTGGGTCAGGCCGCGGTCGACCGCCGCACCACCAGCCGCGGCATCAGCATGGCATGCTGCCGCGCCGCGCCGTTGATCTGCGCCACCAGCGCGTCGACCAGCAGCTCGCCGGCGCGCGCATAATCCTGGGCGATGGTGGTGAGCGGCGGGTGGCTGAGCGCGGCGGCGGGTATGTCGTCGAAGCCGACCACGGAGACCGCGTCGGGTACCGTCAGGCCCTGCTCCTCTAGCGCGCGCATCGCGCCGATCGCGATCAGGTCGGATCCCGCGAAGATGGCGTCGAACGGGATCCCGCGACCGATCAGCCGCAGCGCCGCGTCGTGGCCCGCCTCCTCGGTGGTGATCGCGTCGACCTGCAATCCCGGATCGACCGCCAGCCCCGCCGCCTCCGCCGCTTCGCGCAGGCCGCGATAGCGGTCCTGGAACTCCGGGTAGCGCGACGACGCATCGCCCAGGAAGGCGATCCGCCTGCGGCCGAGCCCGATCAGGTGGGCGGCCGCTGCCCGGCCGCCGGCGCGGTTGTCGCAGCCGATCGTGGTCCAGTCCTGGCCCGGCCGGTCCGCACCCCACATCACGAAGTGCGTGTCCTGCGCCACCAGTTGCTCCAGCCGCTGCTGGTAGAGCGCGAAATCGCCGTAACCCAGCAGGATGATGCCGTCCGCCTTGCGGCTGTCCTCATACTCGACGTGCCAGTTGGACGAGAGCTGCTGGAACGAGGTGAGCAGGTCGTAGCCGCGCAGAGCGCAGGTGCGCAGGATCGACCCTAGCATCGACAGGAAGAAGGGATTGATGAGCGATTCGTCGGGCGTCGGATCCTCGAAGAACAGCAGCGCCAGCGTGCGGCTCTGGCCGCGGCGCAGGTTGGAGGCGTTCTTGTCGATGCGGTAATTGAGCTGCAGCGCGATCGCCTCGATCCGCTTGCGCGTCCCCTCGCTGACGGTGGGATCGCCGCGGAGCGCGCGGCTGACGGTCGGCTGCGAGACGCCGGCAAGCTCGGCAATGTCGAACGACGTCGTCTTGTCCCGCATCGGATGTGGGCATGCCTCTCCGGCCTGGTCGGCCTCGACCTCTGTAGAGCCACTGCGGCGGGGAGGAAAGGACGGCGGCATGATGCCGGCGGGCCGCTGTGGCGGAATGGTCACGGACGTCGTCGCGGCCGGCGCATGCTTGCGAATACGTATGTGACAAACTGGTGGCGCGGCGGGAGCGCGGCTATCCCTGCCGATCATCGCAGCACGTCTGCACCACAACAAAGGGCGCGGCCAAGCGCCTGAAAAGGGGAGGTTACTTATGGCTCTTCAGAGCGCGACGACGCGCGTCTCCACTCGTTCGGCCCTGCTTCAGCGCAGCAGCCTCGCTACGCTCGGCCTGTCGGCGCTCCTCGCCGCCGCGCCTGCCTTCGCGCAGAGCGGAACCGGTCCGAACGCGGACACGGCCGCGACCGGCGGCCCCAGCGTTCCGGCCGACACCAGCGCCGCGCAGGCGGTCACCGCCCCCGCGACCGGGCCTACCGCCACCGGCGACGAAGTGGTGGTCACCGGCATCCGCGCCGGTCTGGCGACCTCGGCCCGCACCAAGCGGGAGGCCGACATGATCGTGGAGTCGGTCACGGCCGAGGACATCGGCAAGCTGCCCGACGTGTCGATCGCCGACTCGCTCGCCCGTCTGCCGGGCGTCACCGCGCAGCGCCTCGAGGGGCGCGACCAGCGCCTGTCGATCCGCGGCCTCGGGCCGGATTTCGGCACCACGCTGCTCAACGGGCGCGAGCAGGTGACGGTCAACGACAATCGCGGCGTCGAATATGACCAGTATCCGTCCGAATTCTTCAAGAACGTGAACGTCTACAAGACCGCGGACGCGTCGCTGATCGCGGCCGGCATCTCCGGTACGGTCGATCTGCGCATGCTCCGGCCGCTGACGCAGAACCGCGTCATCGCGGTGCAGGCGCGCGGCGAGATGAACGGCACGAAGGCGCTCAACCCCGACGAATCGCGCTACGGCTACCGGGCGTCCGCGACCTACGTCGACAAGTTCGCCGACGACACGTTCGGCATCGCCATCGGCCTGTCCGCCACGTCCGCGCCGTCGCAGGACGAGCGCTACAATGCCTGGGGCTATCCGACCGATTCCGCCGGCAACTACATCCTGGGCGGGGCCAAGCCCTACGTGCAGTCGAACCAGCTCAACCGCTACGGTGCGGTCGGCACGGTCGAGTGGCAGCCGAGCGACAATTTCCACTCCACCTTCGATGCGCTCTACTCGCACTTCCGCGAGCGCCAGCATCTGCGCGGCATCGAATTCCCGCTCTACTGGGGCGGCGGCGTCGTCTCCACGCCGACCGCCAATGCCGACGGCTTCGACACGGCGGTGACCTACAGCAACGTCCACGCCGTGCAGCGCAACGACTATAACCGGCGCACCGCGGACAATTACTCGCTCGGCTGGAACAACGTGCTCAGCCTCAGCGACACGATGCACTTCACCGTCGACGGCAGCTGGTCGCACGCCAAGCGGACCGACTTCCTGCTCGAAACCTATACCGGCACCGGCTACGGCCAGTCCGGCGCGTCGGACACCGTCCACGTCACGCAGAACGGCAACGGCACGTTCACCATCGTACCGACGCTCGATTATGCCGACAGCAGCCTCTTCAAGGTCACCGATCCGCAGGGCTGGGGCTATAACGGCACCACGCCGGTGGTGCAGGCGGGCTTCCTCAACCGGCCGCAGATCAAGGACGACCTGAAGGCGCTGCGCGCCGCGCTCGACGGCGAGTTCGGCGACGGGGCGATCCACGGCTGGGAGGTCGGCGGCAATTACAGCCGGCGCAAGAAGACCGCCAACTTCCTGTCCTACTTCCTCTGTCCGAAGGGCGGCGGCACCAACTGCACCGTGTCGAGCGGCACGCCGACCTCGGTGGCGGTGCCCTCCGAAGCCCTGCTCAAGCACAACGTGGCGCTCGACTATCTCGGCGTGCCGCAGATGCTGACGCTCGATCCGCTCTACCTCTACAACAACACGCTGCAGGCGGTGTACGACAACCGGCCGGTCAGCCTGGTGCGCGACTATACCGTTACCGAGAATATCCTGACGGGCTACGGCAAGATCAAGATCGACGGCAATGTCGGCGGCAAGCACCTGCGCGGCTCGATCGGCGTGCAGGTCGTGCACAGCAAGCAGAGCTCGGACGGCAGCATCTCCAACTTCAGCAACGGCACGGTCACCGTGCTGCCGGCGTCGGCCTCCGACAGCTATACCGACATCCTGCCGAGCGGCACGCTGTCGATCGAGCTGATCCCGCAGGGCTTCGTCAAGTTCGGCGCCTCGCGGACGATGGTGCGGCCGCGGCTCGATCAGGAGCGGGTGAATCAGGAGTTCAGCATCACGACGGGCAATATCGGTTCGGGCAGCGACCCGCAGTACAGCCCGTTCGGCTCGATCGGCGGCAACACCTTGCTGAAGCCGTACAAGTCGCAGAATTTCGACGTGTCGCTGGAGAAGTATTTCGCCAGTTCCGGCTACGTCGCGCTCGCGGGCTACTACAAGAAGCTCACCGACTTCGTCGATCCGAACAACAGCTTCGCCTACGACTTCAGCGCTGCCCTTAGCACGCTGTCGCCGGCGCAGCAGGCGGTCGGCGCTGCCCCCCACACTCCCCCCCGGCGGGGGTGTGGGCCGCGCCCAACC
>CAXTUG010000008.1:0-7076 GCA_964247375.1 uncultured Sphingomonadaceae bacterium
CCCACCGACCTCGCCGCGGGGCCGATCATCGAGCTGGTCACGCGCCGAGTCAGCCACGCACGCTCTCCCGACGAGCTCGTCACGATCGGACAGGAAGTCGAGTGCAGCGTCCTCGCCCGCGCCGTCCGGTGGCAAGTGGAGCATCGGGTGCTGCTCAACGGGCAGCAGACGGTCATCTTCGATTGATCATGCCGCTAACGGTACAGACTTAGAGACACGACTAACAATTAGTCATACGCGTACACGGCCGTCTGTTTATTGGAACAGACGACGCCGCTGCGCGATAGAGTTCTTAGTTGCCAAGTGCGCTATGCTGGCAACAGGTCTTCCATCATTTGAGCATGAGCGGATTTATGCTTGAAGAAGCCCCCACCCATGTTAGCCTAGGCAACAGACCAGCGCCTCAAGAAATAATCGAGCGTTTGGCCTGCAAGGCTGCATACAGCCGCTACGAAGGAATATTGGGAGCATAGGCGGTGCGCTTCTGTCATTTTCGTGAGGATCTCGCCGGCTCCGACGGTGCATTGGAGCTCTTGTTTTCCAGACTTGAGAATAGCGGCGCCGCTTCCGCACACGCGCTCCATCGCGGTAAGTCGGCATTGGCATCCGCCCGCTTCGATCGGGTTCAGCAGGATCGCGGAAGCTACCTGGAGCTTCTTCGCCTCGGCGATGATCTCAGCGCCGTGATCGTGAACGCGCACTATCCGGACCGGATAACGATGCCCGTCGCCGGCGAGGACTTCATCGAGTTTCACTTCCGGCTGTCGGGCAGTCTCAGCCTGATGAAGGGAGCCGACACCCTCGAAGTCTCGCAAGGCAATCTGCTGCTGTGGCGCCAGCCGCGCGGACGGAGGATCATCGAATGTCTGCACGGCGACGGAAATCGTGAATCTTCGGTAACGATCTACTGCCGTCCGAGCTTCATCGAGCGCTGCTTCGGGCCGGTCGAAGCGATCCTCGAGCCGAGCATGGCGAGGGCGTTCGCCCCCGTGTGCGAGCAGATCGTCGCGATGCAGGCCGTCCTATATCCGACCTTGACCCGCCTGGTGCTGGATCTCGCATCAGGCGCCGACCGCTCCCGGTTCGGTCTGGTGCGGGCAGAGGCACTTGCCATCCAGATCGTGGCCGAAGTGCTCGCGAATGCGTCGTTTCAGCGTCGCACTCAGATCGGCAATGCCCGCCTGAGCGACCGGGACGTAGCGTGCCTCAACAAGGCACGCGAAACCCTCAGCACCACCTTCACCCCCGCTCCGACGATCGAGAAGCTGGCACGACAAGTCGGGCTCAGCCCCACCAAGCTGAAATTCGGCTTCCGGTTCCTCTTCGGTCAAACCGTTTCCGAGTACGTGAACGAGCTTCGCATGAACGCGGCCCGCGACCTGCTGCGCAAGAGCAAGCCGATTTCGCACGTATCGGCGGAGCTGGGATATGATTACCAGAACAGCTTCACCGTCGCATTCCGCCGGCACTATGGTGTCCTGCCCAAGGACTACAGGCGCAACCCCCTGGACTATGATCATCTCATCATGCTCAAGGCCCGCGTTGCGCCGGATGAAGGCAATCTGGCGCCGCAATGATGTCGTGCTTGCTTTCCCGTCCGCAGCGCCGCACGGGGCGTTGTTAAAGGGACCGCGCCGCCTTACTCTTTCGGCGTAAACGGCAGCGGCACAACCCGCGCCGGGCGGCGTTCGCCGAGCACGCTGACTTCGAACAGGCGCTCGTCCGCCAGCGCGTCCGCCTCGATAAAGGCCAGGGCCATCGCATATCCGACAGTGTGGCCGAAGCTGCCCGAACTGGTATGCCCGACATAACGGTCACCGAGCCAGACCGGCTCGTCCCCCGCCGGATCCGCGTCGATCGTGTCTACCTGCAAACCCACCAGCCGAAAGCGCGCATCCTCCTGCAGGCTCGCAACGGCAGGCCCATGGCCGATGAAATCCGCGCGCGATGCGTCGAGCAGCCGTCCGTAACCGCACTCGGCGACGCTATGATCCTGCGACATCTCCCGTAACGTGACGCCGGGCGTGTGCTCCATCATCAGCGAGCTGAAGGCGCGAACGCCCACGTCCCGCACGCCCAAATCCGATCCCTCCCGGAAGATGTGCTCGTAGAGATTGTGAAGATACAGGAGCGGCGTGTAGAGTTCGAAGCCGATCTCGCCGATCCGGTCCGAGCGGACGATGTAGCACGGCGCGTAGCCGACCGGCATGCGGACCAAATCGCCATCCGCAAGTGTCGTGCCGACCTGGTGATATCCGGTCAGCCGATCCATCAATGCCGCGGCATTCGGCCCCGCCACGAAGAGACTGCCGAACAGTTCGGACACGTTTTCCAACTGGACCGCGAACCCGTCGCGATGCTGCTCCATCCAACGCATGTAGATCGCCTGCATGAAGGTCGGGCCGGTCAGCAGGTAGATGCCCCGCTCGATCTGGGCAACGTTCAGATCGCCGATGATTTTTCCGGCGGCATTCAGCATCAGGGCAGGCGCGGACTTGCCGCAGGCAGGCAGCGGCGACGCCACGATCCTGCGGATGAACAGTTCGGCATCCGTGCCCGAGATCCGGAATTTCGCGACCGCCGTGGTCTCCACGACGCCGATGCCGGCGCGGAGCGCCCGCGCCTCGTCGCCGACCGTCGCGAAGGCGTTGGATCGGTAGAAGGTCGGCGTCTCGACGGCCGGTTCACCGGCAGGCGCGAAATAGGCCGGCGCCTCCACCCCGAACGTGGCGAGGAACACCGCATTCTTGGCCTGATGAAGCGGATAGAGCGGACTGGTCTTCAGCGGGCGCCCAACCGGCCAGCTTTCATTCGGATACGGAACGTCGAAACGGCGCGAGTAGAATTCCCGCGCGCGGGCAACGACGTTCTGCTCAGGCATCGCCGGATCGAAGCGTGCGATGTCCATGCCGAAGATATCGACGCTCGGCTGTCCGTCGATCATCCACTCCGCCAGCGATCGTCCGACGCCGCCGCCCTGCACGAACCCGGCCATGCAGCCGGCCGCGACCCAGTAGCCCGGCAGTCCGGCGATCGGACCGACCAGGGGGTTGCCGTCCGGGGAGAAGGTGAACGGACCGTTCACGATCCGCTTGATGCCGGCCTCGGCCACGGCCGGGAACCGCGTGAACCCGTGGACGAGGTCGTCGCCCAACCGCTCCAGATCGGGGATCAGCAGCTCGTCTTCCGCATAGTCCCAAGGCGTGCCCGATACGGCCCACGGCACCGAGTTCTTCTCGTACACGCCGAGCAGAATGCCCTTGCGCTCCTGTCTGAGATACACGCCGCCGTCCATGTCGGCGACCTGCGGGATTTCACGCGGAAGGCTCTCCAGCTCCGGCAGATCTTCCGTGATCAGGTAGTGGTGTTCCATCGGCACCAGCGGCAGCTCGACGCCGGCCATGAGCCCGACTTCGCGCGCCCACAGGCCAGCGCAGTTGACGACGTGCTCGGCGACGATCGTTCCCTTGTCGGTCCGCACCTGCCACTCGCCGGAGGGGGTGCGGCTCAGTCCCTCCACCATCGTGTGGCGATGAACCTTGGCGCCTGCGTTGCGCGCAGCCCCGGCATAAGCGTGCGTCGCCCCGGAAGGATCGAGATAGCCCTCAAGCGGGTCGTATATGGCCCCGATCACATCCGACGTATCCATGATCGGCACCAGGCGCTTGACCTCGTCCCGCCCGATGAGGCTCGAGTTGAGGCCCAGCACGGTGTGTCGCGCGTGCTCGGCCCGCAGGAATTCCCAGCGAGTCTGCGTGGATGCGGTCATCAGACCGCCGCAATAGTGAGCGCCGACATCCTGGCCGGACAGCTCCTGGATCTCGCGATAGATCTCGCACGTATAGGCCTGCAGGCGCGCCACGTTGGCGTTTCCGTTGATCGTATGAAATCCGCCGGCGGCGTGCCACGTCGATCCTGCGGTAAGCTCCTTCCGCTCCAGCAGCACCACGTCCGTCCAGCCATACTTGGTCAGGTGATACAGGACGCTGCAGCCCAGCACGCCACCGCCTATGACGACTACCCGCGCGTGAGACTGCATTCCTGACGCCTTTTCCCTGCCTGCAACGTTCGCGATTGCGCACTTCGATCAGCGTACGCTAGCTCACCAGGAGGCAGATGGGTGGGCCTTCAGCGGACAAGTTTTTCATGCGAGGCGACGGCGATACCGCCGTGCTGGCCGCGATTACCCCTCGCGCATTCTCACCGGAACTCCTGGCGATCAGTGCAGCAGCCGATCCTCGAACGGATAGGAGCTCAACAGTTCCGGACCGGTCGGCGTTATATGGATCATCTGCTCCAGCTTCACGGCCTCGCGCCCCTCGTCCAGCGCGACCAGAGCCTCGATCGACATGACCATGCCGGCCTCGAGCACCTCATCGTCGCGCTGCGATGAACGGACATCCCACAGGTGCCTGATGATCGGCGCTTCATCGCAGAGGCCGACGCCGTGAGCGATCATGAAGTAATAGGTGCCTTCGCAGGATTTCGGCAGCTTGTACGCCCGTTCGGCGACTTCCCTGAAGGTAGTGCCCACATGCATCAGCTCCAGATTGTGCTGAAGCTGCTCGTAGGCGACCTGATAGATCAGCTTCTGTTCGCCACTCGCCGCCCGATCGCCGCACAGCCATGACCGGGAGATATCCGCGCAATAGCCGTTAGGGCCGATGAGATCGGTGTCGAAGGACACGAGATCGCCTTCCTGGATGATGCGATCGCCGCATTCCTGCAGCCAGGGCTTCGTCTTGGGACCGGACGTGAGAAGCCTGGTTTCCAGCCATTCGCCGCCCAATTCTATGTTCGTCTGCGCCAGAACGGACAGGAGGAAGTTCTCCGTCACGCCTGGACGAAGGACGGCCTGCATCCGTGTCATGCCGACTTCACAGACCGTAATGGCCTCTCGGATCGCCAGGATCTCGTTCTCGTCCTTGTGCCAGCGGGCGCGCTCCATGAGTTCGGTCCCGTTCGCCGCAACCACGCCCTCGCACTCCAGCGCGCCGAGCATGTGCGGATCGACGACGTCGATCGCGAGCGGCGCGCCTTTGCCGGACACCTCTTTCACGAGATCTGCGATCTCCTTCGCCCATTCGCGCGAGTCGGCCTCGACATCGCGGCCGGACAGGATGAAGCTTGCGCTGCGGGCGGTACGGATCTCTCCCACGGTCTCGATGCCGGCGGCCAGATGCTCGCCCTTGCTGAACTCGAACAGCACCACCTTGCCGGTAGGAGGAATGAAGGCGTAGCGAACCCGGTTATGCAGGCACCAGACCTGCATGTTCGCACAATCCGTCGCATAGCGGATGTTGATCGGATCGAGGAGAAGCGCGCCCGCATACCCTCTTCGGGCGATCTCCTGCTGAATGCGCGACAGACGGTATGCGCGAAGAGCCGGTCTATCTACATGGCTTTGATGGTAGACGATGACTTCGCTCCTCTAATGCTGCGTAAGGGCGTGGCGGATGCGCGGAAGGCAGACTGGCGCCAGGCCCAGGCAGGACACGGCGCCAAGCCACCCGACCGCGCCCAGCGAGAAATGATCGACAAGGTAACCTCCGGCGGGAGCGCCGAGCGCGAATCCCATCCGCTCGAAGCCGCCGCCCGCCGTTCCGACCCGCCCGCTCGGGTCCAGCACGGCGGCCGATCCCATGAGGTAGGAATAGAGGAACATGTAGAAGACCCAGTAGAGCAACACGCCGGCCGTATAAGCCACAAACCCGCCCGCATTCGCGAGAAGCAGGCATGCGAAGGCGGTGCCCACCAATCCGATGAGCAGCGCGGCCAGCCGCGGTATCCGACCGGCGGCGGACGCCGCGACGGCCGTTCCGAGAATTCCGAAGATCACACTGGTCGACAATATTGCCCCGATCACCTCTGGCGCGAGGTCGAGATGACGGCCCGCCCGCTCGGAGAAGCTCCAGACGGCGCCCGTTCCGAGCGAGAAGGCCGTCCAGATCGCCAGCAGCGGGACGACTCCCGCCTGGCGAAAGGAGAAGTCCGTCCGCTGCAGATCGTGGGGCACCGCATTGCGAAAACCCGCGAACGCCGGGGCGACGACCAGCAGAATGATGGCGATGCCCAGAAAGGGACCAAGCTGCCCGAAATAGGAGGCGGCGGTGGGAAGCGCCGCGATCAGGGCGACGATCACCACGAGTGCTCCCCCGTTCGCCACCGCGAAGATACGATCCGGATTTGCGTAGGAGGAGACGGCGGTCACCGTCGCCGCGAAGACGAGCCCGTAGCCGCAGCCCGCAGCGAGTGCCAGCACGCAGAGCGTCGCGAAGCTGGTCGGCGCAAAGTACAGGATGAGGTGGGCAGCGGCGCACAGCAGCAACCCGGCGAAGGCCACACTGGCGACATTGAACCTGTGGATGATCGGCGCGACGAGCAGCATGGCGGCGGAAAGGGCTGCAATCTCGCAGAACCCGAACACTCCGGCGGCGCTCGCGGAGAGGCCGGCGCCGTCCATCAGCGCTCCGACCTGAAACGGCATCGTCGACGTGCCGAGATGCGCGATGCCCGAGCCTACGCAGGACGCCAGCAGTGCGCCAAGCGGCACGGGGGTGCCAGCGTTGCGCCTGGCGGCGATCTCGGCCTCCGCGCTCTGCACTGCCAGCATATGCACACCTCGTTTGAGAAGCATCGATCGCGTGAACCATGCAACCTGTCCAGCCAATCGGCAAAGGCGGTCCGTGTTCTTAAAAAGTCGGTCCTTGCGCCGCAACGACCGTCCGGGCGCGGCATTGCGCCGGCGACCGCCATCGCGCTCGACCGGATCGAGGGGCTGAATGCACTTGCCGATGCTTCGCGGAGCTTGCGCGAGCGCGCGCCCGCTACTGGTTACGTCCGCTGCCCAATGCTTGTCAGCCAGTTTCATTCAAACTAGATCTACAATACATCTATGTATCGTCGGTGGCGACGTGTGCCGCATGCGGTGAGAGGCGAAGGCATGGCAGAACGGACATTGAGGATAGCTGTACGCAACGCCTTCTCAGCCTTTCTTCTGGGCGTGGCGGGGTGTTCGTCCGGCGACAATCGGCCCCGCTCCTCTCCCGTCGCATGGGTGGATCAGCAGCGATTGT
>CAXTUG010000008.1:7086-18147 GCA_964247375.1 uncultured Sphingomonadaceae bacterium
CCGGGAGCCGGAGAACTGGTTTACCGGCGGACGCGATCAGAACTTCAATTACCATTCTCCCCTCACCGACATCGGCCCGGCCAACATCGGCAAGCTGGGATTTGCCTGGCAGTACAGTCTGGGAACGGCGCGCGGCCAGGAAGCGACGCCGATCGTCGTCGACGGCCGCATGTTCATCGCCGGCAATTGGGGCAAGGTCTACGTGCTGGATGCCGCGACCGGAAAGCAGATCTGGACGTTCGATCCGGAAGTTGACGGCCAGATCATGCGCAATGCCTGCTGCGATGCGGTGAACCGGGGATTGGCGCTCTGGCGCGGCATGGTCTTCGTCGCGGTGCTGGACGGTCGCCTGTTTGCGCTCGACGCGCAGACCGGCAAGGTGAAGTGGGTCACCGACACGATCGTCAAGAACGGCTTCCCCTATGCCGTGACGGGCGCGCCCTACGTCGCCGGTAAGGTCGTGGTGATCGGCAACGGCGGCGCCGACTTCGGCTCGCGCGGCTATGTTTCGGCGTACGACACCGCGACCGGCAAGCTCGCGTGGCGCTTCTGGGTAGTGCCGCACGATCCCGCGCAGGGACCGCAGGAGAGCCCCGCGCTTCAGCGCGCGCTCGCCACGTGGGATCCCAGGAGCGACTGGAAGAGCGGCGGCGGGGGCAATGCGTGGGACGGCATGGTCTACGATCCCGCGACGAACCTGATCTTCGTCGGCACCGGCAATGGCGGACCGTGGGACTGGCGGCACCGCAGCCCGGGCGGGGGCGACAATCTCTACCTCTCCTCGATCGTCGCGATCGACGCCGCGAGCGGCGAGCTGAAGTGGCATTACCAGACGACGCCGCAGGAGAATTGGGACTTTACCGCCGTCCAGAAGCTCGTGCTTGCCGACCTGACGATCGGCGGACGGGTCCGCAAGGTCGTCATGCAGGCGCCGAAGAACGGCTTCCTCTACATTCTCGATCGCGCAACTGGCGAGCCGTTGAGCGTCAAGCCGTTCGTCTTCCAGAACTGGACGAAGGGCATCGATCGCGCCACGGGAAAGCCGGTGCCCAACCCGGCGGCCGATTACCAGAAGGACGTTCGGCTCGTCTATCCGTGGACGGGTGGCGCGCATAACTGGCAGCCGATGTCGTTCAGTCCGCGGACCGGCCTGGTCTACATTCCCGCGATGCAGCACGGCCAGATTTTCGTGAACACACGCAAGCTTCCGGCCGGAGAGGTGCAGGGCTGGTCCTTCTCGGGCGGAGGGCTCGATCCCAGCAACTACGATCCCGCGGCGCTGCGCGCCAAGTTCGGCCCCCTGCCCCCGCTGGACGCATTGATGAAGGCGGGCGGCGTAACGCCGGACAAGCTCGCGGCCAAGGGCCTCCTCATCGCCTGGGATCCGGTTCGGCAGCGTGCGGCCTGGACCAGCGTAGACGACCGGGCGGAGTGGAACGGCGGGGTGATGACCACCGCGTCCAACCTGCTCATACGCGGCAACATGATGGGCGAGCTGGACGTGCGCGACGCGCAGACCGGCCGATTGCTGAAGCGGATTGCCACGGGATCGACCATCATGGCCGCGCCGATGACCTACAAGGTCGGCGGGGTGCAGTATGTGGCCGTGCTGACCGGGACCGGCGGCGGCCCCTACGCTTTCCTCCCGAACAGCGCTGCGATCCGCTATGGCAACGACAATCGCGTGCTGGTGTTCAAGCTCGGCGGCGGAGCGGTGCCGCTGCCCAGCCGGCGAACGGCCGACCCTGCCCTGATCAAGATCGAGGATGCCGTGACGCCGCAGCAGGTCGCAGCCGGTGACATAACCTACGGACGCTATTGCAGCCGGTGCCACGCCTTCGGTCCGGGCATCGCGCCCGATCTGCGGCGGTCGCAGGTGGTCACGTCGACGGAGGCCCTGGAGCAAGTGGTCCTGCACGGCGCGCTGCGCAGCCAGGGCATGCCGCAGTTCGACGACGTGCTTAGGCCGACCGACATCCGCAACGTGCGCGCCTACCTCGCTGACGAGGCGAAGCGGGCAAGTGCCGCATCGACGGCGAAACCGACCAGGAAAGCAGGCAAGACGTTCTGATCTTCGTGCTGACGCGCCATGACAATCGGCGATGCACGGTTTCCATGCGGGCCGTCGCTTCCGGTCCGCCTGTTCCTGCGGCGGCAGGGTATAGGCGTACGCCTGGACACGACTGTTCCGCACGCATTAGCTCGGTTTCGAACCGTCATCGGACGCAGGCATGAACCGCGACACGAACAGCAGGAGAACGGAGCCCGCGGATCGCGCCGCCGAGACGCTGTCCACGCAGGACTGGATCGATGCTGCCAAGGCGGTACTCCTGCGCGAGGGGGTCGACGCGGTCACGATCAACCGCATCGCCAAGGAGTGCGGCGTCACGCGGGGCGGCTTCTACTGGCGTTTCAAGGGGCGCGCTGACCTGCTTGATGCGCTCCTGGACGACTGGAAAGTCGCCAACACCACCCCGCTGCTATCGATCCTGTCCGGCCCCGGCAGCGTCGTCGAGCGCTTTACCGCCGCTGCCTCGCTGTGGATCGAGGAGCAAGCATTCGATCCGCGTTTCGACACCGCGATCAGGAACTGGGCGCTGACCTCCTCCGGCGTCGCCGAAGCCGTGCATCAGGTCGACGAGGAACGGGTTGCGGCCTTCCAGGCGCTGTTCAAGGAAGCCGGATACGACGAAGTCGAGGCGCTCGTGCGCGCCAGAATTACCTATTTCCATCAGATCGGCTACTATACGCTGCGCATACAGGAGAGCGGCGAGCAGCGGCGCAGCCTGAGCAGGACATATTTTCGCGTGCTGACGGGGTTCGACGCATTCTGAGCGCGGCTTAGTCGATGGACGTTCCCTTCCCTCTGCATCATGACACGCGCACATCGGCAAATGGCCAAGCGTCCCGCATCATGAAAACCATGTCCGATCGACGCCAAAGCGGAGGCGGCAGAGTCGCGATCCACCTTGACAGAAGTACGGCGGCGATTTCCAATACACCGATGTATTGAAGCACGTGAACCGACTTATCTTTCGACAACAGGAAGGAGCGGGAGCACGGCTATATGAGGGGTGGTGCACATGATCGTGGCGAACCTGCGTCATTCGGGCAGACTTCTCCTGGTGCTGGCATCGGGCACGTGCCTCGCCGCCATAGCCGAAACGGCTTCGGCCCAGTCCGCCGCTGCTCCCGCGCCGGTCGGCGGAGCGGCGCTGGCTGGCGCCTCCGTTCCCGCCGCCGCAGAGGACACCGACATCATCGTGACGGCCCAGCGGCGCGAGCAGCGGCTTCAAGACGTCCCGATCTCCATAACCGCCGTCTCCGGCGATCAGCTGGCGAACCGCGGGGTGATCGACACTTCGCAAATCGGTCGGATCGCGCCGGGCGTCCAGATCACCGCCTACGGCTCGTCCCCCACCATCACGGCGATCAACATCAGGGGCGTGGCCCAGCTCGACTATGCGGATCACCAGGAGTCGCCGAATGCCGTCTACCTGGACGGAGCTTATGTCAGCTTCCAGGGCGCGACGGGGATCGGGCTCTACGACGTAGATCGGCTGGAGGTGCTGCGCGGGCCGCAAGGCACGCTGTTCGGCCGCAACGCCACCGGCGGGCTGGTGCAGGTCATCTCGCGCAAGCCGACCGACGAGACCGAAGGGTATATTCAGGGCAGCTACGGGCGGTACGACCAGGCGCGGATAGAAGGCGCAGTGGGTGGCGCCGTGGCCGAGGGTCTATCGGCGCGCGCGTCGCTCCTCTTCAATCGGCAGGACGGCTACATCAACAATGTGTCGGGCCGCGACGGCGGAGCCGACAAGACCATCAACGGGCGGTTCCAGCTCCGTTGGCGCCCCAGTGCGACGGTCGACAACAATCTGGAGGTTTTCGGGTCCCGTACCTTCCGGATCGGCGGCGGTGTATATGATACGCTGCCCGGCGGCCCCGATCCCGACAATCATGGCTTCACCACCGTTTCGAGCGGACCGATCTTCGAAAATAATTGCGCCGCGCTCGGCTACGGGGTTCCGCCGGCCGGCTCGAACAACTGCCTGGGTTACATCAAGCCGAAGGACGGTCCGTTCAAGGTCGATGCGCCCAGCAACGGATCGTTCCGACGCGCCATCTGGGGCGTTACCGACACGCTGGTATGGAATCTGGATTGGGCGACGCTGACCTCCATCGCCAATTACAGCCACATCCGGAAGTTCTACCAGGAGGACAGCGACTCCTCGCCGTTCGTCATCGCCACCTACAATTCCGGGCAGGTCGCCCACCAGGCGTCGGGCGAACTGCGGCTGAACGGCGGGAACGGGCCATTCCGCTGGACGGTCGGAGGCTATTACCTTCATATCTTCGGGCGGTACGATGTCGGGCTGGATTTCGCCGACTCCTTCGGCTTCACGGCCGGCAACAATTATCGCCAGAAGGTCGATACGTTCGCCGTATTCGGCCAGGCCGAGTACGACCTGACCAGCCAACTGACCGCGATCGGCGGGCTGCGCTGGACGCGCGACATCAAGAAATTCAGCCTTGCCGCGGTCTGCGGCCTGGACGACGCGACCTGCGTCGACAGCTTCCTCGCGCCGACAGGTGCCGTCACCAGCGGATCGTACAAGAGGAACGATTGGTCGGGCAAAGCCCAGCTTACCTACAAGATCTCGCCGGCAGCGCTGCTCTATGCGGGGGTGACCCGCGGCAACAAGGGGAGCCTGTTGCAGGCTCCGTCGGTCGTCGGTCTCGACACGCCGTTCTCGGCGCTTGTGGTGAAGCCGGAGGTGCTGACCGCCTACGAGGGGGGGATCAAGACGACGCTGCTCGATCGGCGGCTCACCGCCAACCTCGGCGGCTTCTACTATCGCTACCACAATTTCCAGGCGTTCAACTTCGTCAACCTGAGCGGCGCCATCTTCAATGCCGAAGCGCGCAATTACGGCGCAGAGTTCGAGTTGAACGCCAACCTCGGCAACGGCTTGTCCGCCAACGCCGGACTGGCCTATCTTCACACCCGCGTGAGGGACGTGTCGCTTCCCGATGGCACGAGAGCCGATCAACAGTCGGTCTTCTCGCCGAAATACTCGGCGAACGGCAGCGTTCGGAAGGAGTTTCGCAGCAATCTGGGCATTTTCTTCGTGCAACCCAGCGTGAACTACGCCAGCTCGCGATACTTCAGCACGATCAACTCGCCGGCACTGAAGGCGCCCGGCTTTGTGGCCGCCGACGTGTCGCTAGGCATTCTTTCGCTCAGCCGGTCATGGGATGCGACCGTGTTCTTCAAGAACGTGACGAACAAGCATTACATAACCTACGCGACCGACCTGACGTCGCTTGGCGGATTGGTTCAGCGCAACTTTGCGATGCCCCGCGCGGTAAGCCTGCAGATCGGGTATCGCTTCTGAGCGCGGACGGTCCGCACGACGAGTTCAAACAGTCAGGCCGCGTCGAGCCAGCGTGATGCCGCATCGGCAGTATCCTCGGGCGTCGTATTGAATGCGATGGGCGTGTCGGGCGCTCCCCGGCGAACCGCGTCGATCACGCGCTCGAACAGCCGGAGATTGCTGGCCGGTATACGAATGCCGCCGCCGATCACGATGCAGTCCCACTTGGCGGCGAGCGATGCGGCGATAGCCGCTTCGGCGCTGGCGTCGGGTAGGATGGAGCAGAATTCCGCGTGCCAGCCACGCCGCTCCATGTCGGCGAGCGTCGCGCTGATCTGCCCGGCGATCTTCTCGTGGGTGAGCCCGGGAGGCAGGTCGGGATCGGACGTGTCCACCGCGTCGGGCTTGATGCCGATCAGAAGCACTCGCTGCATGTCACTTCTTCCTACTGCTGCAATCCCCAGGTACCGTGCTGGCATAACGCCGCCAGGAGAAGCATGATCCTGCGCCTCAGATGCCGGCGGCGACGAGCGTCAGCAATCCGAGACCTACGGAGAGCGGGATGCGCAGGCGCATCCACCATCGCGGCGCCAAGCCTGATGCGTGCATCCGGTAGTCAACGATCGGCGAGCAGAGCAGGGCCAGCCCCAGCCACAGGAGGGATGGACCCGGCCACCGGCTGCCGATCGCCCACGGAACAGCCGAAGCGAGCGCGACCAGTGATGGAGCGACGGCGGCGATCCAGGTCCAGCCGGGAGCCTGAGCCCCCGCGCGCGCGGCGAGGCCCCACCACATGCCGCCCAGGAAGCTGAGGATCAGCGCGGCATAGACGTAGCCGAGCGCGAGGGCCGCGATCCGCCACGCCGGATCGTGCATCGCCAACACGATGACCGCCGCCAACTGCGGGAGCAGCCCGGCGAAGCCGAGCCATTTGGCCAGCAGCGGGACCTCATCGGACCGCGCCGGCGAAGCAGCCGCGCCGTGCGGGCGACCCTCCGGTCCTTCCCGGCTCACCATCCCTGGCTTCCCGGCACGCCCTTGAACGGCCCCGCGACGCGCGACGTGATCCAGCCGCCGTAAAATCCGCCCGGCTGCGGCTCGACCCGCTCGCCATCCACGAAGCAGGCGTCCATCGCCGCGGCGTAGAATGCGATATGATCCCGGATGATCGCGAAGGACGGCGTCGGGTGCGGGTAGGACCAGGCTGCCGCGCGGCGCAGCGTCGTGCCGTGCCCGACATCCCAGTATATCGCCGCACCCTTCCACTCGCAGAAGCTGCTGCCCGATCCGCGGGTCAGCACCGCCTCGACCACGTCCTCCGGTGGAAAATAATAGGTTGGCGGGTGACTGGTCTCGATCGTGCGGACGCCGCGGCGCGTCTCGGCGATCGTCCTGCCGTCCAGTACGACCTGCAGGTGCGCCGACACCGGCTGGGCGATTGCCGGACGCGGGAAGGTCCACACGCTCTCCTGTCCGTCACGCGGCGGATCGGGCACGGGCCGCCTCATGCCCGATCCCGATGCAGCCCGGCGACGTCATGCCACGCCGCGAAATGCACCGCTCCGCTCTGGTCGCCGGTCATGAGAGCATCCTGTCCGTTGAACATGTCGCAACGCCGCGGCACCGCCGATAGGTTCACAGCAGTGGACTGAGGATGCGGGCGACGTTCTCACCGAGACGCCTGAAGCGCGGTCGGGCGCGCCACGAATCGAGGCGTAGCTCGTCGCTGTTCGCGAGATAACCGGACTGGATCTGCTTGAGCCGTTCGATGTCCGCGTCGTCGTAGAGGAGCAGGCTCGCCTCCTCGTTGAGCTGGAACGAGCGGAGGTCGACATTGCTCGAACCGACGATGCCGAGCGTATCGTCGATCGTGACGTTCTTGGCGTGGAGCAGGAAATCGCGAAACTGATGGATGCGCACACCCGCCGCGAGCAACTCCTCGAAGTAGGAGCATTGCGCCAGATGCACGATGCGCTGGTCCACGACCTCGGAGACGATCAGGTCGACGCTCACGCCGCGGGCCGTCACGCTGCGCAGCGCGCCGATCACATCCTCGTCCGGGATGAAGTATGGCGTCACCAGGATCACCCGCGCGCATGCGCGATGAAGCTGCCACACCAGCAGCGTCTCGAATCCCTCCAGCGGAAAGTCGGCGCCGCTCGGCAGCAACTGGAGCCTCGCCTCGCCGCCGGGCGGCGGCAGCCGGATCGCCGCGGGCGCGGGTGGGCCGCTGCCCTCGATCTCCCAATCACCGGCGACGATCGCCGCCATCTCCGCGACGATCGGACCGGTGACGCGCGCGACGAGCTCCCGGTTGACCACGCCGGGTCGAAAGTCCTTGCGCACGAGGTTCTGAGAGCCGGCGTAACCGATGACGCCGTCGATCACGAACAGCTTGCGATGGTTGCGCATGTCGGCACGGCTGCGGCGCCACAGCAGGCGCACCGGCAGCGCCTCCCGCACTTCGATCCCCGCATCGCGCAACAGCCGCAACGTCCCGCGACGCCAGCGGTGCGAGCCGACCGGATCGAACATGACGCGGCAGCGGACACCGCGTGCGGCGGCGCCGGCCAGGGCGGCGGCGACGCGCCGGCCGACATCATCATCGGCGAAGATGTAGATCAGCAGGTCGACCCGCGTCTCGGCGGCCGCGATGTCCTCCAGCAGCCGCTCGATCACGCGATCATAGTCGTCGATCAGCGTGATGGCATTGTGCCCGACACAGGGCAGGCGTCCCAGTGTCAGCGCGAAGCGCTCGACCTCTCCGGCTGCGCAGGGCGCCGCCGCGCCCAGCGTGCGCGCGACATCGGCGAAGAAGGGGTGAAGCGCGTTCCAGCGCCGCTCGCGCGCCGCGGTAAATTTAGGGCGGCCGATAGCGAGATAGAGCAGCAGGCCGCCGAGCGGGAAGAAGAAGATCAGGAGCAGCCAGGCCGCCGTAGCGGCAGGCGCACGCCGCAGGGGAACGACCGCGAGCGCACCCAGGCGGATCAGCCACTCGGCCGCATACCATAGCAGCCGAAGGTCGGCATCGTGGATCAGCATGACCGGTTGCGCCGGGCGGCGCGCCGGTTCACGCGAGCTGCTTCGATCGGACCGGTCTTCCGGCGTGCGCTACCCGCAGCGCCGGTATTCAGTTCGACTTGACCGTCGTGGTGGAATCCCCGTTCGAGCTGACCGACGTCTTCTTGACGGTCTTGTGCACCACCTTCTTGTGGCCGACCTTTACACCCAGGATCTTCTTGGGGCGGTTGGTTTCATGCTTGCTGGTGCGGGTCACGGTCGTCTTCGACGTCGCGACACCGTCCTTCGTGCTGGTGTCGTGATCCACCTTGGTCTCTGTCGTGGTCTGCGCGAGCGCAGGGGTCCCGATGCAGAGCGCGACGGACGTCGCAACGGAGATAGCACGCAGAATCTTCTTCATGGCAGCCTCCATATGGCAGGCCGGCATGTAACGCATTTTCATCGAAGAGGCTATGCCGGCATGCTGCTCCGCCGGTTCGCACGCCCGCACTCTGCTCGCCGATCTCGCCGGGACGGGGCAGCCGTCACTTGGCCGCACCGACGATACGCTCGGCACCGTCGGGGCTGCCGTGCGTATTGTAGCTATCCCGAGTATGCTGCGCGGCCGCAGTGGGCGACGATGCAGCGACCAAGGGTGGTCTGAAGCAACAAGCACGGAGTGGACAATGGCACGATCGGCGGAGAAGCGCGGTAAGGACGAGACCGCAGCGGCAGAAAAGAAGGTAAAGGCCACCGGCAAGCCGGCGTCCGGCGCCCGCGGCGGCATCACCGCGCCCGTCACCCCGTCCGACGAGCTCGCCGAGATCGTCGGCAAGCAGGATCTGCCGCGCAGCGAGGTCGTCAGCAAGGTGTGGGCCTACATCAAGAAGCACGACCTGCAGGACGCCAAGGATCGGCGCCAGATCAACGGCGACGAGAAGCTCGCCAAGATTTTCGGCAAGAAATCGGTCAGCATGTTCGAGATGAACAAGCATCTGAGCAAGCACCTCACGGCCAAGAAGGCGTGAGATCGCATCGGATTTGTCGAACCGCGAATTGAAGGACCCAGCATGCCGGATACAGATCAGGTTGATGCCGACCCGAACACCTTGAGCGGCCCGGACGCCGTCACCCGGAGCGTAGGTGGCGTGCAGGGTGCGGGTACGGGCGACGAGGCCGGCCAGAATGCCGAGATCAAGCCGCCGCCGCTCAGCGGTCAGGCGCCGCAACCGGAAGCCGGAGGCGGCGAGATCGATTGGACCGAGCTTGGCCATGAGCCACCGATCGAGGATCGCTGACGATCGCGGCAGGGCCTGATGGCGCTGCCGCGGGCGCTGATCGACCCCAAGCTGATCTATCTCGAGCCGGCGATCCGAACCTACCTGCGCGGCCGGCAGGTGCTCGCCCGCTTTCCCGACGCGGCGCAGGTCGAGGTCGCCAGCCACTGGAAGATACCGGAACTGGCCGATCCGGCGCTCGCCGCGGATTGGCTGCGCGTGAAACGCGAGATCCTGGTGCTCGGCGTCAAAAAAGGCATGCAGATGCGGCCCAACGGCCGCTCCGCCGATTTCATCGCGCCCTCCTCTTCCAACGGCTGCGCCATGGCGTGCGCCTACTGCTATGTCGGCCGGCGCAAAGGCTATGCCAACCCGATCAGCATCTTCGTGAACATCGACGACGTCACCCGCGCGCTCGCCCGGCATGCGGCGAAACTCGGGCCCAAGCCGGAGCCGAACACGATCGACCCGGTCGACTGGGTCTACGATCTCGGCGAGAATGGCGACCTCTCCGTCGACGCCTCGATCTCGGACAATGTGCGCGATCTCGTCGCAGCGTTCCGGACCATTCCCGGAGCGAAGGGTTCTTTCGCCACCAAATATGTCAACCGCGACCTTCTCGACTATGATCCGCAACGGCGCACCCGCATCCGCTTCTCGCTCATGCCGGAAACGATCGCGAAAGTGGTCGACGTCCGCACCTCGTCCATGGCCGAGCGTGTTGCCGCGATCGACGATTTCGTGCGCGCGGGCTACGAGGTCCACCTCAACTTCTCGCCCGTGATCGTGCACGAGGGCTGGGAAGCCGAGTGGAAGGCGCTGTTCCGCGAGATCGACGAACGGCTCTCGCCCGCGGCCAAGATCCAGCTGAAGTGCGAAGTGATCTTCCTCACCCACAATGATGGGCTGCACGACCTTAACCTGCGCTGGCACCCGCGCGCCGAGGAGTGGCTGTGGCGCCCTGACATACAGGAGCGCAAGTGGAGCCAGTCCGGCATGCGCAACCTGCGCTACAAGGTTGCCTGGAAGCGGCAGTGGCTCGACAGATTCCTGGGCTGGCTGGGCGAGGCGATGCCCTATTGCGAGGTCCGCTACGCCTTCTAGAGCAATCATCGCTTAAATTGAATCATCAACCGCTCATGCTGAGTAGAGACCGAGTAGATCCGCAGGGCCGTATCGAGGGCTCGTATCGAAGCACGGGGACGATCCTTCAATATGGGCTCTCGATACGCGGCTTCGCCGCTACTCAATCGCTACTCAGGATGAGCGGGTAAAGCTAGAAACAGAATGCTGTGATACCGTCGATGGGAACGGCAGGACGGCTCGTTCGTCGGGTTTCCATCTCCGCACTGCCAGGATCGCCACGCCATGCCGTTCGACGCTAGGTCCAGGCCGCCATTGCGGGT